>JBBRVO010000043.1:0-19079 GCA_038246775.1 Peptostreptococcales bacterium | reverse complement strand
GTGTACATCCCTGAACATGAACCACATGTTGGGCAAGCTTCTTCTTCATAGACTGCAAGTTCTTCAACGGATAAAGTACCCGCGTTTACTTTTCCAACGGCTTCAAAAACAGCACTCAAATCTAGTGCTTTGCCTTGATGATTTCCAGCTAGCATTGGTCCACCACTCACCACTATTGCAGGAATATCAAGCCTTGCCGCTGCCATCAACATAGCCGGTACAATTTTGTCACAGTTTGGGACAAGAACAATGCCATCGAACGGATGTGCCATAACCATGGCTTCAATGCTATCTGCAATGAGTTCTCTACTTGCAAGTGAATAACGCATGCCTTGATGGTTCATGGCTAAACCGTCACAGATTCCGATCACTGGAAATTCAAAAGGTGTGCCACCAGAGAGTCGGATCCCTGCTTTTACACTGTCCGTTACGGTTCGTAAATGTGCGTGCCCTGGTACAATTTCACTAAAAGCACTCACCACACCTATAAATGGTTGAGCCATTTCTGCCTTCGTAAGACCTAATGCTTTTAAAAGTGATCGATGTGGGGCTCTTTCTATGCCTTGTGTCAATTGGTGGCTACGATTTTCAGACATCAAATCCCTCCTGATTTGGCAGCCAACTCATCATTGAACGGAGTTTCTTCCCAACTTTCACCATAGGATGTGCTTTTTCTTGATTTCTCTTTGCATTAAATACAGGTCGCCCGGCCATATTTTCTAAAATCCACGCTTTTGCAAATTCACCGTTTTGAATTTCACTCAGTACTTTTTTCATCTCAGTACGCGTTGCTTCATTGATAATTCTTTTGCCGACCTCATAATCGCCAAATTCTGCCGTATCGCTCACCGAATATCGCATGCGTTCGAGCCCACCTTCGTAGAGCAGATCGACAATCAATTTAAGTTCATGTAAGCATTCAAAGTAAGCCACTTCTTCTTGATAACCCGCAGAAACAAGTGTTTCAAAGCCTGCTTTTACAAGCTCGGTGACGCCACCACAAAGTACTGCCTGCTCACCAAAAAGATCGGTTTCCGTTTCCTCTTTGAATGTGGTCTCGATTACACCGGCTCTAGCAGCACCAATCCCAAGGGCATATGCCATTGCAAGTTCTCTCGCGTTTCCTGAAGCATCTTGATGGACAGCAAAAAGTGCAGGAACCCCCATCCCCTCTTGGTACAGTCTTCTTACAAGATGGCCAGGTCCTTTAGGCGCAACCATGAAAACATCATTTTTTATTTGAGGGACAATTTGATGAAAATGGATGTTAAAACCATGTGCAAAAATCAGCGCCGCTTCTTTTTTGAGATTGGGTTCAACACTTTGTTTGTAGACGCTTGCTTGTTTTTCATCTGGTAAAAGCATCATAACAAGGTCAGCCATTGCAACCGCTTTGTCACAAGTTGTTACTTCTAGACCAGCAGACTCTGCTTTTTTCCAACTCTTTGACCCGTCATAAAGTCCAACGACAACCTCAACGCCACTCTCCTTTAAATTAAGTGCATGCGCATGTCCTTGACTTCCAAATCCAAGTACTGCAACCTTTTTTCCCTTAAACCATTCCATATTACAGTCTTTTTCATAATACATCTTCGCCATTTGATTTCTCCTTATATTTCACTAAATTTTCACTGTTTGACTTCTACGACCGAGTAGACATTGATCACGCGTTTAAGCACTAATAGTGCCGAATCTAGGGTTGGACCGTTATTTTGCATGGTGATTTCAAGGTTCGCTTTCATTTGATCTTCATCGCTTTGCATAACGATACGTTTCATTTGATACCCTTTTCTTTTTAAAAGTGCCGTCACACGCATCAGCACTTCTGGTTCATTTTCAATAGTTGCTCTTAACATCCTTTCCATTTTGTACCCCCTTATTTTTGGCAATAAAAAACCCCTCGACAACGATTCATTGTCGAGGGGCGAGTAAAATTTCTCGCGGTACCACCCTGCTTTTGGAGAGGTTTAAATCAAATAAACCTTCCTCTTATTCGGTCGCACGACGCATCGTGTTAACCTTGATCACTTTAACGAAGATCAATTCGGCTCAGTCTACTATAACGTTCGACATTGCTGCTCTTGAGTGATTATTAAATACCACATCCCTGCTACTTTTCACCAACCGTAGCTCTCTATGAAGAATGTTTAGGTATGTTTCTCTCAGTCGTTGCATTTGAGTTATTAAACATGATAATACACGGTTTAAAACAGTACGTCAACCTTTTTCTCTAAATTTTCAGAATTATCTGTTTATGCTTGCCTGAAGCGAAACAACCTTTTTACCACCTGCTACAGATTGTTGGCCAACCTCTTTGAACCCATATTTTTCATGAAAGCTCAACGAGCCTGGATTTGGTGGATTAATATCAATCTCAGCCGTCACAAACGGAATATCCTTTTGCTTCGCGTATTGGAAAACCGACTTATACAACATGCCGCCAAGACCTTTTCCATGCATCTTGACAGAGACCACAACGCGATCGATATACAAGAAACGCTTATAATGCTCTGCGAACCATAAATAGTTGACACTATCATAATCTTTTCCTTCAGTGATCGTGAGGACGAATGCCTCTACCACGCCATCTACTTCTACAACTTCCAAGAGCTCTGATTGTGCTACCAAATGTTCTAGTTTCTCCATGGTGAGTGGTGATAAAAAGTGTACGGATTCCTCATTGAGTTCCAAAATCTTGATTAAATCTTTGTTTTCAGCTTTTCTTATAGTCATCATGTTGTGCCTCCACATTCTATGTTTTTGATTTGAAAATTATGTGATGCCATTTCAATCTATTATACCAAAAAATAGCCATCATCGTTTAAGCCAAAGTTTTCTTTAACTCGATTTTTCTAAGCATGAGATAAATACCCATACTCAGTATAGCTGAAAAAAACAACAATGAAGCGGAAGTCTTAATCGGTGTGCCAAAAAAATTCATTTATTATGCCCCCTTTCAATTTGTTTTATAATTTCCGTAACTTCTATGTTCAATTTCTCCGCCTCTTTTAGCATCGGCGTTATATAGTGCTTATAAAAAGCTTCTTTTCTCTTAGACGTAATCAGAACTTTTGCACCCGTTGTAACAAACATGCCAAGACCCTTTGTTATCTTATACCCTACTTTGGTGCTTTATTTTTTGAAATAAAATAGGACAAGAGTTTAAAATACATATGGCCAACCCATTTTTTAAACAAATTTATATGACACGTATAAAAATAAGGACGTTGTAAATAGCCTTTTTCATGCCAGAACGCATAGTCCAGTGGCAGTACATACATTGCCAATATCTTTTGTGTATTAAATTCAATGATTTGATTCAAACTGGGTTTGTAATTTTTTTTCTGTCCTGCGTCCAAATAAATCTTGAAATCATTCAATTCATTTATATCTACAGGTTTTTCCATGTTGAACATTGTCTTTGAAAGGGTTCCTGTATAAATGGTCCCCCATTGCAATGAAATATCTTTCAGATACCTTACCGCTTTCTTTGAACCTGATGCCTGAGTTGAAGTAACAAAATAGATCGGTTTACCAACAAGAGGCGATCTATGATACCAAGCGCACCCTCTGTCAATCAACATTTTTAAGTAACCCGAAATATGTCTAAGATAAATCGGTGTTCCAATGATTAGTCCATCTGAAGCAATCATTTTATCCAATAATGCCTTTACATCATCATCAATGTTGCAAACGCCATTTCTCATACAATTTTCGCACCCAATACATGGTTTTATTACATAGTCTGAGAGGTTCACAAATTCACAGTCACAATCCTCAAAAGAAGCTTCAATTTTTTTAAGTAATGAAAACGTGTTTTTCTTTCTCATGCTTCCATTAAGTATCAATATTTTTTTCATGAACACCCCCACATCTTGTTGGTTAATACTATCAAAATTTGTAATTCGATGCAATGTCATTTTGTAATTTGTCGGAAACGCATTTTTCAGATTCCAGAGCGTTCCTTCACTTACATACATACAGCCCCTGTTATAAAAAATTTCGCCGTTTGGATGCCCGACACCCAAGCGTCTTTATAGAAAAAGCCATCCTAAGATGGCTTTTCACGCTAATGCGTTATAAAAACAAATATTAAGCTGAAAATGAGGACGATGCCAATGAGGAAGATTGAAGCCGTCACCGTTGACGCATGATCAAAGATACCCGCTAACATAACCTTCACTTTTCTCGCTTCTCCTGAGGCCTTGTTCACATAAGCTGTCTTTTGAGACTTCAATTTGTCTGTTGCGTCATCAATACCTGTAACAATCGTCTGTTCGAATCGATGATTCCCGCTGAATATGCGCCATTCAAATTTGGGTAGGATGATACTATCGAGCTCAGTTACCCATTTGATCCCCTTAGTCGTATAATCCACGGTGTGAAGCAACATATTGTCCACCGCTTTAAAAAGCACCGTCATGATTTTAAAGATACCAGAAAGAATTGGTCCATAAATGTTTTTTTCGAGGCTAATCCATGTAAGCGATGGATTGATGTACACATCACCTTCGGATGACTTTACAATTAAAAATTTTCTGACCACGACAAAGTATATTATAGTTCCGATTAAGATAGATATTAGCGAATAACTGATCGCCTCTATTGAAAAATAGTGCATTTCAATGGGTATTTGCATGCCAATGCTTTCGGCATACCCGAGTAGCTGATTGACGATTCCTTTCGGAAATACGCCTATCCATACGATCATGAGTGCCAAAACACCCATTGGTATCAAAGCCCTTTTATTGATCTCTGTTTTATATTGCCCATAGAATTTCGGATTATTCTCAATAAAGATGGCATAAAACAACTTCGCCATATAGGCGACAGTCAGGCCACCGCCTATTAAAAAGAGCCCTTCAGAGATTTTGAAAATGGGATTGTGTGTCAGATGTGAAGCCTCTAGTATCGCCTCATGGATCATCGTTTTCGAAATGTAACCGCTGAAACCCGGCACGCCTGTTTGACCTAAAATCGCGATTAAAAAAACGCCCTTTAGAACCTTTTTTTCTCTACCAAAGCCCCTGATGAAATTGATACTAAGTTCACCGAGAACCATATAGATGATGCCCGCTCCAAGGAAAAGCAATGCGATGATAAACGCGTGATTGAGCATATATAGAATCGTTCCAGCGAGTGCTACGCCGCCCTCTTTGCCCAATACGCCAACGAGGCCGACGCCCATCAACATGAAGCCCAATTGGCTCATGCTGCTATAGGCGAGAATCCGTTTAATATTTCTTTGCATCAATGCCATGCAACCGCCGAGAAAGATATTGACGATTCCAAGTAAATAAAGAGCCATTGATAAGGCATAATCAAATGGGAGAATATCTAATACGACAATGATGAGACCAAAGAGTCCCGTCTTAACTAATATACTACTCAATATGGCACTCGCTGGCGTTGGTGCAGCAGGATAGGCTTTTGGCAACCAAGTATGAAGTGGAAAAACACTGGCCTTTATCATGAATCCAAACATGATCAAAACGGCTGTAATGTATTTTTCGGCACCGAGCTTTGATAGTGTGACACCCATTTCCGCTAGCTCCAGCGTTCCTGTATAATCAAAGGCTAAAAAGATTCCAAAAAGTGTGAGCATACCACCCGCAATCGACATGGAAAGATAAGATTTTCCTGCGTCATGACTGTAGGCATCCTCATCGTGAATGACGAGGAGATAGGATGTAAAGGATAAGCCTTCAAAAAATGTGAAAAGATTGAGCATATTGGCAGACATGAACATACCAACTGTCATTGCATAGGTGAGCATAAAGAAAAGATAGTACCTGTTTCTATTTTTATTCTTAATCAGATATTGTGTAGAATACATTGTCGTCAATAACCAAATCAATGCCGTGATAAACAACAAGGCATATCTTAAGAGATCCACCTTAAGATGTAAACCCGTTCCCATGATATTGGGTACACTGTATTCAATTGGACCGTTACTGAGCTGCGGAAACAGCATGATCACCAATAAAAACTCAATGGCAGTAAAAAGTATATTGAACGCGTCCCTAAGTCTCTCATTGCGTCGCCCTAAGTAAAACCCTATCATTGAAGCAAGGAAAGGCAGAATTAAAATTAAAAGCATAATCGTCATATGAGCCCCCTAAAACGCGTCTACAATAATGGCATTTAAAAAAGTGATAACTGGATTTGGAAATAAACCTAGTAACACGATGAGTACCGTAAGTCCCACGATAGGCGCTAACATCGCTTTTTCAGGATCGAGAGTCACCGCTTCTGGCGTAAGGTCATCTTCATGTTTTTTGCTGTTTGAGAAAAACGCTGTAACCACTATCGGAAGCAGATAGCCCGCTGTTAAAAAAGCACTTAGCAGCAGGATAAAGACATACGCAAAGTTGCTGCCATTTAGTGCGCCAAGTCCCAAGTACCATTTGCTGACAAAGCCATTGGTTGGTGGTATGCCCACGAGAGAGATGGCTGCCACCGCAAAACAGAGCATTGATATCGGCATTTTCGATCCTAAACCATCGATCTGATGCATGTACTTCTTCCCAGTTTTCAAAGTAATCGAACCGACAATAAAGAACAGAGTGATTTTGATAATGGCATGGTTGATCATATGGAGCATTGCGCCACTTAGTCCATTTGGATTCAGCATCAGTATACCAAGAAGCATGTACCCTAACTGCGAAATGGTGGAATAAGCCAACCTCTTTTTCAAGTGGTCTTGGTGTAATGCTAAAAAAGAACCCATTACAACTGTCAATACAACAAACGGAATTAAATATTTTGGCGCCTCTAGTGCACGAACTGCCGTTGCGCCAAAAATAAAATAGGTCATCCTTATTAAAGAGAACACACCGCTTTTAACCACCGCTACAGCATGTAGCAAAGCGCTCACAGGCGTTGGTGCAACCATCGCATCAGGTAACCACGAATGAAAAGGCACTAGAGCTGCTTTAACGCCAAAGCCTAAAAACATCACGATGTAGCTAAGCAGCAATACGCTGTGATCTGCCGCTTCAAGTTGCGTCAAAATGCCTCTCGGTGCAAATGCCATCGTCCCTGTTACAGAATAAAGCAGCATCATACCAAACAGTATGAGCGTTGCCCCGCTAAACGAATAAATGATGTATTTTTTTCCACTTGATAAGGATTGCTCGTTGCCATTGTATACGACAAGCGGCAATGTGGATAACGTTAATAGCTCATAGTAGACGTATAGTGTGAAGAGGTTCCCTGAAAATGCTATCCCTAACACGACCGCAAGTGTCACCGTGAAAAAACAGTAAAACCCTCTCAGTCTTTCCTTGTTCTTCATATAGCCAAAGGCATAGAATGCGGTTAACACCCACAAAAAAGAAGCGAGCAAAGTAAACAATTTACTGAGCTGATCCACTCTGATAAACAAATCCAAGAAGTTGTTTACTTTTAATAAGTGAAGTTCTGTAAGTGGGTTTGCATAGATCGCAAGATAGGCCATAATCGCATTCAAAATAACCGTAACTGCAACCACTTTAGTAATCTGCGAGTCTTTAACGATTCTTCGGTTGGTGATTAAAAGTGCGCCAAGTATTGGAATAATCAAAGGCAACACTAAAAATAGTTTTTCCATATTGGTTTCTCCGATAGTATTGGATTCTAAATGATGCAATTTCTTTAATTGAAATATAGCCCAAGATCAATAAAGTCGATTAGAATGCCTGATAAAAATCCGACTAAAATCATAGCAATCGTAAGT
Source organism: Peptostreptococcales bacterium (assembly GCA_038246775.1). Taxonomy (GTDB): domain Bacteria; phylum Bacillota; class Clostridia; order Peptostreptococcales; family Acidaminobacteraceae; genus Fusibacter_C. The sequence continues at coordinate 11,362 of JBBRVO010000043.1, read as the reverse complement.
ACAATCAATGGCAAGAGCGTCTTGATTGGCTTACTTTTTGACCTGAAAATCTTGCCATCCAAATTATCCTCACCGAAATACCCGTTGATGATAATCGGGAAATAGTATGACGCATTTAGCAAGCTACTCGCAAGCAGTATCGCGAGTAAATAAATGCGTCCACTTTCAATCGCAGCCATCGACAAATTCCACTTACTGATAAAACCAGGTAAAACAGGAATCCCGATCATGGAGAGTGCACTAATCGTAAAGATACCCAAAGTAACTGGCATTTCTTTCCCAATGCCCTTAAAATCATCTATCATCTTATGACCCGTTTGTTCAATAAAAGAACCAGCTGCCAAGAATAAACTGGATTTGGTCAAACCATGCGCAACCATATGATAAACGGCCATGGCAAGCCCCAATCGGTTGCCGAGTCCAATTCCAAAGAAAATATAACCCATCTGGGAGACGCTTGAATAAGCAATCATTCTTTTAAGTTCCTTTTGTGAACGCGCCAAAAGCGACCCTACGATCATACCGAGTGAACCAAAGATGAGTAACAAATCGAGTACGACTGTACCAGATAGTATGTCATAGCCATATACGAGGTAATAGATCTTAATGAGAAAAATAATTGGCGCTTTGATAACCAGTGCAGAAAGGATTGCACTGGATGGTGAGGGTGCAGACGCATGCGCATCTGGCAACCAAATGTGTAGGGGGAACATAGCGCCTTTGATGCCTAGGCCAACTGTAAACAAGATCAAACTGATTAAAATACTGTTTTCATTTCCCACTTGATTGACTGACAAAGCTGACTGTATATGGCCCATACTCAAGTGGCCAGACATAGAATAGACCAGTGCGATGCCCATAAGTACAAGACCAGAACCTAGCGAACTCAATATAAGGTATTTTAATGTCGCTCTGATATTTTCTTTTTTATCTTTGATGACGATGATGCCACATGCAGCCAAAGTACTCACTTCTATAAATACAAAACCATTGAATAGGTCATACGTGTAGACGATTCCCAAAAGCGATGCCAGAAGCAACGCTATGAGTGTATAGAAAAAACCTGTCCGTTTGCTTGAAATTTCCTTTTCGAGTCCGAAATAGGAATACCAAGCAATCATCAACATGACAAAGGCAAATAGAAGGCCTATGACCGTCTCTATCTCACCGATTCTAAATACGATACCAAAGGGTGCTTTGAAATGTCCGATTTCAAGGATATAACTTCCATGAATAGAAACATACCATACATTGATGATGTTAAGAATAAACACAATGCTATTTAGTGTCATATAGCTACTGCAAATCATTTTCTTACTCTTAAGCAGCGGCATGATAAAAGCGCCAATCATAAGACCCATAATTGTTAAAAGCGGAATCAACCTTATACTGTTTAACATAAATTCATTCATCGGTTTCACCTCTTATCGCTTTAATTTCATCGAGTTCAACGGTGCCATAGTATGCGTGGTATTTAATCGTAAGCGCTAGCATACAAGCCGTTACACTTACAGCTACAACGATACCCGTAAGCATCAAAGCAGATGGTATGGGGTTGATGTAACCTGCTGCACTCATCTTACCACCAACTATAATTGGGGCCTCCTTGCCGTCTATATTGCCAATTGTGATAAAAAGAAGGAAAATGGACGTGTCCATGATATTCATGCCAATGATTTTCTTGATCAAGTTGTTATTGAGTAGCAAAATCATAAATCCGATTCCGAACAATATGATGGCACCGACCTCTATATAATTAGTCCCTAACATTGCCATGGCCTGCATCTCCTTCTTCAAATAATAAAGCAATGAAATAAAAGACGATCGCCACAACCGCGCCAATTAAAATATTGAGTGGTAAAATAAACCCGCCACTTAGGAGAGTGCCAGGAACGCCAGTCCCTATTGTGGCATGTTTGCCAAAGAACGCCCCGATAAACACAGAACCCTTGATGACGCCATATAGGATGAGCGCACTGCTTATGAGCTTCAGTAAATAGTTTTTCTTAAATGTTTCATCTGTCTTTTTACTGCCATTTAAAAATCGATACATGATCATGCTGGCGCCAAGAATACTGCCACCCGCAAATCCACCACCTGGGGAAATATGACCAAACAAAATTACGTAGATGCTAAACACTTGAATAAAAGGTAACATCAAGTTGATGACATTTGTGACGATTCTACTTTTCATCATCTATTCCCCTTTCTTTTATAACAACTCTGACAAAAATAAATGCCGTGAAAATGACAGTTGCTTCAATAAATGTATCAAACGCTCTATAATCCAAAATGATTGCCGAAACAATATTGGTTGCACCGGTGTCCTTCATGGCATCGTCAATATACTTATTCATAACTTCATTGTGTACTACGGGGTCATCTGAACCAAGTGCTGGCATCTCTATCACTGCCATAAGTAAAAAACCTATAAATGCCACTGTAATCAATACCGCTATAAATTGTTTCATTTTTTTACCACCTTGATCTTTCTATAAGTCAATAAAAACAACATAGAAGTGATGCCTGTCCCAACAGCGACTTCTGTGATTGCTAAATCTGGTGCGTTCAATTTCTGCCATAAAATGGACATCATCATCGTATACACCATGAAAATGATGATGGCGCTTAATATGTTTTTTGTCTTTGCTGTTGCAATAGAGCCAACAATTAAGATGATTAATACAATGACTATAAAAGCATCCATCCTCACGCCCCCTTAGAATCTTTAGAATCTTTAGAATAAATCGCTTTGGCGATCATATGAGTCGCCGTTGGGTTCGCAGTCCATAAGAAGCCAATAATCACGATAAGCTTAAGTGTCACTGGACTAAAACCCGCTTGTAATACTAGACCCAAAATACATAAAACGGCGCCGAGCGTATCCGCTTTTGCAGCACCATGGGCGCGGGTTAAGGCATCAGGAAATCTTAAAATCCCTACTGTTCCCACTAGAAAGAAGAACAATCCAGATGCAATTAGACCTTTTGAGAGCCAATCAATCATCGTTAGCACCTCCAGCAATTTCTCTAGAAATCATATAAGACCCTATAAAGCTAATCAGTGCATATACGATCACAACGTCTATGAAATACGTTTCCTTTAAAATAAATGAGACCATCGCAATAATGACCATGGTTTTGGTACCTATCACGTTGATGCCAATAATTCGATCCCCTTTTGTTGGCCCTTTGACGACACGAACCATACAAAGTAAAACGGTTAATCCTAAAAAAATAATTGCGCCTATAAGAAATTTATCCAATACATCCACCTTCTATCTTAAAAAGTAGTTTTTCTAAAGCCATTGAATTCAAGCCCTCTGCATAAGTCTGATTTAAACAATGTATGGTCAATTTGCTTTCACAGATATCCACTGACATCGTGCCAGGCGTAAGTGTAATTACATTTGCAAGGATCGTCAGTAACCACGGGTCATTGATTCTACTGTTATAAATAATAATTTGAGGATCCAACTTCATATCAGCAGATAGTGCTATTTTAGCCACTTGTAGATTGGCTTTGACGACTTCAAAAAAGAGTATCGGAACAATAAGGAGCCAAGTAAAGAACGTTCTTCGGTTAAACAATCGAGCGAGTTCGCCGCTATGCATATTAAATACATAGACGAGTACGCCGACAATAATTGAAAAAATGATATTTGTTATCGTGATTTGTTCACAAAGAACAAGAAAAAAAGTAGCACATACGCCAACCGTTAAAACCATATTCTTCATCTCAACACCTCCTATAGTTACTTATGCAATTTTCTAGCCATTTTTTTAATAATTCTTCAACTTTATGTCCAATTATTTTGCACCCTTTCCTACAACTCGCTTTCAGAACAAATATATTTTTTATTCTTATGATTAAATATAAAAAAACACTTTCAAAATTAATGAGTATCCATCATCAATTCAAAAAGTGTTTCAATATGGTTCACTTTTACGTGTTTTAAGTGTTGTATATGTTTCATTTCGAAACATGTGTTTCTATTCGGTACATTTATTTGAAAATTTCGTATTTTTCCATTTTTCTATAGAGAGTGGTTCGACCAATTTCAAGCATTTTTGCAGCTTGTACCAAATTGTGATCAGATGCCTTTAATGCATTGATTATGGCTTCTTTTTCAATCAAACTGAGCGGTCTGATAAACCGTTCTTCGCGCTCATGTGACGTGGCAACGCCAACAGTTTCTTTGATATACTCGGGAATGTGTTGACTTGATAGCCTCTTTTTATCGGTATTGATGTTGGTGATCATCTGCATAACATTTTGAAGTTCTCTAACATTTCCAGGCCATGCAAACTGCTTCATAAGCGCATAAAAACTTTCATCAATTGCCATTTTTTTCTTTTCGTTTTTGGTGAATTGAAGATAAAAATAATCGATGAGCACCCTAATATCTTCTTTTCGCTCACGTAGGGATGGCGTGTGAATGGGCATGACGTTCAGCCGATAGAAAAGATCGCTTCTGAAGTTCCCTTTTTTAACCTCTTCAACTAAGTCTTTGTGGGTTGCAGCAATTACCCGTACATCAACTGGGATGACTTCATTGCCCCCGACTCTAACGACTTCTCTCGTTTCAAGAACTCTAAGCAAATTGGCTTGGGTATCCAGTGGCATATCGCCAATTTCGTCCAAAAACAACGTGCCGCCATCTGCTAGTTCAAACTTTCCTGGATTACCGCCTTTTCTGGCACCCGTAAATGCACCATCCTCATAGCCGAAAAGTTCGCTGGCAACTAAGTCCCTTGGAATCGCACCACAATTGATAAAAACAAACGAGTGCTTTTTCCTAGGTGATTCGTTGTGAATGCCTTGAGCAAACAATTCCTTACCAGTGCCACTTTCCCCATTAAGAAGAATCGTCACATCGGTCATGGCAACGGTCTTAGCCAAACGTACGGCTTCTTTGATCAACTTGCTCGATCCTAGGATATCTTCGAATGTATAAATCGCTTTAGAACCAAACAATTTGTTAACTTGAGAGTAGACATTTTTGGTTTCTCTGAAGGTAATCAAGTACTCCTTAAGATTGTCTTCTTTATAATGAATGGGTTTATATGAAAATAGAATGGTTCTTTTACGCCCCCAGACGCTGAATAGAACTTCTTTTTCTTCAGTTGCAGATATTTCATGGCGAATCATATGCATAATCGGCTTGCCAGTAATCTCATCAATGTTATTTCCAATGAGCTCCGAATACTGCCGTTTGAATATTTTTTGAGCGAACAGATTGACATCAGTGATAACGCCTTCATGTGTGATCGTCAAAATCCCTTCAACGATGGTTTGCATGATTGCATCTAGGTGATTGTTCATTCTTTTAAGGTCATCGTTGCTCTTGATCAATTTGAGTTCATGTTCAATAGCTAAAGCTGAGGCTAAAATCATACCCAACGTGTGTGGATGGACGATGTCATTTTTTTCAGAAATACTGAGCACGGCGACTATATTGCCCATTTCATCTTTGATAGGCGCTGCAGAAGTCGTGATGCTGTGATACATTTTAGAATAATGTTCTGGGCCACTTACCTGATAAGGCAATCCCCTTTTAAGGACAATGCCTATGGCGTTAGTGCCCACTTCTTCTTCTGAGACATTGATGCCTTCATAACGGTCACGTTCGGCGTATACGATTTCATCACCAAGATAAGCTAGCACAAAGCCCTGCGCATCTGTGAACCTCACCTCCATGCCGCTGTCACCGATGTCGTGATAAATGGTTTCCATAAACGGCAAAGCTATTTTTAGAAATGGTTCGAACGCTAGTTTCCTTTGTTCGAGTTCACTTTTATTAACTTTTATTTTGATTGATTCATCAAAGGGATCAATACCATAAGCACTACTTCGAATCCAAGAATCCGCAACGCCCTTACGGACAGAAGATGCGTCTATCTCATTTTTAGTAACAAACCTCTCCCAGATCTTATAAAGCTTGCTTCTTCCTTGATTGGTTCGGATGGCTGGCAAAGGGTTTCCTCCTATATTGTTGATGACATTAGCGGTTATAATACACATCAAAACTCTGATAGGTATATTGTAATTGACCCGATTTGTACTGTCAACTTCCAAATAATGCCCATCGCGGCTCCAATGGTGTATGAGCATTTACAATAGGTAAAATGCCACTGGATAAAAGTCAGCACCATGGTCAATTTAATTATTTTTTTAAAAATCCTCGGTCTTGTAGGAATTCCAGCATATGTTTGCGGTTTATCTTGACAAACTTTTTCCTAACAGATTCTGACCATGAATCTCGACTATTTTTATCATGCGCCTCGAGCGTCGCCTCTTCCATCTCTGAATAGTGGTCAATATGATAGACAATCTGTTTCGGTAAACGCTGTTTAGCAACTGACGCTTCATCAGGATAACCAAGACACATACCGAAGATGGGATAGACTTCCTCTGGGAGCTTAAGCAGCTGAGAAACCTCTTGCGCTGCGTTGCGAATACTTCCGATATACACGCCACCTAGGCCGAGCGATTCTGCTGCAAGCATTGCATTTTGACCCGCTAAAGCGGCATCCACAGTGGCAATAATAAATGTTTCCGTCCAGCCTGGTTCATAAGAGACATCACAAACAGTTTGGATACGGTGTGTATCCCCACAAAACACTAGGAAAACAGGTGCTTTTACAACGCACTCTTGTCCGCCACACAGTTTTTCAAGCTGAGCTCGGACCACGAGGTCCTTTACATCAATGATACTATAAGCCTGCAAAAAACTAGATGTTGAAGCCGCTTGAGCGGCACGTATAATAATATCTAGCTGATTCTCATCCACCAATTGATCCGTGAATTTTCTAATTGAACCGTGTGACAGCATAAGTTCTAATGTTTCATTCATAATATCACCTCATTTGAATTTATCTATTTCTATTATAGAAAAAAATTAGCGCCTTTGCCTCTTGATATTTCAAATCCGTTTTGTTGTCTGTCACACAGATGATTTTTGAAAAAGGGATATCACTTTTATGACATCCCTTTTCTTTATACCCAAACAAGTTGCCAAGTAATTTTAAATCGGTCCGTAACCCACGCGACTTTGCGCAAATTCATGATAGGCTCTGGTCCCATGACCACAAAACCTCGATCTGCAAAATTACCAAATAGATGCTCAAATAGAACTGAATGGCTTCTTCTGCGTCGCCACAAGCGTGATAAACGGTGTGATGCCTGTTTTCGTTTTCATATGGATTCCTTTCTGAATTATAGTTTATTAGTCACTTAAAATCTCATGTAAAGCAGCCACTACTTGTTCGTCCCATAAAACACCTTTATCCTTATCAAGGATTGCAAACGCTTCAGTATTGTATTTGCCAGGTTTGTTGAGAATATCAATAGCAACATTGATCTTTCCAAGATCATGAATTTTACTTGCAAACAAGAGTTCATTCAATGCTTCATTAACCAGTCCAAGTTTGATCCCGATTCTTAATGCTAAATTTCCCGTTCTATTACAATGTTCTTCTGTATAGGCATCCTTAAGTTGAATTTTATTCATTTCAGCAGACATTTTAATTGCAAAACTAACTTGATAATCAAAAAAATTTTTTGCGTTACCAACAACATTTTTGCATCTTCATTGATCTCAAAATATTCTGTCTCATCTAGATTTTTTGCCGATATACAATCACCAGTCGACAATATAGTATTGTCTTTCGTATATATAATTAAACCACTTAAAATATAAAAAAGGTACATGGCATTTTCACATTCATAGGGATGTAAGAAGAGACTCTTCCCAGCTTTTGCTTCTATAAAAACTATTTCTAAGTTCTCAGCTTTTGCTTTAAGGGAAAAACATTGCCTGGCACCTGTTGATCTTCCAAAGCCAATCATCGTCGGTCCCCACATTTTAGGTTCATAACCCGTGAATTCCTGCATAATCTCAATTAGCTCAAAGCTGTCTTTTTTTCTTTGCTCACTTTGCGCAAATGTATTGAGGTGCCATCCATTTACAATTACCGCCATATTCGCAGCGCCTACCCATTAGCCCTTAAAAAGTTAGCAATTTCACATCTTCTTTTAAATAGGTCGTTAATGGCTGCCCCATATACTTAACATCTATTCCGAGAGCCAATAGCTTTTCTGAAACACCATAGTCATCAGAACAGGCTTTACACGCAACCACTTCAACACCTATCTCAATCAACTTTTCAATATGAAGTTTTAAGGCGTCATCTTCACTTAAGAGCTTTGAAGAAGGCCCCCAAACGATTAATGTCACTTCTTTCCACCATTCTCTTAATTTTGAATTCAGTGTGTACATGAAAACCATTTTAAGTGCAACTTCACGATCTCCACTCGTCCATAGTACAACTAACTTGTCTTTTGAATTTTGCATACTGTCCATTTTCTCCTCCTCTTAAAAATAAAATCTCATTCCCACTCTTTTTAGAATTATGGTCATAGTACTAACATCTGGATAATCAATATCTTTTAAAATTTGATATAGACTGTCATGGCATTTTGGGTATAGATGGGTACATGGAGGTGATTTTATGCAAATGGTGAAAATTAACAAGCTTGACTATACGCTCTCGAAAGTGGCATTTGGCGGTATTATTGTCGCGGATGAAAGTCAAAAGGATGCAAACAATTATGTAGCAGAAGCAATAGATGCTGGCGTCAATTATTTTGATGTTGCACCAACGTATTCAAACGCCGAAGAGCGATTAGGTCCAGCGCTGATTGGCAAGCGGCAAGACATTTTTTTATCTTGTAAGACTGAAGACCGTACTCGAAAAGGTTCACAAGCATTACTCGAGAAATCTTTGAAGAACCTTAAAACGGACTATTTTGATTTATATCAGCTACATGCCGTTTACAATTTAGCGGACGTAGACAAGATTTTTGGACCAGATGGCGCTTTTGAAACGTTTGTAAGAGCTAAGGAAAATGGGATTATCAAACATATTGGATTTTCGGCGCATTCCACAGAAGCCGCACTGGCGCTTATGGAGCGCTATGATTTTGATACCATCATGTTCCCGTTTAACTTTGTGTCGTTATTAAAAAATGATTATGGCAGCTTTGTGCTGAAAAAGGCACTAGAAAAGAAAATGGGTATCATAGGCCTTAAATCCATGGTATTAAGTGAACGGAAAGAAAGTGATGCCGTTGATTACCCAAAGGCGTGGTACCATCCAATTGAGAGCTTTGATCTTGCAAGTCAAGCGGTGAAGTATACATTTTCTAAAGGGGTAGATGCCATCGTGCCACCTGGCGATATTGCGCATTTTAGATGGGCTATTGATATCATGAAACAACATAATCTCTCATTGAGTGAAGAGGAACTGAGTGCATTAAAGGTTTTAGCCAAGGCAACCGTGCCACTTTTTCCATTGAAAACAAGATAAATTATGTACGATGTATCTAAAGATGATTCAGTACTCTGTCGGGTGCCAGGTACTCTGTCGGGTGCCAGGTACTCTGTGGGGTGCCTGGCACTCTGTGGGGTGCCTGGCACTTTAAAGGTCTCATATTTACCCTCGTTTGATGAACATTTTCTTAATAAAATCTACCCTTTGATTGACGCATTCTCTAACAATTTCACTTTCAAGTGCAATATCAAATCCATGAATTGTGCCTAAGGTGTTGTTAACCTGCACAGGAACACCAGAAGCCATCAACCTCTCTGCATAAAGGATGCCTTCGTCACGCAGACAGTCAAACTCTGCCGTTTCGATATAGGTTTCCGGAAGATCTTTCAACGATTTTGCATGAATTGGCGATGCATAGTCATGGTTTTCATATAAAGGTTCTATTATATAAAATGCATGATATTTTTTAACATCTTTGCTATTACATAATGGTGTGTCTGTAAAAATTTTCATTGATTCCGTTTCCATTTTTCTTCCCGTAACTGGATAGATTAGCATTTGCCCACATGGCATGCTATGTCCTCGATCTCTCGCCATCAAGCTTACCACTGTAGCCAATTGTCCCCCTGCACTGTCACCCGCCAATAAGATACGTGATGAATCGATGGCAAGATCTTTTGCATTGGTACATAACCAAACAAAAGAAGCATAACAATCCTCTGGTGCAGCTGGAAAAGGATGCTTTGGAGCAAGACGATAATTCACAAACAACACCTTGCAATTCGCACGTATGGCATACTCTTTGGCTAAAAGATAGTGATGCGGTGCTGCCGGTAGAACAAAACCGCCACCATGGTAGTAAATTAGGCAAGGTACATGATCACTTATTCCTACAGGTGTATATAAAAGTGCCTCTATCTCTAGGCCATTTTCAATTGGGATTGACAAACGCATCGCATCCACTTGTTCAGTTGACTTTTCCATTTTAAAAAGATGCCCTATTATTTTTTGCATGAACGGTAGAGCCACTTTATTGAGTGGTGGATTCAAATGCTCATATTTCTTAAAATCTGGATGTATCGGATATTTTGTTCTACGCATAGCTTTTCCTTTCAACTCAAATACGCGATTAATCTTTCAAGCAACCTATTGGCACTTTTACTCATCGCATGAGTGCCAAAGCGTAAGTGATACTAATAGGGTTACGCTTGAGGGTTTTTAACCATCCATGCTTTATCAAGTTCTTCCATTTCTGTATTCATATCTAATACCATTATTTCTTCAAGCTCAGCCATATGTTGTTGATACAAAGATATGTAACCTTCAACATCCTCTTTTGCCTTCTCATATAAGGCAGGCATCATCCGCTCGTTATGTTTCTTAAATGTTCTCATCAGTCTATAAGCTTCATAGGGTTCAACCCCTAAGAGTTTCAATGCATCCTGACCGAGCTCAAGTGCGCTACCCATGGTTTCCCTTTGCACAACAGCGACACCTTCATCCATCAATTTAAAGGCTGAAGCGTAATCCGCTGCATTCACAGCAATTTTAAGATGAGGGTAGTGTTTCTTAGCAAGTTTTATCAACTTCCTCGATACTTCAACATCGTTCATAGCAATAATCAAAAGCTCCGCTTCATCCGCACCTGCAGATTGCAACAAATCAAGTCGTGTTATATCACCATAATAAACCTCAAAACCAAATTTTCTTAACACTTCGATATTGTTAGCATCGTTGTCAATGATGACCGGTTTAATGCCTGCTGATATTATGAACCGACCCACGTCTGTGCCCATACGACCAAATCCCGCAAGAATCACCTTATGACCGCCAGGTTCAATGGGATCTGATTCTCTGTCTTCGGTTGCCTCGTCCGGTTGAAGTTGGCTAAGCTTCTCATATAGAATGAATAGTAGCGGTGCAAGGAACATAGATATGGCCACGGAAGAAATGAGTAATTCCGTTAACGCCGTTGGTAATACAGCATTACTCCCAGCAAACTGAAACAGTACAAAGGCAAATTCGCC
>JBBRVO010000042.1:0-19857 GCA_038246775.1 Peptostreptococcales bacterium | reverse complement strand
TTCAAAGGAAAAAGCAGATGATTTAAAAGATAAACTCGGTGATGTGGTAGATGACGCGAAAGACAAGTCAGAAGATATCATAGACGATTTAAAGAAAAAATCGAACGATTTGAAAGACGAAGCAAAAAACAAAATGGATGACGTGAAAGATCAAGCAAAAGATAAAATCGATGACTTGAAAGATCAAGCAAAAGATAAAGTGGATGAAATTAAAAGTAAGTTTGAGAAATAACAATAAAAACAAGGCGTTCAAAACAGAAAATTAATCTGTTTGAACGCTCTTTTTTTATAAAAAATCGATCACATCGTCAAGGGCAAGATCTTGTTCCAAAATCGGCAAGACAACCCAATCATGCTGCATGTCTTCATACTCAAGACCCTTAATAAATGTATTTTTAAGACCTGGTGTACTAATGAGTTTTTCACAGTCGGGTTTGAGAATCTCTTCGGACCCATAGAACACGAGTATGTCGCCCAAATCATTGAGATCGCCATATATTGGGGAGACTCTATAATCATCCAAAGGGACATCAAAAGCATACCGTCTTCCAACTTCCCTTAACTTTGAAGCGCTAAGCATGAAATCTCGCTCTTCATAAAGCTGGATTTCTGGATTAGAAAGGCTAATGTCTAGCCAGGGTGAAAAGAGTATGACCTTTTCAGGCTGTTTGATCTTCATATTTTTAATGTGTATCGCCAGTGCCAGTGCCAAACCACCGCCTGCCGAATCGCCCATCACTATGAACGTATGATCAGGAAACGCTTCAATTAGAGCTTTATATGCTGCAACTACCATCTCCAAAGTGCCTTTGACATTGGATTCGGGACTAAGGGGATATTCAACATAGCTGACCATGCATTTTGCAAGTTCAATGAATTTTTCGATCATTGCGAAGTTATTGCGCGAGGGTTCATGAACATAGCCCCCTCCATGGAAAAAAACGACATGTTGTTTAGTCGACGCTTCAATTGGCAATATATTATGAACGTTCCTTCCCATAATTTGTACGGTTTCAATAATATTGTTTTTGTATAGAGATTGAGGCAACTTCACCTTTTTCGACCGTTTCGGTTCAAAAAAATCCACGTTGTCTTTAAATTTCGTCAATTTCAAAACGCTACTAATCGCGAGTGCCTTGCCACTTATCGTCATCTTTCCATCCGCCTATCTTTCCCTGATTGTCCTCTTAAAGTTCGAAAACCCAGCTGTTTACATATTCCCAATCATTATTGAGTTTAGGAGCGACTTGCTTTTGCCAGCTTCCATGTAGTCCAAGTTCTATCGCTGAAAGTTCAAAATGACACATACCAATACCGATATCGTTGAGCTGCATATCAAAGGCCATCGCGCCATAACCCTTTGTGCGACATAAATAGAAATGATAGTTGCTGCCACTTTTTATAATACGCCAAGGTTGTTTATTGGATGCAGATGGACCTAGTCTGACCATTTCAATCGGGACTGCATAGCGCCCTGCCTTGCTTTCATTTAGTACAATTTCAATGGTTTCATCAAAAAAAAGATCTTGCCATGGTTTTCTATTATTTGCACCTACTAAACTGCGCATCGCCATTTCCAGGATGCGTGGTTTGTCTTTTTTATAACCAATGGGTGAAATGATGGCAATTTGTTCATTTTCAAACATACTTATTTGGGTTTCAAAATCACTTTTCTTAAAAGTTCCGCCCAACCAACAGGTCTGAAGATTGAGATCCGTTGCTGCAAGTACGATTTTTTCAAAAAGATAGCCAAATGTCGCCGCATCACTTTCTGATTTGTCGACTAAACCGATAACATAAGTATTGGCACCAGAAATCACGCCGTATGTTCCCAGTTTTTTCTCGCCACTTCCTATCCCTTGAGCTAAAATAAACCGCGCTTTGATTTGAGTTTCTGTATTGACTGCTTCTAAATAGGATTCAATTTTTTTTAATGTGTCTCCTTGAATGATCTGTGTTTCATAGGTTCTTGTACTAACTCTCTTCTTAATGAGATCAATGACCGATTTTTCAAATTTCATAAAAACTCCTTTATGACGATCCATATTGCGTATTGTAACATACGCGGAAATTAAAATATGCTTACAGCGCTCACTTCATTTTGGCAAAGGCGATTATGTTGCCGTCAAAATCGGTACAATAGGAAACATAGTCCCCCCAATTTCTATCCGCTGCTTCACTGATGCCGCGCCCACCTAATAAAATCGCTTGGTTGTAGTAATATGTAGGGTCGTCCACATACAAATATAGCTCACATCTTGGATAAGCTGTGTTCTGATTGGGGTTGTCCACATTGCCTTCCAAAATTTTTACGATGCCATCGCCCGGCAATAAGCCAAGTCTCGTGGTATCGGTTAATGGAATCTCTGTCATGCCAAAAACATCGAGGACAGGGGTTGCGTTAAAGAGATTTGTATAGAACGCTTTAGAACGTTGCTGATCTTCAACATAGATGATGATAACCATGTCTTTTGAACTTATCATGTCTGTATTCTCCTTTTTAGATCATTGTAAAAAAACACTCACTTTATTATCTCATGTAAAAAGGGAATGACGCAAGCGTCATTCCCTTAAATCCACCTAAAATTTCTTTCCTTTAAGTCGCTTTAACCTAAAGAAGTCTTCGCGTTCCTTTTCTTCTAAAGATTCTTCAATCCATTTTGTCATCTCCACGTACTTTGGAATTTGTATCTTATCAAGGGCATTGGCTCTTTTACTCGTCTGTCTGATTTCGATAGCAAGCCTAAAAACTGCATTTTCAACCTCTGCAAGGTGGTAAAGCAAAAGCTGAACTTCTCTCATTTTTACGACGGTAATGTCAATCGCAGAATTTGTACGATAAAAACCGTAATAGGGCTTAAGTGGCTTCTCATCATATTTAATAGTTGGAATTTCAACGTTCATAATACTTTTGTTCAGAATCGACATATTTTCATCTTTAGGGATAGACAAAGCCGTTTCCATGACAGCACTTGACCCCATAGTTACCGTAGCATGATTGAGCGCCGCGTAAACTTCGACAAAAATCTCATCAATTTTGATTTGAAGACTCTTAACTTCTTCAATCATCATCATCATCTCGCGAATCAACACGCTACGTTTTTTATCAAGGAGCTGATAGCCCTGTTTTGAAAATATCAGCAGCGATTTTGATTTCATCAGATTGGCTTTGGTCGGCGTCAATTTTTCCATGGCATCATCTCCTGTGATATTTGAGAATGGTCGCTTCATCCAGTCTATCCAAAACTTCCGGAGGCAGAATCGACAGTGTTTTCCACCCAAGATCAAGGCTTTGTATAATCGTTCGCCTTTCAGAAAATCCTTGATTGATAAAGACTTGTTCAAACATTTTGCCGTATTCCATAAACAGTTTATCCGTATCCGATAGGTCTGATTCTCCTATGATTTGAGCCAAAGAACGTACATCAAGCACTTTAGAGAACGATGAAAAGAGCTGGTTGGCAAGGTCTGGATGATCTTCACGTGTAAATCCCTCGCCGATGCCGTCTTTCATCAAACGCGACAGTGACGGCATGACATTAATGGGTGGGTTTAAATCCTTATTGGCAAGATCGCGTGACAATACGATTTGACCTTCGGTAATGTAACCTGTAAGGTCAGGTATTGGATGCGTAATGTCATCATTTGGCATCGTTAAAATCGGAATAAACGTGATAGATCCTTTTTTATTTTTGAGCATGCCAGCCCTTTCGTAGATAAAGGCGAGATCTGAGTAAAGATAACCTGGATACCCTTTTCTACTAGGTACTTCTTCTTTTGCAGAAGCAATTTCGCGCAGCGCTTCACAATAGTTGGTCATATCCGTCATAACGACAAGGATATGCATATCTTCTTCAAAAGCTAGATATTCGGCTGCTGTCAATGCACATTTCGGAATGCTTAAGCGTTCGGTTACTGGATCATCGGCATAATTCATGTACATGACGACGTTGCTCAGCGTGCCACTTTCTTCGAATTTCTCGACGAAATAAGCGCCTTCATCCCTTGTGACACCAATGGCGACGAAGCAGATGGCAAAATTTTCATCCAGAGCGGAAGAAATTTTTGCCTGACTTACGATTTGGGCAGCGAGTTCTTTATGCGGCAAGCCATTACCTGAGAAGATAGGCAGTTTTTGCCCCCTGATCAGCGTGCTCAAAACATCGATTGACGAAATCCCCGTTTCAATGTAATCTCTCGGGTATCGCCTTGCAACTGGATTGATTGGTCTTGAATTGATATTGAAATTGTTTTTAGAATAGATGGGACTGCCACCGTCGATTGGGTTGCCAAGTCCATTAAAAACACGTCCCAAAATGTCTTTAGAAAGATTGATCGTCATCTGTTCGCCCGTGAACCTTACGGAGGCATTGACCGTACTAAGGCCTGATGTCCCCTCAAAAACTTGAGCGACAACTAAGTTCTCGTCAATCGTTATGATCTTACCAATCCTTTTTTCATGCGCCATTTTAATCTCTATAATTTCACCATATCTAGCTTCCTTGATTCCCTTAAGGAATATAAGTGGGCCTTCTATTTTGTCTATCTTTAAATATTCTTTTACCATCTTATCACCTAGTTGTATTGCGCTATCAAAGCGTCATAATAAGTATCTATTTCGGAGACAATTTCTTGAATCCCATTTAAATTGTCATTTGGAATCGTATACTTCATTTTCGTGACTTTTTCAAAAATCGCGGTATCTTTGATGAGCGATATCGGGATTCCCAGCTCTGCGCAACCATTTGCCCTTTCATAAAGATGCCATACCGTTCTGAGCATGCTGAACTGTTTTTCCATCGGCACAAACGCGTCGTCCTTATGAAAAGCGTTCTGCTGTAGTATGCCCGTTTTGACAACTCTTGCGATTTCTAAGATCACTCTTTGAGAATCCGGTAAAACATCCTCGCCGACCAGTTGTACAATATCGAGCAATTTGCTCTCTTCTTGAAGGAGCCCCATCATTTTGTTCCGAAGTGGAATAGCGTCCTCTCCGACATTGTCGGTGTACCATTCGCTTAGCATCTTCAAATAACCGCTATAGCTCGTTAGCCAATTGATGGCCGGATAATGTCTCGCGTAAGCGAGCTTCCTATCAAGCGCAAGAAATGCATTGACATAGCGCTTAGTATTTTCTGTTACTGGCTCAGAGAAGTCACCACCCGCTGGAGACACAGCACCTATGATCGTTATGGAACCTTCATCGCCTTGAAGCGTTTTAACATAGCCTGCTCTCTCGTAAAATTCAGCTAAACGATACGACAAGTACGCAGGATACCCCTCCTCAGCAGGCATTTCTTCAAGTCTACCGCTGATCTCTCTCAGGGCTTCTGCCCATCTAGAGGTAGAATCCGCCATAATCGCAACATGATAGCCCATGTCTCTGAAGTATTCCGCCATGGTTATACCTGTGTAGATGCTTGCCTCGCGTGCCGCTACCGGCATGTTTGAGGTATTGGCAATTAGCACAGTCCGTTCCATAATAGCTTTTCCAGATCTTGGATCCACGAGTTTTGGAAATTCTTCAAGAACGTCCGTCATCTCGTTACCGCGCTCCCCACATCCGATATAGATGATAATATCCGCGTCGGACCACTTGGCGAGCTGATGCTGCGTCATGGTCTTTCCAGTACCAAATCCTCCTGGAATTGCAGCAGTGCCGCCTTTTGCAATCGGGAAGAACGTATCGAGAACTCTTTGGCCCGTAATAAGCGGTTTGGATATGCGCATACGCGTCCCAATAGGTCGCGCTTTCCTGACTGGCCAATCTTGATACATCTTAATATCCGTGGTTTTGCCTAACGTATCTTTTACTTTAAACAATACAGTCTCTAAGTTATAACTACCACTTGGTAACGCAAACTCGACAATGCCTTCAACACTTGGTGGTATCATAATCTTGTGTAAAA
The DNA here is from genome assembly GCA_038246775.1 of Peptostreptococcales bacterium. Taxonomy (GTDB): domain Bacteria; phylum Bacillota; class Clostridia; order Peptostreptococcales; family Acidaminobacteraceae; genus Fusibacter_C. Next base: position 13,948 of record JBBRVO010000042.1, on the reverse strand, counting down.
TGAGGTCCGATTCTGGCACTTCTGCGATAATTTGACCCCCCTTAACGTGGTCACCATCTGTGACTTTCATCATAACGTCCCATGGTTTTTCAAGGTCAATCGACAACAGGCCGATACCCAAAGGCATGAAATTACCACTCATTTTTTCTATGATATTTAATGGTCTGCCAATGCCATCGAAGATATTCCCGATTAGACCTGGTCCAAGTTTTAGTGAAAGTGGTGTACCAAGTCCGACTATCTTCTCGCCGAGCTTGATGCCCTCTGTTTCTTCATAAACTTGAATGGTTCCAACATTATCATCAAGGCCAATCACTTCAGCAATCAGCATGCTCTCGCCGACCATGACCATTTCGCGCATCTGAAACTGACCCATATGTGTGCCTTTTATAACAGGTCCGTTGATGTAGATGATACTGCCTTCATTCGTCCTCATGACTTTCCTCCCCAACTGTTTCATAAAGCGATTCAATCATGAGCCCAAGAAATTCATTCATTCGGTTCACTTCGCTATTTAGAGTATAGTCATATTTAACACGACTGCCTTTGACAATATAGAAACCACCCAGAATCTTGTCGTCCACGGTTGTTTCCATGTCATCCGCTACCAAAACAAAATCTTTCGCTTTGAGACCAATGACTAAATCATCTTTATCTTCTAAACTTGCAAGAGCCTCAGCCAATCTTCTTTTAAAATAAGCTTTATAGGCGTCTGTTGACGTCTCTTTTTCAAGAGCGTCCATAAGTTCGCGTTTTATCAATGTAACCATTTCATTTTTTTTCACCAAGAGGCGATTCTGTACTTCAGATTGGGCTTTAGAAAGAATGCGTCTTTTTTTGTCCTTTGCTTTTTCCTCAACATTTTCCAAATAGGTAACACGTTGCTTTTGACATTTGAGTTCCATATCATCGAGCACTTTGGCGTGTTTGCGATTGAGCGCTTCCAATTTGCGTTTATCTTCCGATAGATTTTTCTCAATCACCATTCTTGAAAACAATTCTATTTTCATCTCAACTGTTATGATAGTATCACCTTCTTTACAACTTTATTCCAATAGAGTTCTTGATATACTTCATGATGTAGTCTTTGTCCTGTAACCCTTCGGGTCCAGGAATCTGTATGATAAGCGTGTCTTTTCTAAGTAGCTTCACTTCCATAATATACGCCTTCAGCCTGTTATGAATATTTTCAGATATCATTATGAGACCGATGGTTTTATCCGCCAAAAGTGCTTCTATGAGCCGTTTGGCCTCATCCTCCGATGTGACGAGCTGACTTTCAATACCGCCTAGCCTCATAGCAGTCATAGTTTCCTGTTTTTCACAAAGGCAATAAGATCTCATTATAATCTGCCTAAAATCAAGATGGAGATAATCAGACCATAGATGGCAATACCTTCTGCAAGGCCTACGAATATCAACGTCTTACCTAGAATTTTTGGATTTTCAGATACCGCGCCTAGTGCTGAAGACCCAACGCTGCCAACTGCGTAACCCGCACCTATGGTAGCAAGCCCTGTCGCAATGGCCGCTGCAATATAGCCGAGTCCCGCGGAATTGTTTGCCACGGCTACAACAGGTGCCGCGTTGGTTGAAAATGCAGCCCCAGAGAATATAGAAATAGTGGCCAGTAAAATCACACTGATGAATAACGTCACATTCGTTCCAAAAATAAGCTTCAACTTTCTATTTGCCGTGGCCACAGTTGGCTGATAGTAATAGAAAATACCAAGGCCAATCGTTATCAATATAATCATCGCTAAAATAAACACATAAATCATAGCACCCTCCTAAATTTTGTCCGGAGAAAATAAAATGCCTTCTCCCGTATAATATTTACTAAATAATTCGTAATAGAACAATCTCAAGCCTTGAATGAATACAACCAAGCCTTCAAGGGCAATAATCACTAAATTTCCAACAAAGAACATCAATATGTCCCCGCCAGTGCTCCCAATCATCTTGGCAAGCGTATGAAATGCAATGAATAATCCCACGTGATTCAGAGCGAACGCGCCAATTCTGATAAATGACGCTGTGTTACTTAAAATGCTTAAAAAAGTCTCAAGTAGGTCAAAACCACTTTCAACGTAGTAAGACCCTGCCCCCTCGTCATATAGCCGTTCTTCTTTATGAATGGCATTGGTAAGTGGCTGCTTAATGAGTAATAGCAGAACACTTAACCCTATGATGCCGTACATAAGTAGATTCGGAACGAAGTTTACACTCATGACCTGCTCATAAACCAGTAGCAGTATCGACGTGAGTAACACCACGCCATTAATTCCATTTCTTCCAAATACGCCTTCTTCAAGATCCCCAAGTTTGAGTTTATTGACAATACTGTAACCGTAGCTGATATAAACTAGAACCAATCCCGCCAAGATGGATACAATTAGCACGAGATTGATGTTGTCGATAGGTCTAATGTAGATTGGTAATGGCAATACCTTCGAAATCAGATGTTCATATCCGAAAAACGAATCGTAAATGACGCCAAATACCATCGACCCGATACCGATTCTAGTCAAGATACCACAAAAGTCAGCATTAACTTTTTTCCTTAAGAGTAGACCTGCCAATATGATAACCATACCCTGACCCAAATCACCGAACATGGCGCCGAACATAAACGTATAGGCGAGTCCGAAGAAGATCGTTGGATCGATTTCGTTATGGTTTGGTACACCGTACATATTGACGAGCATTTCAAAAGGCTTAAAAAAGGCGTTGTTCTTTAAAAATGTAGGCACCGAAATGTTAGAAGATACTTCATTAGAATTTTTATAAGAAACAAGAATTTCTGATGTTCTCTCTAACACTGAATCGAGTTTGTCTTTGAAAGCCTCTGGAATCCATGCTGAAATATAAGCAAAATTTTCAGTAACAGCGACCTTAGTGCGCACTTGATCGATTCTTCCTTCCATGATTAATTTAGAATAAAGGATGTCGATGGATTCACTGCGGTCTCTAATATCTTTTTTTGTCAGTTCTTGAATTTCTATGAGTCGTTTCAGATTTTTAGCTGTTTCGCTATTATTCTTTTCCATCATGGCTTTGGGTGTCCCAAGAAATGTGTCCCCAAGCTTGATTTCTACAAAGTCCGTACTTCTTAAAATTCTGCCCATCTCGACATCGATGCTCTTTGGAGATAGGACGATATAAACTTCCTTTTCTTCAAAGGTGCCAACGTGAAGAACGATGGCTTTGATATGGTCGTAGTTCTGAGAAATTCTCTTCGCCTTTTCACGTGTTAAAAAGCCAAATTTCATCGTGAAGTAGTTAAGTTTCTCTAGCTCTTCAAAATCGATATCGATATTTTTGATGCATTCGACAACTTTGAGCTCTTTAAGCTTCTCTAGCCTTTGTGTAATTTGATTGACTTCGTCGGTGAGATTCGCAAAATTTGTACTTAGCGCATCGACTTCCTCTTTGAGCCGCAAAAAGTTCTGTTCGCCACGCATATGTTTCTTGGTGACCTCTGGCCTGTAATTGAGGCTCATCAGGGTTAAATCCAATTTTTGAATCACCTGTTTGATTTCCTTGTTTTCCTTTAACGGGACGATGTCCTCCATGTCGAGGATTTCGTCGGCATTATCTTCAGAAATGCCAATACTGAATTCACCTTCGTTGATTTCTAAAAAAGTATCGATGAATTCACATTTTTCAAGGAGGATCAAATCACGGATGATCTCGTCAAGTCCGTCGCGATGACACACAACATTTGCCATTGCAAGTTTTTTAATAGCCAATTATCGCTCCCTCCTTAAGTCCCTGATCAATAGATCGTGAATATCCTCAAAGTGATATTTGTGACCTTCTATGATGGTAAATAAATCTCTTATTTCATATTCAAATTTGAACAAAAGTATGACAGGTAATGCGATTGAAAGGCCACCTTTTTTCGTAAAATCATCGAGTTTGTAATACAGGTGTCGTTCCATCGCCCGCTCCATCATGTACTCTCTATCCTGGAAAATTAATTTGTAGTCGCTCAACGAAATAAATAGTCTGAAATCGTCTAAATCCATGTAACAAAATCGCTTCAATTCCTTATAATCATAGCGTTCTCCTCCGTTGAGCGTGAAGTTGAACAGCTCCTCTGATGAGATGTCAAAGTATTTACGACCTCTATAAATCCACTGAATGTTCAAAATGTCTACATTGATACCGAGCAGTTCAAGCATCAACTTCTTATCTGTTTGATTGAGTGCCGTAATCGATTCGTACAGCTGATTGAAATACCCTCTGTCAAGCACCATTTCCATGTGAAAAATCATGCTTACTGGTTCTTCATCCGAAAAAGGTTCAAGTACTGCATGGTACTTTGTGCCCTTAATTGCGTCTAGGAATTCTTTAATACTCGTCACTTGATTCAGTGATTCATAATTGATGTTAGAATACAAAGATGAATATATCAAATGATTCGTAATATGACTCAAATTTTCATTTCTTGATAGTGCTCTCAAATAGAGTTTGAGATTTTCAACTTCATAACGTGTGAACAACGCTTTAAAAAAATTCCGGTATGCATCGATGTAGAAATGATAAAGCTTTTCATAGGCGTTAAAAAAATGTCGTTTCATTAAAAGCTCTATACTTTCCGCATCGTCCTCAGAATCAATGAATAGTTTGGCATAATGCGTTCCAAGTCTTAGGTATTCTAAGACATCTTCCACCGTATCCAGTTTTAAAAGTTCAATGTAATCTTTATCTTTTAGCAGCTTACCAAGCATGGCGTTCGCTTTGGCATTTGCTGCCGCATGCGTTTTCACCTTATCCATTAAGACCCCCACTTATCTATAGATAGTTTTTGGAAAGCTTTTTCAAGCATCTGGGTTTTGTTGTCTTCAAAAATTTGATCCATTCCAGTCAGCATCGCATCGCAATCGCTTTGGATTTTGTTTTGTTCCGCCTCAGCTTCAGCCAAGATGCGTTCAAAAAGAGTCTTGCCATGCTGTGTCTGATGTAAAATGGAATTTTGCTCAATTTCATTGATAATACTTTTTAATTGTTTCTCACGTTCGACAATTTCGAGTTGAACTCGATTCACCTCGTCATGCGTCTTTTTATCGATGTCGACTATTTTTTTTAAAACCAGTTCTACGGATTTCTCATCCATTGATACACCTTCTTTGCTCTTTAGTAAATGCTGAAGATTATGAATTTTCTTACAACTTCTATTATGTACCCAATATTCAGCGTTTTCAAATACTTATTTTAAATAAGACCCTCGTTTTCACATTAATATGAGACGCGTATTAAGAAAAAGTATTTTTTATATGGCTATGTAAGGCTTTGTTAATTTTTCTTCAATTGTTGCAAGCCAGTAAGCATGCTACACTTTTAACGAACGACTAAAATATTTAGGAGGCGTTAACGTGGCAGAACAAAAGGGATTACATTACACAGCGTATGGCGACTGTAAAGGTGAAGCGTATGTTCCGTACATTCCAGTTGATAAGGCATTGCCTGAATTAACATGGTTATCAATCATTGCTGGTATTATCTTTGCAGTGATCTTCGGTGCGGCTAACACATATCTTGGACTTAAAGTCGGCATGACAATTGCAGCGGGTCTACCAACGGCTATTCTTGCAACAGGTATTTTAAAAGGTCTATTTAAACACAATAACATTCTAGAAATCAATGTTATTCAGGCTATGGGTTCAATGGGAGAATCTTTAGCAGGCGGTCTTATTTTTTGTCTTCCAGCAGTTATTTTATTAGGCAGCGACTTATCACTTATGACGATTACAATCGTCGGTATCCTAGGCGGACTTTTAGGTATCGCTTTTGTTGTGCCGCTTAGAAAATTCTTAATCGTCGAAGAACATGGTAATTTGATTTACCCTGAAGGCATGGCAGCGGCAGAAGTGCTCGTTTCTGCATCAGAAGGCGGCAAAGGCCTTGCGATGATGCTTACAGGTCTCGTTTCTGGTTTCATCTATAAATTCGCGTCTGAAGGACTTGGATTTTGGAAATACGAGCCAGAATGGAACATCAAACCCCTTCAAAATACAATCATCGGTGCGGACGTTTTAGCGTCACTTATCGGTGTTGGTTACATCGTCGGTATTGAAATCGGTATGTACATGTTTGCCGGTGCACTTGTCGCTTGGCTTGGCATCATTCCATTAATCAGTTTCTTCGGTTCTACCGTTGCTACGCCAATCTTCCCCGCTTCAGACGTCATCGCTAATCTTGGCGCTTGGGGCATCTGGAGTAAATATGTCAGATATATCGGCGCTGGTGGCGTTGCCGCTGGTGGTTTCATCAGTATCTTCAAAAATGCACCGACAATTGTTAGTTCTTTCAAATCAGCTATGGCTGGTATGGGACACAAACAAACTGATAAGAAAAAAAGCGATCTTGATATTCCAATGACTTGGGTTATCGGCATTGCAGCAATGGTATTCTTCGTTTCTTGGTTCCTTCCAATGGCTGGTGCTACAATCGGACCTGTCGGCGGTCTTTTAGTTCTAATCTTTGCATTCTTCTTCTCGGTTGTTTCTGCAAGATTGGTTGGCGTTATCGGTACCTCAAACAATCCAATTTCAGGTATGACGATTGCATCGCTTCTTTTAACCGCTGCGGGTCTTAAAGCTACAGGTACAATTGGCGATGTCGGTATGATTGCAGCGATCCTCGCTGGTGCAACCATTTGTGTGGCTATTGCTGTAGCAGGCGGTACGGCACAATCACTTAAAACAACTTACATCATCGGTGGTACACCTAAAAAGGTAGAAATCGGTATGATGATCGGAATCATTGCATCTGCTTCTGCCGTTGGCTTTGTCATCCTCATGTTGAACCAAGCTTACGGTATTGGTGGTGAACAAATTGCAGCGCCACAAGCGACCATTATGTCTATGATCTCTAAAGGAATCATGAGCGGTAACTTACCTTGGGATCTCGTACTTGTAGGTGCAGTATTTGGCATTATGGCTGAGCTTATGAAAATCCCAGTGCTTCCATTTGCACTTGGTCTTTACCTCCCAATCCACCTCTCAGCGGGTGTTGTCATCGGTGGTATCGTTAGAGTTCTCGTCGATAAGAAATTCAAATTCGATTCAGAACTTCTCAAAAAGCAAACAGAAAAAGGCATACTATTGGCTTCTGGCCTCGTTGCTGGCGATGCCATCATGGGTATCTTAATTGCAGTATTTACCATCGCAGGATGGACGGGTACGCTCGCAATCGGTCCTAAGCTTTTCCCAGTGCTTACTGCAAGCCCTTGGATGTCAGCTCTAATGTGCGTGCTTCTATGTGCCTTCATGTACAAACTCATCATCAAAGTGGATGGCAATAACTTAAACGGCAAAAAATTAAACGGTAAAAAATCGAAATAATGTTGTCACAGACTGCTGAGAGCCAGCCTCTCAGCAGTTTCCTATCTCAGAAGGAGCCTTTATATGTTCTTTAAAAAAAAGCAAGTCAGGGAAGAAATACCCCAAGATAACTTTCTACTTTTCGTACCTCATATCAAGCACACTGAATGGACAGAAAAAAACGGTTTAGTCCTACTCATCTTTCATCACAATCATCCGATACAAAAAGCGGCCAACTGGCTCGTCAAAAAATCGAGCACATCAGATATGAAATTTGATGACCTCGGTTCAACGGTCTGGAAAGCCATCGATGGCAAACGCAACATCTATGAAATCGGCGAAATCATCAAAACAAAATTTGGTGAAAGCTGCGAGCCCGTCTACGATCGACTCATTATGTACGTTAGATACCTCAATCGTCGCGGCTGGATTTATTTTGAAAATATTGAGGCCAAATTGGCCAAATCAGATAAAAAGAAATAAAAAAGCGACAACCTTTATTTTCAAGGGTTGTCGCTTTTTTTGTACAAGTCAGATCAAATAATTAAGTTGTTAAATATTAATTATATAGAAATTGAGATTCTAACGTGCTACAATAGACATCATAGTATAAATTACCTAGAAATGTAGGTAATAAATCTCATATAATTACTTAGGGTACACCCTTTTTGAGGAGGATTTACATGTCTATTGGTAAATCTCGCACAGTATCTGCCACAGATGCAGAGGCTTATTACATTAGCCAGATTAAAGAAACCAAAATTCTAGGAAAACGCCTCGTCGCATTGGGGCTGATTGGCACTTCTGTCTTTATATTGCAAGATCTTACAAATTTCTATAAGTTAAGCTTGCTTTCTGCTCGATTGGTGCTTATCGGCTCTTTGATTGTCTATGCCCTTTATCTATTTTTAGTCAAAGAAAAGAAGAATAAGACGCTGGAATGGATGCATTCACTTATTTTAGTTTGTTTCGTCGTATCATCCGCCATTATGATTCTATATGCTTATATGGTTAAAGGACCTTATCACCCACAGACACAGTTGGCGCTTGAAATTTATATCGTCGATATCTTTTTCGTTTTTATTTTTGCAAGCGTTAGCACCAGATGGCTCAATCTAATTTGTGGTGTGCCCTATGTCATACTTTTTGGATTGACTGCAACCTTGTCTCAATCGAGCTTAAGCGAACTGTTTGTCTATTTTATCAATACAACGCTCATCACTTTACTGATTATTTTTCTGGCCTATAAAAAAGAAGGCGATAGTTTCAATGCATTTATTACTAAGTCAAAACTTCAAGCAGAACTAATCGTAAATGCTCAGATAACTGAAACACTAAAGATGACGCTAGAACAAAATGAAAAGCTCAATAAAAATCTCGAATACCTCGCCATGACTGATACGCTCACAGGTTCTTATCCAAGATCTGCAGGATTAGAGATCGTCAACAATGAGATTAAACATTGCAAAAGACTTAACATTGGAATGTCCCTAATATTCATTGACGTGGATGGGTTGAAAAATGTCAACGACACGCATGGCCACGCCCAAGGTGACAAGTTTCTTCAGATTATCATAGAAAGCTTCAAACAGCGCATTCGAACAGCTGACCATATCGTCCGCATGGGCGGTGACGAGTTTTTGATTGCCCTGCCACAATGTGATATAGAAAATGCTTTGGCACTCATCGAGAAAGTTAAAATTGCCCTCGATAACTGTACAATCATGGCCGTCAAACCGACATTTTCTTACGGTATTGCGGTTTACGATCCAAGTACTGCAGTCACCTTGAACGCACTTATCGAAGAGGCAGATCTTCTTATGTACCAAGACAAGTTTAACAAGTCGATGCAAGTTTTAATGTAATTTCACAGTTGATAATTTTTTCATTGGTCACCATATCAAAACCCTCCAAATATGTTGTTTTTTCTCTATTATAACCTAAAATGATAAATAAAAGAAATGACCGAGGCCGCTATAAAAGCATGCCTCGGTCATTTACTATTCTAATAAATCAATGTTTCCTTTTCTATCATCGTATCTAAGTTATGGCTCTTGATCCCATACTCAGAAAGGGTATAAAGCGTTGTGCCAGACCATATGATGCGGCTGACATTCTTAGTTGTGTCATACCATTTGAGGATACTGTCATCAACCTCAGGTTGTGTCAGATGTGTGGATGTACCCCTAAGTGTAAAACCCGTTGTTGGGCTGATACTGTAAACGTAGGCGCCCTGGAAGGAAAGTCGGTTTTCATTGCCAACACCCTTATAAAGGGTCACTGGCAATGCAAAAAGATTCTTTTCTTTTGAAAACAGGAGCGCTTTATGATTATAAAGCACATCAGAATAACTGTTGCTGGTTCCTAGAACAATTTTACTCTTCTCAACCGGTTTGGTGACATCGGTCACATCGAACATGGCGATTTTGATACCGCCGAGGATTGGCCCATTGGCGGTTTCGATGGTCTCTCTACCAAATCCGATGACCGTGTTTGCATCATATGGATGAAGATAATCACTGAATCCAGGTATTTTCAAGTAGCCTAAAACTTTAGGACTAAGTGGGTTTTTGAGGTCTATGACGTAGAATGGATCCACTTGCTTAAATGTCACGAGGTAGGCGCGATCTTCTACAAATCTTGCTGAGTAGATGCGCTCGCCAGGTGCTAAACCTTCCAATTTACCCTTGAGGGCCATATTGCTCCCAAGTACATAGATATTGTTTTGTGAGGTGTCTAACCATGTTTCTCCAGACGTTGTGGCAATTCTGTAATTGCCGCCATACGCATCCATAGAAAACTGGTTGAGTACACGTCCAGGTACAGACCCTTTAGCACTATAGCCTATGGTTCCATTGATGAGGTTAAATTTATAAAGCTCTGTTGTATTTTGGAAAGTTGGTGCAAAGGTGTCACTTATCGTTCTAAAATCATAGTGATAACGGTCCATGGCAACTACCATAGAATCTGTATTGGCATAGACGTTTGTGCTATTGCCAAGATAGGCCCCTGTGTGTGGGCTCTCAGTCATCACATCAAGGTCGAAACCAAGCGTGATCATCAAATTGGACTCTACAGTATCTGGAAAATATCTCAAAGTATCAAAATCGAGTTTTGAAGTTTGTAAAACTTCAGAACCTTTAATAATCAATTTATCCGTAAATGTCGGCAAGACGTTTTCAGCTGTAAGGCTATACGACATCAACCATTTATTCAGGACCATGTAAAGTTTGCCACCAGTCAATCTAGAGGTTACGTAATTGCCCTCGCCTTCATATTTTCGGATCAGAACCGGTTTTGCAGGATTGCTGACGTCATAGAAAGTTATGAGCGTTTTAGGCGTCACTTGTGGCATCGGCATAAAACCTGGCGCAAATTTCTCAAGCATCGGATAAAAAATCTGACTGTTTCCAATGACGATGAGTTTGTTATCATATAGATAAAACTCGGTAGCGCCTGAGCCTTCTTCAAATTTTACGGTTGCGATAGTCTTCATAATGCCTGTGGAAATATCCGTGATTTTTAAATCTTGTGCACGTAATTGATAGATAATATTGCCATCTGTCTTGACGTTATCCGCTTCATCTACCCCTTCGACTTGTACATTCGTTGAACTATGGTCCGAGTTTGTAGAGGGTGCGGCTTCCGGCTGTGCAATAGAAGGTTCATTGCCCTTATCTACCGGTGTAGGCGCCAAGAGGATATCCTCGCGGATTGGGTAAACATACTGCGTATATTTACCGGCGTATTCTAAGATTAATTTGAGCTTCTCAATAGAATCCACTGTTGGTAAAGCTTCAGTGTAGACATAAGGTTTGAAGCCACTTTTAATAGAAACCAGTCGCTTGTCTGGATCCCAAACGACTTTACTTCCAAACGCCTCAGAGATAAATTTTAGCGGCACGAGCGTGCGCCCAGTCACTATTTTTCCAGGTGCTTCCAGTGCAATGAGTTCGCCGTTGATGTTGCCGTAAGTTGCGTCGATCTTGACCGAAACGTTCATGTCGGCGTTGTATGCCGTTGCAATCCGTTGCTCTCCGATCCAGTCGATTTTTAAACCAAGTGCTTCAAAGATCGCTTTAAATGGAACCAGTGTGCGGCCGTTCTCGATTTGTGGTGCAACCTCAAGTGTTAAAGGTTTTCCATCGATTTCGATTCGGATTGTATCGGCCGCAAAGCTTGGTGCCCAGCACATCAGTGCCAGTATAGTAAAAATCAATATTTTCTTCAACATGGTTACACACTCCTCTTGAGTTATATATACCCAATGATTAATTCATGCCTTCAAGTAAAATTGTAGCGATTGTTTCACAGCCCAAATGATACGTGTTACCATCTCCAACACGCGCTACGATAAAAACAGGATCGCCATAGCTTGTGATAAACACGTCTTCACCATTTTCCAGTGCGATGGTCATGCTGTAGCCAGTAATCATTTCAATATAAGCGGTATCCATGATATAGCTTTCGTTGAATGCCGTTTCAATCGCTTTCATTTCTTCAGCACTAAATACTCTTTCCACCACATTGCCCTCAATATCTTTAAGTGTAATACTTTTGATGCCTTCAATGAGTTTGTCAAATTGCATGGCTTTTGCACCAGGATCATTAACTGGTAAGCTGATACCCGCCGCAGGATCTACCGTTGTTTCTATAGTGACTTCTGCTGTTGTCTCGCTAATTGCTGGCTTTTCATCTACTTTCGAACACCCTGAGAGGAACAATACGCCTACCAAGGTCAATACAGCTAATTTACTTGTTGTGAATTTCATATTAAAGTCTCCTTTTTTTCTTCATAAGTTAAGGTGCATTTATAGGGATTAGACGCAACTTAAGATTAAAAAGTTCCTTATAGACAATTTGATGCGTATCACCCCTTGATAAATTTAGCTATTTTTTTAGCGTCTGCACTGGGATTTAGTGTTAAAACGTGATTGTGAATTGCCTGAGTCGCTTCATCGCGCGTCATTTTTCCGGCACTTATAAAGACGTCTTCGCCCCAGAATTTCTCGGTTGTGCAAAATACGGTGGATGACCAGCCGTACTCTTTGCCAGACAGTGACACCTTTTGTTCTCTGCCACACATAGTGATGAACAGCTTCATTTGAAGCTCAGTCAGCGCGCCCTCAAATTTTGACTTGTCCTCTTTGTCAATTTTGGCGAGCGTTTTGAGGACATGCAGTGGCATCCACGCCTCAGAGGCGATAATATCGTATATTTTTTTTGCAAACTGGCTGATGGTTCCATTTATAAAGGCATCTTCGAACGTCATGTTGTTTCGCCTTGCCGCGATAAAATAAGGCGCCCATGCTCTTGTAATGTAGCCGCTTTTTTTGAAAAACACTTTGGAATAGGCAATGTCGTCGCGCTCGTCCAATACGCGCATGCGCCATTCCCAAGGGTCCGTTTCGGGATTTCCCGTGTGCCATCTAACAGGTGTTTCTTCTAAAACATCCTCGTTCCATGAAAATGGGATTACGGCATAGATGCCCTCGTCGTTGCCACCAGCCATTGAAAATCCATTTTTTAGTAAGACATGAACAAATTCATCATAATTTTGTACCATCATTCTATCACCCTCCCGATCCACTTGATTATACTGACCCTCTATGTAGAAAAAACCTTGAAATCGACTCAGATTCGATTTCAAGGTTCAATTTTAAATGCTTTTATCTTTGCGCTTCGAACTGTCTCAAAAGCGTTACGAACAATTCAGGGATTTTCGCCATGTTTTCTGGCGTTTCAACAAAAGAAATTCTAAACTGTGTGCTACCTGGGTTTTTTTCGCCAGACTTGACGTTATAGAAGCCTTTCATAGGTGCAACGAGAAGCGTCGTTTCAACGCCATCTACCACAACTGAACCTTCCTCAGCACAGTAGAGAACGAAATCGATGGCATCAAAGCCAGGTTTTACGACGTTTCTTACATCGATAACTGAGTAAATCGAAGCGTCTGGGCTTGATACGATCAAACCAGGCTCTTTTGATTTTAAGCCGTTATAGACTGTGTAAAGTTGTTCTTTGTAATAGTCACGAAGGCCTTTACACCATCCGAGAAGGTCCTCAGCACTTTCATGAGCAAGGGCACCGAAGATATATTGGCCGATAACGTTGGCACATAGGTTAGCTGTGTATTCAGCAATTGAACGGTTGTTGAATTCGGGGCTATCTGTGATGACGGCGCCAATTCTGAGGCCGCAAGCATTCCATACTTTTGAAGCGGTTTCAATGCTGATTCTTCTGCCTTCAATACCAGGTACTTCAGCGTCAGTAACGCCCCAGATGCTAACGAGTTTAACGTTTTCATCATAGTAAAGTTCTCTATAGGCTTCATCGCTGATATACCAAAGGTTATATTTGACACAAAGCTTACCGAGTTCAACAAGTGTTTCATGGTCATAAAGTTGACCCGTAGGGTTGTCATATGGAATCACAAGCAGTGCGCCTGGATTGTTTGCTTTGATCGCTTCCTCAATTTCACTGATTTCAGGTAGTGAAAACTTGCCTTCATCCGTTAATGTACGCTTTACAGTAACCGTTGTACGGCCAACTCTTTCTGCAAAAGAAATGTAGTTTGTATAAGCTGGATCGATCATCATAAGTGGTTTTTCGCCGCT
>JBBRVO010000041.1:0-20183 GCA_038246775.1 Peptostreptococcales bacterium | reverse complement strand
CATTTGATATAATGCATGGCAGCTTGCTTCATATGACTGATCTTATTTTGCGTGATAGCCTCTCTTGGTGAACCGAATGCATCGGATGACCTATATTTAACTTCGACAAAAAAGAGTGCATCCGCTTTAGAAAAGATTAGGTCTATCTCCCCACGGGGTGTGAAATAGTTTTTGCGAATTAAAATATAACCAAGTGATTCAAGATAACGGATGGCTTCAGTTTCATAATGGCTACCAATCGCACGTTTAGTGGGCATATTTGTCTCCTTGTCCACAATAGATTTTTTTGTATGCAGCATTACTATTTATTTTATTTATTTTCTTACTTCTCTTACTTCTCTTTTTTCCTCGACTGATCAACCGCACCAATAAAGACCAAGACTTCTGCGACGACTTCGTAGAGTTCATAGGGAATCTGATCGCCTATTTCAAGCTGCTTCAATTGATTGGACAATTTTTCATCTACATAAACGGGAATATCGTTCGCCTCTGCTTTTTTAATGATATTTTCGGCAATTAAGCCTAATCCTTTTGCAATCAGTTGCGGTGCAGCATCTTTTCCGGGATCGAATTTTAAGGCGTTTGCAATTTTGATTTTTTCACTATGAGTCGCCATAGAATACCTACACTTTCAAGTCGAATCCAAAGGATTCCAAATCGGTTGTGTCAGTCAATTGGAATTCAGGAAGGCTCGACTTTACGTTAAATGTCATTACGAATTGCTTATCTTTATGTGTCGCAAGCGCTGTCTTTAATTGGTCTTTTTTTGTTTCAAAATAAGCCATTGAGGCATCGTCAATAAAGCTGAAATTGAGCGTAAATGTCTGGAATTGTTTATGAACAACACATCTAACCTCACCGAAGTTAAACGTTTTAAGCGCAATTAACAAAGTAAGGTCATCTGGGTCTGGTTTTTTTTTATTTTTCTTATAATAGATGTCGACATTCTGTATCTGCTCATTGAGGGGAATAGGCATTTGCATAAACATCATCTGATCGTTTAATGCCTTGTTCAGCGTCGTGCTTTCTTTGATAACTGAAAGCTCCCTCTCGAGACCCTGTCTAATTTCAGAATCTGGCAGTTCCTTTCGAATCGCTTCAACTAATGTTTCAATCTTTTCCTTTTGAGACACTTCTGAAGTCAAGACGGTTATGATATTTAAGATGGCTTCCTTTGAAAACGGAACCGCTTCAAGCCCTTTAAGTACTTCGGTAAATCGGTTGGTGACGCCACCTCCATCGCCGAGGGCATCATATGCCAAAAATATATTTTTAAGCGTTATAGGTAGTTCGTTTTTTAAAATCAAACTCTCCTGCTGATAGTCGAATTGACCAAGTAATGCATGCACGCCTTGCTTTAAAGAAGCCCCTTCTTTGTCGAAAGCCAGTTGAATGGTTTTTGAGATAAAATCGAGCTCCATTTTTTTTCCCTGAGAATCATCTGCCGTGCTAACCATTTCAGGTGCGCCTATAACTGCTTGCTTTACAACAATATTCGACGCCTTTTCCATACGCACAATATCTTTTGCTGTGTTTAGCAAGTCACTAGTTTCCAAAACCGTCAAGCTTTCCCCAGCTGTTGAAAGCCCATTTAAAGTGGGTGTTAAAGCCGGACCACCACTCGCTTGTGTCGTGACACCAACTGTTGCTCCCGAGTTTACAATCGGCGTCGCTGCATTCTCTGCACGCGTTTGAGACATTTTTCCATCTACGGTTGTGCCGGTACTTTGTTGTATGATCTTAAGTGCTAGTGCTTTTATTGGTGTTTCAAGATCGTTTTCAAGAGACAACTGTCCTGCGCTTGTAAGCTCCGAAATCAGCGCTTTAACTTCACTCATACCCTGTCGCATCATTTGAAAATTATCCTTGGTGATTGGTATATTAGCGGTTTTCATCGCTTCTAGAATCGTGAGATTTTCTGCTTGCTCCGAGATACCGAGTTTTGATAGCATCTCAGTCAATGAATTATTAGTTTCAGAAGGCACGACATTGCCTACGAGCTTTGCAATTAAAGCGCCATCTTTTGATCCAGTAATCATCAAATTCACAAGCTGATTTTCCTGAAGATTCAAGCCGTTAATGTTCACAGTGAGCTGTTTGTCACCACTTGTGAGCGTGGCAAGCTGTTGGCCCTGGATAGCTGTAATCCGACCTTCTATGACATTGCCAATCAGAGCCTTCACCTCATTTGGTGTGAGCTGTGATTTGCTTATATTTATAATGTTTTGTACGATATTTTGTTGTGAAATTCTCATAGGTTTACCTTTCAGCGCCTATAATGATGGCCATTTTAGAAAAATCCCTTCAAAAAACTTCTTCGATGCTCAGGCAACAACCCATGTTCCCGTATAGCATTGTAATGTTTGTCCGTACCATACCCCTTATGCTGTGCAAAATCATAGTTAGGATGCATATGATGTAATGCAACCATCTGTCGATCACGTGTCACCTTGGCCAATATAGAGGCTGCAGCGATAGAGGCACTTTTCGAATCGCCTTTGATGATGTTGAGTTGTCTTAATGGATTATCGGCTAATTTGACCGCATCTATAAGTAAAAAATCGGGTTTGATGGGCATGGCTTCTATAGCACGACTCATGGCTAGCTTCGTCGCATTTAATATATTGATGGCATCAATTTCTTTATGTGTCGCTTCTCCAATACCAAAACTGATTGCATGGTTGATAATTTTCTCAAAAAACAATTCCCTTTGCAAGGCAGAAAGTTTTTTTGAATCGTCAATGCCGCGCCAATCCATGGCTGGGTCCAAAATGACCGCAGCGGCTACTACTGACCCTACAAGCGGACCGCGTCCAGCTTCGTCAAGACCTGCGACATACAGACAACCATTTTCCCACGCTTCACGTTCAAATTCAAAAATTCGGTGCATGCGCGCATCTTCTTGTAACACTACGGCCAATCGCTTTTCAAGTTGAATTGCCATTTTTACACAAGCTGAACGTCCATCAAGGCTCAGTGCTTCAATAAAAAATGGTATTTCATCAACTGAAAGTGTTTGCATTTGCCTTTTTATCGCATCTATAGAATAACTATTGAGCTCAATGCGATTACTCATCATCCATTTCCTCATCCAACGATGCTTTTATGACATCTTCAAAATCATCCTTTACAGCGACGTCTTTTGCTAAATAACTTGGCTCATTGCTTTGGCTTGGACTTGGGCTTTGGCTTTCACCCTCACCACGTGACAGCACTTCAAGTGTAATGCGACCAATCACGCCTTTTCTAAATTCATCAACGATTAACCTAGAAGCTTTTTCAAGGTCTACTTCATTGCCTCTCATGAGACAGCCTCTTTTTCTGCCGATAAAGGTCATGATTTCGACGACATCTAAAGTGTCATCTTCTATCTTATATCTCTCATAAAATACTTTTTTATAATCAACAAGGAGCATCGTAATCAAATGAAAAGCAATATCTTCAATGTTGAGGACTTCATCCTTGATGGCACCCGATGCTGCCAATTTGATACCCATGAGGTCTTCTTCTATCTTCGGCCATAGAATACCAGGCGTGTCAAAGAGTTCAACATCCTTATTGAGCCTGATCCACTGTTTACCTTTTGTTACGCCCGGTTTATTGCCGGTTTTTGCAGCAGTTTTTCCCGCGAGTTTATTGATCAAAGACGATTTGCCTACATTTGGTATGCCAACGATCATCGCGCGGATTGGCCTTACGAGTCGGCCCTGACGCTGTGCTTTTTCGATGACATCCGTACATGTGTTTTTAGCTTCGTTGATTAGCTCCGTTACGCCATCGCCGCTAAGTGAGTTGATGGGAATCGCCTTGATACCCAAATCTGCATAGTACTTAATCCACATCTTCGTTCGAATAGGATCCGCAAGATCGTATTTATTTAAAGCGACAACGCGCTTTTTGTGCCCTACAAGTTGATCAAATTGAGGATTCCTGCTACTGATGGGAATCCTAGCATCCAATAATTCAATCACAACATCTACGAGCTTGAGATTGGCTTCTATCAGATCTTTTGTCTTTTTCATGTGCCCTGGATACCAATTTATACTCATCGGAATCTCCTTTATCTTTATAGTTCATTTTATCATAAAACCCTTAAAAAATCTAAAGGGACCCACAAGAGGTCCCTTTTGACTCATAGTGCGCAAACACTATCTGAATTTTTTCTTTTCTTTAACTTTTGCAGATTTACCCAATCTGTCTCTCAAGTAATTCAATTTAGCTCTTCTTACTCGACCTTCTCTTACAACTTCGATTGTCTCGATTTTAGGAGAATGTACTGGGAAAGTTTTTTCAACGCCAACACCGTAAGAAATTTTTCTCACTGTGAAAGTTTCTGAAACGCCGCCATTTTGTTTCTTAAGTACGACACCTTCGAAAATCTGGACTCTTTCTCTCTTACCCTCTTTAATCTTTAAGTGTACTTTTACAGTGTCACCTACATTAATAGCTGGAAGATCACTTCTTAATTGTTCGTTTTCGATAGTTTTAATGATATTTTGATTCATATAAATACCTCCTTCCTTCGCAGATGTTCTTAATGACGTGGTTGACCAGCGTTAAAAGAGGACCATCCGTATTACAACAAGATGTATTATACCATCTTAGTGTCTATATTACAAGTGCCTTTTGAGTATTTTCAGAACGGACTTATCGTGATCTTTTTTACAAAAAACGTCAAACAAATCCGGTCGTCTCTCCTTAGTCATTTGAATCGATTGATCAAGTCGCCATTTTGCTATTTCAGCATGATGCCCCGATAAAAGAATATCAGGCACTTTGTCGCCATCCACTTCGGGCGGCCTTGTATAATGCGGGTATTCAAGCAACCCAGTAGCAAAGCTCTCTTCTTCGGCGGAAGCGTCATTTTGAAGAACCGTATCAACCATGCGACTCACACTATCAATGACTATCATCGCGGCAAGTTCGCCTCCTGTGAGGACATAATCCCCAATTGAGATTTCTTCATCCACATATCGATCAATGAATCGTTGGTCAACGCCTTCATAGTGCCCACACACTAGAGTCAAAGTTCCATATTTTGAAAGTGCGACTACCTTATCGTGATCCAGCGTCCTTCCCTTTGGTGATAGGTAAATGACTCTGCCATCCACCGGTAATGGTTTGGAAAGCAAGGCATCTCTAAGTGGCTGTACAGACATAACCATACCAGCGCCACCCCCAAAAGGTGCATCGTCTACTTTTCGATGACGGTCCGTGGAATAATCGCGTATTTGATCGACTTCGATAAAAATAGTGCCTTTTTCCACAGCTCTTCCAATGATGCTAGTAGTGATGAACCCATCAAACTGTTCTGGAAAAAGGGTCAAGATGCGGAATTTCATTCGATCAGCCCCTCTATCAAGTGAACGATGATCTTTCTATTTTTGATATCTATGTTTTTAACAAATTCATCTACAACAGGTAAATAGAACATTTTCCCGTCGGAAACTTTTCTAATTTCATAAAGATCTTGCGCAGACGTCTGTAAAACATCCTTTAAATGGCCGACAAATTCACCTTGATCATCAAAAATCTCGCACCCAATCAGATCGACGATATAATGTCCGTCACTGTCATCTTCAACGTCTTTACGTTCCATATAGACATTTTTATTGAGTAGGTTTAAAACCTTATTAATATCTTCATATCCTTTGAATTTTACAAGCACCATATTTTTATGGACGCGAGTGGATTCAATTTCGTATTTCTTTTTGCCTTCGCCTTCGATATAAAAATACTCAAAATCTTCAAACTTTTCAAGATCATCTGAATACGGATAAACTTTCACTTCTCCGCGTACACCATGTGTATTGACGATTTTGCCCATATTAAAGCAGCCTTCCATAAATCCTCCATATCTTTTAATGCATTTTAGTTCGCGCGTAGACGATTATGAAAATAGCTATTTCTTGTGTGAACACCTGAAATAGCTACGGTCATAATGATTAAGGAAAATGCGTGCATACGACTTTTCAGCATCATATAAATTTTATTTAGAAACTTATAAGGTAATTATGCAATTTCCATTATTGTACGATTTCTACAACAACGCGTTTATTTTCTTTCGTTGCAGCGGCTTTAACAACTGTACGAATTGCCTTAGCGATTCTACCTTGTTTACCGATAACCTTGCCCATATCTTCAGGAGCGACTTTAAGCTCGATGATAACAGATTGAGAACCCTCAACCTCTCTTACTTCGACACTTTCCGGATGATCGACCAATGCAGCCGCAATAATTCTTACCAATTCGCTCATTTAGTCACCTCGTATGCTAATTACTTCGCATCATATACGCCATGTTTTTTGAAAAGCGCTTTTACGGTATCAGTAGGTTGTGCACCATTGCTTAACCAATGATTTGCTTTGTCTGCGTCAAGCTTAACTTGATTGCTTTCCAAAAGCGGATTGAATGTACCGATTTGATCGATAAATTTACCGTCTCTAGGTGCTCTAGAATCTGCAACGACAACTCTATAGAAAGGTTTTTTCTTTGAACCCATTCTCGTTAATCTGATTTTAACTGCCATTAATTTCACCTCCTTATTTTTTTGGTAAATCGTGATGTTACTTATGAAAAGCTATTTAATTAGAATGGAAACTTAAAGCCTCCGCCTCTTTTCATCTTTTTCTCCATACCGCCGAATTGCTTCATCATCTTCTTAGTCTGTTCAAACTGTTTGAGCAGTCTGTTGACTTCCGAAACATGAGCGCCGCAACCTGCCGCGATACGTTTTTTTCTGCTGCCATTGATGAGGTCCGGATCCGTGCGCTCTTTTCGAGTCATCGATTGGATAATCGCCTTGGTCCTTATTAAATCTTTATCATTTACATCAACGCCTTTAAGGGCTTTGTTGTTCATACCGGGAATCATACCAAGCAAATCGCCAATAGGACCCATTTTTTGAATCTGTTCAAGTTGGTCTAAAAAATCTTCTAAGTCAAAAGTCGAAGTCTTCATCTTCTTTTCGAGCTTTTTGGCTTTTTCTTCGTCAAAGTTTTCCTGTGCTTTTTCGATGAGCGAAAGGACGTCACCCATACCTAGGATTCTAGAAGCCATACGGTCTGGATAGAATTCTTCGATGTCTGTCAACTTCTCGCCAACACATGCAAATTTGATCGGTTTGCCAGTTACGGCACGTACAGAAAGTGCTGCACCACCACGCGTGTCACCATCGAGTTTTGTCAGGATAACACCGCTTATTTCAAGCTGCGCATTGAAATGTTCCGCTACATTGACGGCATCTTGACCCGTCATAGAATCCAATACTAATAGAATCTCTTTAGGCGAAACCGTTTCTTTTATATGAATAAGTTCTTGCATTAAATCTTCATCGATATGCAGTCGACCGGCTGTATCTAGTATGACGACGTCATTGTTGAAGTGAATTGCGTGTGCAAGACCTGCTTTTGCAATCTCTACCGGATTAGTCTGATTGCCCATCTCGAAAACGGGCACACCAACTTTTTCACCGACAACTTTTAACTGTTGAATCGCCGCGGGCCTGTAGATGTCACATGCAACGAGCAAAGGCCGTTTGCCTTGTTTCTTTAAAAGACCACCGAGCTTTCCACAAGTTGTCGTCTTACCGGCACCTTGTAGTCCCGCCATCATGATAACGGTTGGTGGTTTTGAAGAATATTCAATTTTGCTTTGCGTTTTACCCATCAGGTTCGTGAGTTCTTCACTCACAATCTTAATAACCTGCTGACCTGGTGTCAGACTTTGCATAACGGATTCACCGATGGCACGTTCCGTCAGCGTATTTATAAAATCTTTGACGACCTTGAAATTCACGTCAGCTTCTAGTAGTGCAAGCTTGACTTCTCTCATGGCGTCTTTGACATCTTTCTCGTTTAACTTTCCTTTACCTCTTAGCTGGTTAAAGGCACCTTGTAGTTTTTCGGCTAAGCTTTCGAATGCCA
Source organism: Peptostreptococcales bacterium (assembly GCA_038246775.1). Taxonomy (GTDB): domain Bacteria; phylum Bacillota; class Clostridia; order Peptostreptococcales; family Acidaminobacteraceae; genus Fusibacter_C. The sequence goes on along the minus strand of JBBRVO010000041.1, from coordinate 12,258 downwards.
CGTTAAGCCCTCCTGTATGCGCTATTATTGATTATTCGATTTCATCTGTCACAATGCGTTTAATGGCTTTGATAAACTGATCATCCCGCGTTGTTTCAAACTGATCGATCAGTGTCATGATCCTTTCAAACGCCTTTTGCTTTTCTTCAAAACGCTGGTACAGACCAAGCTGTCCTTCATAATTTTCAAGAACTTTTTCCGTGCGTTTAATCGTATCGTGAATCGCCTGTCGGCTGACACCATGTAGTTCAGATATTTCACCAAGTGAGTAGTCCATGTTACAAAACAGGTCCATAATCTCACTTTGCTTATCGGTCAACATCTTTCCATAAAATTCATATAGTGCATCGAGCCTCATTTTTTTTTCAAACATAGCATCCTCACAAATTATAATTCATATCACTTTGTCTGTCAAGCAAAAACACTTTACAACCACGCAAATTTTTTATCAATTAAATAGCGCTTCGACAAAATCGTGTGGATCAAAGTATTGAAGATCATCGATACCCTCTCCGACGCCAATAAGCTTAACGGGGATACCTAATTCGGCGTTGATTGCCATAACGACGCCCCCTTTTGCCGTACCATCAAGCTTGGTTAATACGATGCCTGTTATTGGGGCTGCTTCGTTAAAAACCTTGGCTTGCTGTATCGCATTTTGACCTGTTGTGGCATCAAGAACGAGTAGAATTTCTCGCTTTGCATCGGGATACTCTCGATCGATGACTCTAAAAATTTTTGCAAGTTCGTTCATGAGATTTACTTTGTTGTGAAGCCTCCCAGCTGTATCGCAAATAAGCACATCCGTCTTTTTGGCTTTCGCCGATTGAATGGCATCAAATATGACTGCTGCAGGGTCTGATCCTTCCGATTGGCGGATGACGCCTACACCGACGCGATCGCCCCATATCATGAGTTGATCGATTGCAGCGGCTCTAAAAGTATCCGCAGCTGCAATGACCACCGATTTGCCTTCTGATTTAATGAGATTCGCAATCTTACCAATGGAAGTGGTTTTACCAACGCCATTGACGCCGATGACCATAATGATCGTCGGAACATCACCCACATGAAATGGCACGTTGTTGTTTTCGCGCAGCATGGCCTCGACAACCTCTTTGAACACACTTTTCACTTCGCTAGCGTTTTTGATCTTTTGAGCTCTAAGCGCTTCGCGAAGGCGATCAATTAGCTTGTGCGTCGTAGCCATACCCACATCGGCGACAACGAGAATCTCTTCGAGTTCCTCGAATAATGCATCGTCAATTTCACCGTAGTTGTTGAACAAATCATCAATTTTATCTGTGATGCCTTTACGTGTCTTATCAAGGCCCTCTTTAAGTTTATTTAAAAATCCAAATGCCATATTGCCTCCTAAACTTTATTCCAGTTGCGCAGCAATATCTTCAAGTTTAACACTGATTACTTTAGATATGCCATACTCTTCCATTGTCACACCATAAAGTGTGTCTGCAATCTCCATGGTGCCTTTTCTGTGGGTGATAATGACAAATTGAGAATTTTTTGCGTAGTCCTTAATGAAATCGGCAAAGCGATACACATTGACATCATCTAAAGCGGCTTCAATCTCATCTAAAATACAAAATGGCGTCGGCTTGGTGGACAAGATGGCAAATAGTAAGGCGATCGCTGTAAGTGCTTTTTCTCCACCAGATAACAAATTGATGCTCTGCAATTTTTTACCTGGCGGCTGAGCAATGATCTCAATATCGCAATCGAGCATGTCATCGTAATCAGCAAGAATCAGTTCTGCATCACCACCGCTGAAAAGGTCTTTGAACGTGCCTTTAAAGTGGTTGTTGATGATGTCAAAATTTTCTTTAAACATGACGATCATCTTTTTCTCGAGTTCAACGATGATTTTTTCCAGTTGCCCGACGGCTTCAAGCAAGTCAGCACGTTGTTCACTAAGGAACGTAAAACGCGTCGATACTTCATCGTACTCTTTGATGGCGTTGATGTTTACAGTGCCGAGCATCTTTAATGCGTACCTAAGTTGCTTCATCTCTGACTTTTGGTAAGGCACTTCCTCAATTTGCAGCGCTTCTGCAATACTCATCTCGTACTTTTCCCATAGTTCAGAAGTGACAGAATCTTTTTCGACATCAAATTTTACTTTTATGACATCAAGCTTGTGTATGCCATCTTTTGCCGCATCGTGTTTCTCAGTAAGCGTCGCAAGCTCTTTTGAAATACCGTCGAGTTCCTTGTATTCACGCTGTTTTACTGTTGTTTTTGATTCAATGTCGACTTTGCAGCTTTCTAGATCTTTTTTAATTTGAACCAATCGATCAGACAAAGTCGTCACTTGATCCTCGAACACCTCAGCATGGTCGTTGAAATCAGATATTTGTCGTCTTCTCATATTGGTTTTCTGTGTAAAAATTTCAAGGTCATCCTGAATTCTTAAAATTTCACGATTTTTGAAGGCGAGTGTCTGTTCAAGCGACGCTAACTTGATCTTTTGAGCAGTTTGCTGTTCAGAAAGTGATTTAACCGCTTCATCTAACGCTTCAATCTCACTTAGTGCCTGTGAAAGCTCAGATTCAACTTTTGAAACGCACATTTGTGTTGCATCAATCGTCTTTCTGTTGCCTTCTATCGTTTGAAGCGCTTCATCATATTCCGTTTTGAGCGTTTTATAATCGGCACTGTACTTATCAAATACCTCTCTAGAAGCGCCAACTACTTGATCGTGATTGTCTCTGACATGCTCCAACCTCATAATCTCAAGTCTTAAAGCATCTTGTTCGCCTCGAATACCTTTTAAAAGGGTCTCTTGTTCATCCATCGTGATAGTGAGTTGTTCAAGTTCAGTCTGTTTTGCAGTCCGCTCTTCAGAAAGGGCTTCGAGCTTTATGGCAAGCTCTGCAATCCTACGTTTTCTTCCCAATATATTTGAAACTTTTGATCGAAAAGAACCACCGGTAATAGCACCACCAGGTACGAGGACATCGCCTTGAAGCGTAATTACCTTGTATTTCAAGTTGCGTATTTTAATCATTTTACTCGCCGTCTCAAAGTCTTCTACGACCAAGATTCTACCCAGTAAAAATTCTGATAGCTGTTCATATTTTCCATCGATTTTGATCAGGTCTTTAGCGATACCGACAAACCCTTTCTCTTTTGAGACGATGGCCATTTGTTCACTTTGTTGACCTTTTTCATCGAGGTTTTCTAGTGGCAAAAATGTCACGCGACCTAGGTCGTTACGTCTTAAAAATTCAATGGAACGCTTCGCATCCGAAATTTTTTCACAAACGATATTTTGAATTGCACGCCCCAGCGCGACTTCTATCGCGACTTCATAGCGCTTTGGCACCTCAATCAAAGAGGCAACGATGCCGATAATACCAGATTTATCTTCTAGACTCGTCAAGATGTCCTTTACGCCTTTATCGTAGCCATCATAGTCTTCCTCAAGCGTCTTAAGTAATTTATACTCCGTTTGAAACTGTGAATTTTGAGTCGATAACTGCTCAAAAGATTTGATGGCGCTACTTTGCTTTTGTTTCGTAAACTCAAAAAATTGGATGGCAGATGACAGTTTACTATTTAAATGGTCTTTGTTATCCATCATTATGGACAGTTTCTCAACAATAGCCGCTTTATCAGTATGCGATTGCTCAATCGTTTCACGTTGTTTCGACAATTGGCTCTCAATCTGAGTGAGCTTATCTGCCAGCGACCCACTCAATCTTTCTAGTGTTTCGATTTCTTGCTTCTTCATCTCTACTTGATTAAGTCTTTCTATGACGTCGCGACGGTTGGTGTCGTTGTGATTTTTCGCCGATAGCAGTGCTTCCTGTGCAAGTGAAAACGCTTTTGAAAGTGCTTCAAGTTCTACTTGTCCACTTTGCCACGCCTCGTCAAGTAAAGATTTTTCATCTGATAGCCATTCAATATTTCTGAGTATTTGCATTTTTTCAGATTCAATTTCTTCAAGCTCATCTTCAACGCGTTTGATGTTGACTTTTGTATTGGCTTTTTTCTCGAGCAGCAGCTCGCGGTCACCAAGTGTTTTGCTTTCGAAGTTTTGAAATTCGTGATATTGCGCTTCTAGTGCTCTGATATCGCGATTGATATCGAACATTTGACGGTCTTTGTCATTGTATACGGCTTTCAAATCTGATTGACGGTCTTCAATCGCCTTTAATTGGTCATCAAATCCCTGCATTTGCTCGAGAATTTCTAATAGACCTTGTTCAATCTCAAGATAACGCTTTGAATAATAGTTGAGTTCAATATTTTTCAGGGCTTCCGTCAGATCTACATACTGTTTGGCGCGATCGCTTTCAAGCCTAAGCGGTTCCACTCGGTCTTCGATTTCGGAAATAATGTCTTGAATTCTAAGCAAATTTTCTGTTGTCGCCTTTAACTTTTTTTCCGACTCGAGTTTTCTAGATTTATATTTGATAATTCCTGCAGCTTCTTCAAATAACAACCTGCGCTCTTCTTTATTATTGCTGAGAATTTCATCGATTCTACCCTGTCCGATAATCGAATACCCTTCACGTCCGATGCCAGTGTCCATAAATAGCTCTCTGACATCCTTTAGGCGACATGGCATTTGATTAATCAAATAGTCGCTATCACCCGATCGATGGACGCGCCTTATAACTGAAATTTCTTCATAGGCCATCGGGAAAAATTGATCAGAATTGTCGAATACTAATTTGACTTCAGCAAGTCCTAGCGATTTTCTGTGCTTCGTACCACTAAAAATGATGTCTTCCATCTTATTGCCACGTAGCGTTTTGACGCGCTGTTCGCCTAGTACCCATCGAACGGCATCCGTTATATTGCTCTTACCACTGCCATTTGGCCCAACGACACACGTGACACCCTCTCTGAATTCAACGACTGTTTTATCTGCAAAGGATTTGAACCCTCTCATTTCAACCTGTTTTAAATACACCTAAGCACCTCTAATTATTTCATTATGTGTTTTGTATAGCTCTGTTCATTTATCATAAGGGTTACTGTATCCCTTGGCACCGTCTCGTCACTCTTGAAAATCATTTTTAGCCCACCCGTATAATGTGTGCCTGAGTAAAAAGCACTATATTTGGTAAGCAATTTTGTATAGTTTGTTTTTTTATTGCCAATTGCCGCTGAAAGTTGCTTAGGATGTACGTTGACAATCACTTGAACCGGTGCTCGATGGTTCTCTTGTTGAACATTAGTAGTCGCTCTATAAAGTCGATCTACATCAAAAATATGCGCCATCGATTCATAAAATAAAAGAGATAAGACAAGTTCACCAAACGCCGGATGAAATGGACCCGCTACGACTTCTGAATCAAAATCGATCAAATCCGTTCTTTGAAGGCCCATTCGAATGACTTTGATATCACAGGCATTAAACACTTTCAGTGCATAAGCCGTCCAAGAAACCGCTTTATCCAGTGACATTGGTGTGAACAGACCCTCTTGAAACGCCGTCTCCAGCTCAGTACCGCGAATGATAAGAGCAGGATACAAACGCACACATTCCGGTTTTAATGCGGCTGTTGCCTCTACAGAACCCTTGAACTTATCGAAATCATCCTCAGGCAATCCTAGCATCAACTGGATCCCAAAACTTAATCCCGCCGATTTTAATAACGCCGCGGCATTATGTATCGCATTTATGTCATGACCCCGCTTTGATTTTGCAAGCACCGTCTCGTCAAACGACTGACACCCTAGTTCTACAAGGTCAACAGAATATGCTTTCAACCGCTCGATGGTTGAATCATCAATATAATCAGGTCTAGTTGATAGTCTTATCTTATGGATTAAGCCTTGTTTTTTCAGCTCTGCAGCTTGCTTGAGATAGGCAATTTGTTTGTCGATTTCAATGCCCGTAAAACTGCCACCGAAAAAAGCGAGCTCGATTTGATCTCGCTTCATGGATTCTAGATACTTAGCTACAAACTGAGGGAGTGCTTCTGGTAAAATGGCGTCTTCAACGCCGCTTATTTTGCGCTGATTGCAAAAGGTGCAATCATTTGGACAACCCATATGTGATACAAAGACCGGAATAATACCAATACTAGCTTTCATCGTTTAATAACCATTTTAATCCTTCTTTGGCAGCTTCCTGCTCAGACTCTTTTTTACTATGTCCAGAACCAACGCCAATGATGACGTCGTTCAAGTTGACTTCCGTGAAGAAAATCTTAGAATGGTCAGGACCATCTTCTCTAACGAGCGCGTACTTGATGCGATTACCCTTTTGCACTTGGATCACTTCTTGAAGTCTCGTCTTATAGTCAACGAATAACTTGCCCTGAACAGCATCCATGATAATGGGTTTCAATTGATTCAATACAAAAACGCGTGCGCTTTCCATACCACCATCGAGGAAAACAGCTGCAATCAACGCTTCAAAAACATCTGAAAGAATTGATGTGCGCTCTCTGCCACCCGTCAGTTCCTCGCCTCTTCCAAATAGCATGAATTCACCGAGTTTAAGCGCTCTAGACGCCTCTGCAAGTGACCCTTCACAAACTATTTTTGCTCGGATTTTAGTGAGTTGACCTTCTTCCATCGTCACATAATGACTGAATAGAAATTCACTAATAACAATACTCAGTACTGAATCGCCTAAAAATTCTAACCGTTCGTTGTTTTTTAGTTTTTCTTTTTTGTTTTCGTTAGAATATGAACTATGCGTCATCGCACGGGTGATAAGGTTCATATTTTCAAATTTGTAGCCCATCATTTTTTCAAGTTCAATAAATCTCGTCGACATAACCAGCATCCTTTCTTAATAACAAAAGGGCACTTAAATATACTATTATCTGTTGAATTAACAGTTCGTCATAATATATTTGAACAACCTCTTATTGGCACACTATTCATTTTATAATTTTAGCATGAAAAAAACAATGTTTTAATTTAAAAAACCCTTGTCATAATAAGAACAAGGGTTTCCTAAGTACTTCATTTTTATGCTTATTCATCCTTATCTTCACGCACTGGTTCTTCTGCCTGAACGAAAGTGGATACTTTGTTTCTAATCTCCTGTAATAAGTTTGAATCAATACCGATTTGCGCATATTTGATGGCGTTCATGAAAGCCTTCGCATTGGATGACCCATGTGCCTTCACCACAAGACCGTTGATGCCGAGAAGTGGCGCACCGCCATATTCAGTATAATCGATGGTCTTTTTGAAATCAGATAGATTTTTTTTGAGCAGCATGCCACCAATTTTTCCGATGGTATTTTTCATAATATGCTGCTTGAGTCCACCCATCAATTGAAGCGCAACCCCTTCTGTCAATTTGAGAATGATATTTCCCGTAAAGCCATCGGCGACGATGACGTCTACCACACCACCAGGTACATCTCTTGCTTCAACATTTCCAACAAAATTTAGATCCGTCTCTTTCAGCAATTGATGTGTTTCAATATAAAGAGGCGTTCCTTTCGTATCTTCTGCACCAATATTTACAAGGCCGACTTTTGGGTTCTTGATTCCAAGGACTTTATCGGCATACATACTTCCAAAATACGCAAATTCTACGAGATTTCTGGATTTGCATTCCGCGTTCGCGCCTGCATCCACTAGTACGGAAGCGCCGTGCATCGTCGGGTAAATTGTACAGATGGCTGGGCGGCTGATGCCCTTGATTCTACCGACTTTTAAAAGACCACCTGCGAGAAGCGCCCCTGTGTTGCCCGCTGAAACAAATGCGTCAATGTCACCTTTTCGCAGTGCCTTTAAGCCGACCACCATAGAGGCATCGTCTTTAGTTTTAATCGCTTTAACCGGTTTGTCATCATTTTCGATCACTTGTGTCGTAGCCACCACACTGAGTCTATTGGTGTCATATTTATATTTAGAGAGTTCATTTTGGATCATTTCGATATCGCCATATATCACGATTTCACTTTTGATGATTGCAAGGGCGTCTACTGCGCCTTTCACCGTTTCTATGGGACCGTGGTCGCCCCCCATACCGTCGAAACCTATTTTCATAAAATACCTCTCTTTTTAAGGTTTAATCTAATGATACGTAAAAAACATAAAAAAGGCAATAGTCGTTTGACTATTGCCTTTTATTGGAAGTCTAAGCTTCTTTTTTTACTGCGTCTCTGCTGTGGTAATAGCCACACTCAGCACATTCTCTGTGTGATACATTCGCCGCTTTACATTTTGGACATTCGATAATATTAGGAGCAGTCATCTTGATATTAGACGCTCTTCTTTTATCTCTTCTCGCTTTACCTATTTTACGCTTAGGTACTGCCATATCTTAACACCTCCTTAAACTAAGTGAATAAATTCTTAAGTGCCTCAAGTCTTGGGTCAATTTTCTTTTCATCACACGCACACATACCATTGTTAAGATCTTTTCCACAATGAGGACAAAGTCCTGCACAATCTTCATTACAAAGTATTTGTAGTGGCAAATTCAATGTTATATCTTCCTCTAATACAGGTGTCAAATTAAGAACACCGCCTTCGAGAAGAAGCCACTCTTCGTTTACTTCCGTCTCTAAGGATGTCACCAAAACGCGTTCCACTGTATTTTTGAGGTTAATGTTAACTTCTTTTAAGCATCTGTGGCATTCGAAAACCAAATCTCCAGAATAAGAGAGGGTTAATTCATAGCGTTTACCAATCTTTTTGACATTGCCAGAAACACTGATATCCGTTGCACTCACACACTCAATTGACTCTAAAAAAGACTTTTCCAATGCAAAATCGTATTCAAATTCTGATTGAATTTGAAGTCCGTTTATAACCTTTAATAATTCAAGGATCATATATTCACCTCTTCAATGCAACATTAATATTATAAGTACTGTGAAAAGGTTTGTCAAGTAAAACTACTTGTGAAAATTGCATGATTATCTACTTAACTAATTCTAAAGTATCTCTCGCTATCATGAGTTCTTCATTTGTCGGAACCACCATGATCTTAATTGCAGAATCGTCCGTATTGATAAACGCTTCTTTGCCTCTGACTTTGTTTTTCAATGGATCAATGTGTGCACCCATGAATCCCAAATTCTCACAAATCGCTTCTCTGCTCTCAATGCCGTTTTCACCAAGTCCAGCAGTAAATACAATAGCATCTACGCTACCGAGTACAGCCGCGTAAGCTGCAATGTATTTTCTCACGTTACTGTGGTAGATGTCAAGGGCAAGTACTGCGCGTTCATTTCCTGCTTTAGCTGCATCTTCGATGTCTCTAAAATCTGAGCTTACGCCTGAAATACCCAGTACGCCCGATTTTTTGTTCATGATGTCGTTCATTTGCTCTAAAGTAAGTTTCTCTTTGCCCATGATGTAAGTGACGATTTGTGGATCAATATCGCCACAACGCGTACCCATAACAAGACCTTCAAGTGGTGTAAAGCCCATAGATGTATCTACAGATTTTCCGCCGTCAATGGCTGCTAGTGATGCACCATTTCCAAGGTGACAAGTAATAATTTTAGTTTCAGAAAGTGGTTTGCCTAGAAGCTCAGCCGTTCTTTGTGATACGTATCTGTGGCTCGTACCGTGGAAACCATATCTTCTAACGTGGTCTCTCTCATAGTATTCATATGGCAAGGCATAAACGTATGCCGCTTTAGGCATCGTTTGGTGGAAGGCCGTGTCGAAAACGCCAACATTTTGAACGCCAGGAAGTAACTCTTCAATTGCTTTGATACCGATGATGTTTGGCGGATTGTGAAGTGGTGCAAGTTCAATACACGCTTCAAGTGCAATCATGACAGAATTGTCTATGACAACTGACGCGCTGTATTTTTCACCAGCATGCACGACGCGGTGACCCACTGCATTGATTTCTTGAAGTGAAGCGATTGCGCCATGAACTGGATGTACAATGGCATCGAGAACTTGAGTAAGCGCTTCTTTGTGATCGTTCATTGGCACTTCAATCGTTTTTTTATCTTTTCCCTCAACTTCGTGCTTTAGTCTTGAACCTTCAATACCGATTCTCTCTACTAGTCCTTTGGCTAAAACACTCTCATCGTCCATATTAAATAATTGATATTTAAGTGATGAGCTCCCACAATTGATTACTAAAACGTTCATTCATTGCCCTCCCTGAATATATTTAAAATAAATTATTAAATAGTGATTTCGGTCATACATATATATTATAATGTAATTGAGTTTATTTTCAAGACAAACGGAGGATATTGATGAAAATTATTGGCATCGTATCAGAATATAACCCTTTTCACAATGGACATGCGTATCAGGTTCAAAAATCCGTACAAGATTTGAATGCAGATGGGGTCGTGGCAATCATGAGCGGCAATTTTGTCCAAAGGGGTTTTCCAGCTATCCAAGACAAGTGGCTTCGTGCGGAAATGGCCGTCAAAGCAGGTGTCAACCTCGTCATTGAACTGCCTACCTATTATGCGACTTCAAGCGCCGAAAATTTTGCAATGGGCGCCGTCACGCTTCTCGAGGCTACTGGCGTCGTTTCACACCTCTCCTTTGGATCAGAGTTTGATGACCTTTCATGTCTTAATGCGATTGCCGAAATGCTAGTCAATCCCACAGAAGCTTTTAATGAAGCCCTGAGAGTCACGCTAGACAAGGGACTTTCCTATCCAAGGGCAAGGGAAATCGCACTCAATGCCACAATGCCCGAATTAGCCAACACCCTCCATTTAAATCAATCCAATGTCATTCTAGGTATCGAATATTTAAAAGCACTTAAACAAACAAACAGCACGATAAAGCCGTTTCTAGTTAAGCGCAAAGGAAAGAGCTATCACGACGTTGCACTTGACGTTTCTGTCGATGTGCCATTTGTCAGCGCCACCGCGATTCGAGAAGCCTATTTCACTTCGATAGAGACCCTTCAAATAGAAAAATATATGCCCGAAGAATCAGCCAAAGCAATGAACAACAGTCCATATAATGCCGTCAGAATCGAAGATTATGAAAAACTAATCCTCTACGCACTTAGAAAATCGACCCCCGAAGCACTTTCAAAATTAAAGGAGGTTTCAGAGGGGCTTGAAAATAAATTGGCACTAGCGGCACTCAAGTGTTCAAATTATGCCGAGTTGCTAGTCGCCATCAAATCCAAAAGGTACACGATGACCCGCATCAACCGTATTTTACTCAACGTTCTACTCGGTATCGAGCGTGAAAATTATGACCTTAAGACGCAAGGCTATCTCAGAATTTTAGCTTTTGATGCTACTGGAAAAAAAATTATTAGAGAAATCAAAAAAAAGGGGTATCTACCACTGATAACGAACATCAACAAACACGCTGACTTATTAAAGAGTAACCCACTTCTACAACTTGACGTCAAAGCGACGAACATTTATCAACTGGCTCAAAAAGAGCCAAAACTTCAAGCTGGTGGACGCGATTTTCTGCAAAAGCCCTTTCAGCTTTAATATCAAAATAAAATTAATGGAGGCACTCACTTATGGAAAAAGTACTCGATAAAGGCTACGTGCGATTGGTCGATTTTATGGGCAGTGACTTGTCCATTGTCAATTCCGCGCGAGTGAGCTATAACAAAGCCACGTCAGAACTGAGACCCGAAGATGAAAAGCTGATCAAATTCTTGGCAAACAACGACCATACGAGCCCATTCAGGCATGCCACGCTTCAATTTGAAGTCTATGCACCGCTTATGGTTGCAAGGCAGTGGTGGAAGTATATCATCGGCTCCTCTCATCAAGACCCATTTGCCGCTTGGAATGAGTCCAGTCGCCGTTATGTAACAGAAGAAATTGAGTTCTATATGCCTTCACAGGACGCATGGCGCAGCAAACCTGAAAATGCAAAGCAAGGTAGCGGACCAAATCTAGATATAAAAATTGGTGGCGAAGCCGTTAAGCGTCTGCTTGAACAAATTGACTTTGGAATGAAAAACTACAACTGGGCGATAGATAACGGCATTGCCACAGAACAGGCGCGACTTTTCTTGCCAAGCGCTTACGGTTTGATGGTACGTTGGTACTGGACTGCAAGTCTTCAAGGCGTGTCACATTTTTTGAATCAGCGCACAGAAAGCCATGCACAATTTGAAATACAAGCGTATGCGCAAGCGGTAAAAGCACTGGCATCTGAGCATTTCCCAGTTTCCCTAAACGCATTGTTGCACGATTGACTCACAACTTAAGAGAAGCTCAAAAGGCCAACGACCTTTTGAACTTCTCTTTTCAATTTTTTTTTTGGATTGCGTCGTCTGTGCAACTAAGTCAACTGTATCTTCTGTTCTTCAAAAATCCTAATCGCTTGGCGCGCCGT
>JBBRVO010000040.1:0-20197 GCA_038246775.1 Peptostreptococcales bacterium | reverse complement strand
TTTAATTATAATGAAAAAATGAAATTTGTCTACCTTGTTTTTAATAATTCATCCAATTCCAAATAAAGCGCTTCAATTTCTTCTTTGAGTTTCTGAATTTCCTGTTGGGTTTTAAGTGCTAACATATGATCTAGATAAATGGCAGGTTCGCAAAGTTCTAGCTCAAAGGTATGAAGCGCCTCTTCAGACTGAGTAATCGTTTGCTCAAGCTCAGCTAAAGCCAGTTTTTGCCGTTTGACTTCGACTTTTTTTTCTTTTTCTTTTCGTGCGATTTCCTTTTGCCTGGTTTTGGTAATCTCTGGTTCCTGAGGTGCTTCGGCATTTGAGGTTTCCAGTTCAGTCAACTTTTGTTGATAATAGTCATAGTTGCCCCAATAGACGTCTACCCCTTCAGGCGAAAGTTCAAATATCTTCGTGCAGATCTTGTTCAAAAAGTAACGGTCATGTGAAATAGTCATCATCGTACCATCGTAGTTTAGGAGGGCTTCTTCTAGAGTCTCTTTGGAATAGATGTCCAAGTGGTTTGTCGGTTCGTCCAAAAATAAAAGGTTAGAAGATGAGAGCATAAGTTTTAGAAGAGACACCCGTCCGCGTTCGCCACCGCTGAGTTGATGGATTTTCTTTTCGATGTCATCACCGCTAAATAAAAATGCGCCAAGCAAACTGCGGACTTCAGTCAGCGTAAGCTTCGGGTTGTCGTCGTGAATTTCTTCCAAAACCGTATTTTCAAGGTTAAGTGTGTTGAGTTCCTGATCGTAATAACCGGTTAGTATGTGATGGCCCCAAAGGAGCTCACCCGATTCAACAGCGATTGAGCCGAGGAGCATTTTAAACAAAGTGGTTTTTCCAACGCCGTTTGGTCCGATTAAACCGATGCGATCGCCTTTGTAGATTTCAAAATTCACCTCTTTGAAAATGGTTTTATCGGCATAAGCTTTGGCTAAGTCACGCGCGACTAGGACGTCCTTGCCGCTTTTGATGCCTGTCTTTAAATCGATTTTAAAGTGGGCGTTGAAGAGTTTGGGTTGTTCTACGAGTTCCATATGTGCCAGTCTTTTTTCTCTGGACCGTGCACGCTTTGCCAATTTTTCAGTGCCGCGTTCCTTAAATTTTCTGACGAGCGTTTCCTGTTTTAGAAACTCTTTCTGCTGAACCTCATATTGTTTAAGTGCCGCTTCAAAGAGCGCTTTCTTTTGAAGCATAAATTGTGTGTAATTGCCGCTGTACGCCGTCAGTTCGCAGGCTTCAATTTCAAAGATGCGCGTTGTGATTTGATCCAGAAAGTAACGGTCATGCGAAATCATGATGATGGTTCCCAAGTAATCGTGCAGAAATCCCTCAAGCCATTTTATGGCGGCGATATCAAGGTGATTGGTCGGTTCATCCAGAAAGAGGATGTCTGGCTTTTTAAGCAATAGACGCGCGACGCCCACTCTTGATTTTTGACCACCGCTGAGTTGATTGATTGGCCTAGTGTACTCGGCTTCAGTAAAACCAAGGCCTGAAAGCACGCCACGGATTTTACTACTGATTGAGTAGCCGTCAAGCTGATCGAATTTTTCTTGAAGGTGACTGTAAGTATCTAAGATGGCATCGCTATGATCGATTTTCATCTGTTCTTCAATTGACCTAAGCTGTTGTTCGATGGCATATATGTCTGAAAAAACTTCTTCACAATAATCGTAGGCAGAATGCGAGATATCGAGATTGGTATTTTGTTCAAGATAGCCGATGGATAAATCGCGCGCGATAAATACATCGCCAGCATCTTTCGGCTCGATGCCCATGAGGATTTTCATGAGCGTCGTCTTGCCAGCACCATTGACACCAATCAGACCGATTTTATCTTTGGCGTTTACAGTGAATCCCACATCTTCTAAAATTGGCTCAACACCGAAGGTTTTGCTCACTCCGGTACAAGAAAGTGCAATCATAAGGACCTCTTTTTTAAAAAAATTGACAAAATAGTTGTAAGTCACTAGATATTATAACGTAAATCATATAAAATAAAAAGAGATTCGAGCGTCTAAACGCTTTGTTAAGTATTTGACAGTCTTTCGTTATAAGTGGTATAATTCTATCTATCAGATTGAACAATGGGGTGAAAATATGAAAGAAAAAAATATATCGGTTGCAGTAATTAGACGGTTGCCTAAATACCACCGTTATTTAAAGGAAATGTTGGACAATGATATAAAGAGAATTTCATCAAAAGAACTCAGTAAAATGATTGGGTTCACAGCGTCTCAAATCAGACAAGATCTCAATAACTTTGGTGGCTTTGGTCAACAAGGATACGGCTATAATGTCGAGGATCTTTATAATGAAATTGGTAAAATTTTAGGTTTGACGAGAAATTACAATGTCGCTATCGTCGGAGCAGGCAATCTCGGACAAGCACTTGCAAACTATTCTAGCTTTGATAGACTTGGTTTTAAATTGCAAGCGATGTTCGACGTTAACCCAAAATTGATTGGTTTAAAAATCAACAATATCAAAGTACTTGATATGGATCAATTTGAGGATTTTGTAAAGGCAAATAATATAGAAATCGTCTACATATGTACGAGCAGAGATGGTGCACAAGACGTTGCGGATAGGATTCAGAAGACCGATGTCAGAGCGATTTGGAACTTTGCACCTGTAGATTTGAAAATCAAGCCAGGGGTTATCGTCGAAAATATTCATTTGATAGACAACTTGCTAACCGTGTCTTATTTCTTGAAAGAAAAGATCGAAAAGTAGTCCTTTTTATTGTTTGGTTAAAAAAAACGAATAAGTTAGTGGGATAAGGGATGACCTTATCTCTTTTTTTTGTTAAAATGTAAGATAGGGATTGTCACAAAAAACAGAGAATAAAAAAATACAGGGAGGTTCAAAATGAAAGAAGTTGTAATAGTAAGTGCCGTTCGTACAGCAATTGGCTCATTTGGCGGTGCACTTAAAGACATCACACCAGCTGAACTCGGCGCGATTGTCATCAAAGGCGCACTTGATAAAATCAATCTTGCACCTGAAAAAGTTGATGAAGTGATTTTAGGTTCAGTCATCCAAGCAGGATATGGACAAGGCGTTGCACGACAAGCGTGGATTAAAAATGGCTACCCGGTCGAAGTACCGTGTACGACGATTAACATGATCTGTGGATCGGGTCTAAAAGCTGTATCTATGGCGTATCAAGCCATTGTTTCAGGAGATACAGATGTCATCATCGCTGGTGGTACGGAAAATATGAGTATGGCGCCATATGTTATCAAAAGCGGTCGTTGGGGACAAAGAATGGGCAATGGAGAGCTCTATGATACGATGGTCATGGACGGATTATGGGAAGTATTTAACAACTACCACATGGGTATGACGGCAGAAAATGTAGCGGCTCAGTGGCATATATCAAGAGAAGAACAGGATGAGCTCGCGTATCATTCACAGAGAAAAGCAGCTGCAGCCCGTTCGGGTGGAAAATTTAAAGATGAAATCATACCGGTTATGATTCCAAATAGAAAAGGTGATCCAACGTGTTTTGAAGACGATGAGTTTATAAAAGAAACGACACCTGAAAAACTAGCGGCACTTAGACCGGCCTTCAAAAAAGACGGTGGTACGGTAACGGCAGGAAACGCTTCAGGCATCAACGACGGCGCTTCCGTTGTCGTGGTAATGAGCAAAGAAAAAGCCGATGAACTTGGTCTTAAGCCACTTTGTACGATTGTATCGCATGCTTCAGCAGGCGTTGATCCTAAGATTATGGGGATTGGACCTGTGCCAGCGACAAAAAAAGCACTTGCAAAAGCTGGCCTCAAGGTTGAAGACCTTAGTTTAATTGAAGCGAACGAAGCCTTTGCTGCACAAGCACTTGCGGTAGGCAAAGAACTTGGCTTCAACAAGGAAATCGTCAACGTAAATGGCGGCGCAATCGCACTTGGCCATCCGATTGGCGCATCTGGTAATAGAATCTTGGTTTCATTGATTCATGAGCTGATCAAATGCGATGGCAAATATGGCCTTGCGACGCTCTGTATCGGTGGTGGTATGGGCGAAGCAATCATTATTAAACGCTAAATAGACAAAAAGCTAAAAAGATAAATTGAGGGGTGCGTATGGCAAATTATACGCGTGAAATTGCGCACATGTTGGATCGTCTGAATACAAAGACTTTGTCACAAGATAAAGAGGGATACTTCAGAGATTTTCTGAAGGTAAAGATCAACTTGATTGAATTGCTCATGATCAAACAAATTGGCGCGCACGGTGAAATCAGATTGAATCAACTCATCAAAGTGATGGAAGTCGATCGAAACCTTGTGACGACAACCCTTAAAAGATTGATTGGCCTTAAATTGTTACAAAAAAGACCAGATGGTACCGACGGTAGAGGACAGATTGTATCCATAGCGCCTTTGGGCAGGGAACTTTATCAAGACTTACTCAAACAGCAGCAGTTGGAACTGGATTTTATTCTAAATGACGTGACCATCAATGAAGAAAAAACGATTCTTAAATTCATCAGTAAAATGGTACAGGTACACACAGATAAATATGAAATTTAATAAGAGTGATGTGTCAAAAACAAAAGCGGTGTTCAAAATTTGAGCGCCGCTTTTTTTGCATAGTATTCAGTTGTTACTAAATAGACATATAAAACAGACTAAATTTCAAAAATATCTCTTGAAGTATTAAAATTAAAAGCGTACAATCAAGTTTGCTTATTAACATGGCTATGGAGGAAATATGGACAGTACAATTATTCAATCGGCCGACCAACTCATGCAACTTGTCGGACTGGTTATTTTAGCAGGACTTATATTTACAAAAATCAGTCAAATTGTGAAACTTCCCGATGTTGTACTTTACATCTTTGCTGGTATTATTTTAGGGCCAAACCTACTTAATTGGGTTAACATAGGCACATACCCTGTAGAAAATCAATTGATCCTCTCATTTGGCGCTGCCTATATCCTCTATGATGGCGGAAGAGAAATCGATTTGAAAATTCTCAACAAAGTAAAGATATCTGTCGGGATGTTATCAACCATTGGCGTCTTTATTTCAACCTTGATTGTGGGCTTTTTCGCCAAGATTGTATTTGACATTCCGTTTGAATATGCGTTATTAATGGGGGCAGTTATTGCATCGACAGACCCATCTGTCTTGGTGCCACTATTTAAAAAAATGAAAATCAGTAAAAAATTGAAACAATCCATCATCTCCGAATCTGCCTTCAATGATGCAGCAGGGGCAGTCGTGACGTTCTCAATCCTAGGTGTAATCATGGGCGGTGAATTTTCTATAGCTGGTAGTTTCTTAGAACTCCTCAAAACGATCATTGGTGGCTTGTTCGTCGGAGCGACAATTGGTTATTTGACGCATTTGCTCATTGACGAAAGGAAAAAAGGCTTACTTAAAGAGCATACGGCAGAAATGATCTTGGTATCCGTTATGGGCGCTTATCTGATCGCGAACCATTTTGGATTCAGCGGATTTATGGCGGTATTTATCGTGGGTATGTTCTGCGGCAACAAGAAGGTTTTCGACTTTTGGATACCTGAAGAGTCCTTTCAGACCCATTTGCGTTTTAAAGAAATCCTCACTATTATCTTAAGAATGATGATTTTCGTCCTTTTAGGCACACATTTAGATTTCCAAAATCTGCTTGCTAACTTAGTGCCGACACTGATCATCGTAGGTGTACTTATCTTTGTTGCCAGACCGATTTCAGTTGTAGTTTGTGTTCTCTTTGATAAAAAAGCAGAATGGACGTGGAAAGAAATCGTCTACATGATGTGGGTGCGTGAAACTGGCGTCATACCAGCGGCCCTTGCAGGTATGCTTATGACCTCAGGTGTGCTTCATGCAGACATCATTTCATCCGTGACGTTTGCGACGATTTTAGTGACACTTACATTCCAGGCGAGTACGTCCGGATTTTTAGCGAAACTATTAAAGTTAGAAGAGTAGACACGGTTAGATTGACGATTAGGTATTATACTATTATAGAAGAAAAAGAGTAAGTATAAAAATAAAAAGGGACTTCCAATTGGAAGTCCCTTTTAGATTATAAATTATTCAGGTTGTGGTGCGTCTACTGGACAAACGTTAGCGCAAGCGCCACAATCGATACAGTCTGCATTGACTACGTAGATGCTGTCACCAGCTGAAATTGCGTTTACTGGACATTCTGGCTCACAAGCGCCACAAGAAATACAAGAATCGTTAATTACGTACATAATAGAACCTCCTATTTAATTAAAGTGTGTTAAAAGTGATACCTCATTATAATCCCCTTGTTAATAAAAGAACAATGACAAATAAAAAATTTATAGCTGTTTCGAGCAAAGTACAATGATAATCATTATTAATAATTTGAAAGCTACAAATTTGAATCGTGCAAAACTGGCAATAACATCAATTTGGCGGGACGCAAATCGTCCTGCAGGGTGGTCTAAATTGTGTGGATTATTTCAAAAAGTTTATAGATTTAAAGTGCTTTATGGTTTACACTATATGTGGATTGTGTTAAGATTAAAACGTTGAAGGGATTAATATTTTTTTAACAAACTTAACGCAAAGGTAAGTGGCCGAAAGGCTTAAAGGGCAACCTTATATCATTTTTTAAAAGGAGATGTTTGATATGAGCTACATTCATGAGGTATTTGAGCAAATTAAAGCTAGAAATGCAGAGCAACCAGAATTCTTACAAACAGTTGAAGAAGTATTCAAATCATTAGAGCCTGTTATTGCGAAACATCCAGAGTTTGTTAAAGCTAATCTTCTCGCTAGAATGGCAGAACCAGAAAGACAAATTATGTTTAGATGTCCTTGGGTTGACGACAAAGGCGAATTGCAAGTCAACAGAGGCTTCAGAGTTCAGTTCAATGGCGCTATCGGACCTTACAAAGGTGGTATCAGATTCCACAAAACAGTTAACCTTAGCATTATCAAATTCTTAGGTTTTGAGCAAACTTTCAAAAACTCTTTAACTGGCCTTCCAATCGGTGGCGGTAAAGGTGGTTCTGACTTCGATCCAAACGGCAAGTCAGATGCTGAAGTTATGAGATTCTGCCAAAGCTTCATGACTGAATTATATAGACATATCGGACCAGACGTAGACGTTCCAGCTGGCGATATCGGTGTTGGCGGCAGAGAAGTTGGTTACATGTACGGTCAATATAGAAGAATCAAAGGCGCTTTCCAAAATGGCGTGTTCACAGGTAAAGGTTTATCATACGGTGGTTCATTAATTAGACCAGAAGCAACTGGTTTCGGCGTGACTTACTTCACAAGAGAAATGCTTAAAGCAAATAACGAAAGCATTATGGGTAAAACATTTGCACTTTCAGGATTCGGTAACGTATCTTGGGGTACTGCAATGAAAGTTACTGAACTTGGTGGTAAAGTTATCACGATTTCTGGTCCAGACGGATACATCCATGACGAAGCTGGCTTAGATGCAGAAAAAGTTGCGTTCATGTTAGACCTTAGATCTTCAGGCAAAGACATCGTTGCACCATATGCTGACAAATTCCCAGGTTCTAAATTCTATGCTGGTAAAAACCCATGGGGCGTTAAAGCTGACGTTGTTATCCCATGTGCAGTTCAAAATGAAATTAAAATCGAAGATGCTAAAATCATCGTAGCAAACGGCACTAAATTCGTTTGTGAAGCAGCAAATATGCCATGTACAAACGAAGCAGTTGACTACTTTATGGAGCACGGCGTTATCGTTGGTCCTTCAAAAGCAGCTAACGCTGGTGGCGTTGCAACTTCTGCGCTTGAAATGAGCCAAAACTCTATGAGATATTCATGGACTGCAGAAGAAGTAGATGCTAAACTTGACCAAATCATGGTTAACATCCACAGAAACTCAATGGAAGCTGCAGCTGCTTACGGCTTAGGTTACAACTTGGTTGCTGGCGCAAATATCGCTGGTTTCTTAAAAGTAGCTGACGCAATGATGCAACAAGGTAACTACTAAGATTTAATCGTATAAAATGTTCAGGGGAATCTCGAAAGAGGTTCCCTTTTTTGTATGAATTTATGTGTGTAAGTTTATAAAAATGTAACAACAAAAAAACTTCTTTTTGAATAATGGCACTTGTTTGCTATAATTAGATTATTAGAAAGTAATAAACAGGAGGTCAAATTGATAAACGAAACCACCGTCCTATTGAAGGAAGTTCTCGAACTCCCATTATTTGAATCTTCAAAACTTTTGACGACACATGAGACACTTGCGCATCAAGTTTCTTCCGTCAATGTCATGCTCGATAAAGAAATCATCGATTGGATAGGGCAAGATGGACAGATGATCCTAACAACTGGACAGATGTTTGAAAAGCTGCCAATCATCGAGCAAATCGAACTATTCAAAGCTATTGCGCAGCGCAATGTCTCAGCCGTTTTCATAAAGATAACGCCGTATATCGAAGCCCTTTCACAGGAAGTGCTGGACGTTTGTACTGAGATTGGATTGCCAGTGATCGATTTGAACTATCAAGTGTCATTTACTGAGATTTTCTCGACAGTCTACAGTTTGATGTTCGCAAGACAATCGGCGGTTCTCGAGCGCGTTGAGACCCTTCATAAGGATACAATGAACGTCGTTATCAATGGTGGCAACATAGATGATATTCTAAAGAGCATACACAAGACGATTGCATCGCCTGTTTTCATTAGAGACTATTATTTTGAAGATACCTATTATATAAAAAATGTCTTTGAAGACGATTATTCACATCTCTATGAAAATATTGAAGGGATTCAACTAGACGGAAAAAACTCCAAGCTTATTTGGGATACGGTGCCCTTTAAAGAGGGAGAAATCGAGCGTTTAATCATTCCGATTTTCGTGAAGAATCAAGTGTTCGGTCACATCGTGACGTACGGAAAAGAGCATGCGATTTCGAACTATGACAAATTGGGCCTTGAAGGGGCTTCAAACATCATCGCGCTCGAATTTCTTAAAAAAATATCCGTTCAAGAAGTGGAAAACAAGTATAAACTCGAATTCTTCGACGATTTGATTGCACTTGATGAAATCAGACGTACAAAAGCGGTAGAACGTGCCTCCAACTTCAGATTTTCAGAAAACGCCTATTATGTCATAATGGACATCAACGTCACTAGCAAACACATGGCAGATGACTCTGAGAAAGCACTGAAAATAGCTTATTTGATAGAGCTGATTTGCAAAGATATGGGAAGGTCGTACATGATACTCAACAAGAGCGATCAACTATTTTTGCTCATTATGCTAAAAGAAGGCGAAAATACCCCTATCATTCGCAGATATACGAAATATATTTATGACATATTGAAATCGAAAATGAAGAAATATCAGACGCAAATAGGCGTTGGAAGAATTTATAAAGGGCTGAATCAAGTTCACAAGAGCCTACAAGATGCAACCAAAGCTCTTGAAGCGGCCATGTTTTATCTCGGTGAGGATATTGTCCTGTTTGAGGAAATGGGCATCTATAAAGTACTGTCAAACAGTGCGATAAAGTCGGAGCTTGAACTGTTCTACAAAGATATCCTCGATCCACTTGTCCTCTATGACCAACGGAAAGACACAGAGCTCGTTAAGACCCTCGAGGAATATTATCAGTGCAACGGCAACCTTAAAAAAATGTCCGAAAAGCTCTATACACACTACAATACGATACTGTATCGATTAAACCGAATTCAAGAAATTATGAAGATCGACCTTGATTTAGAAGAGCATCGTTATGCGGTTCAGACGGCACTTAAGGTTCACAAAATTATGCGCCTTTAAATTAAGTCGATTAATTGTCATCACAAATGGGTAAGTGGACTAAAAATAGACGTTTTTTTATTAAAATGAGTGTAAGTATATAATAAGATTGGAAAATGCATAATCTTTAGCGTGCAATGTCCACTGAGAGTTGGAGGCGTTTCAATGATTACAAATCAAGATATTTCTAAAGCAATGCTGGTTAAACTAGAGGATCTCTTTGCAGAGCTTCCTGCGTATCCGGAGTTTGAAAAAGGCATCAGACGCGCACCTAAAAGAAATTTGACCCTAAATCAAAGCGAAGTGGCACTTGCACTTAAAAATGCGTTGCGGTATATTCCAGAAAAATGGCATGAAGTGTTGGCACCTGAGTTTCTAGAAGAATTACTGACAAAGGGTCGCATCTACGGCTACAGATTTAGACCCGTAGGCACGATTAAAGCAAAAGACATCGCAGCGTATGAAGGCGTTATCACAGAGGGTCGTGCCATTCAAGTGATGATGGACAACAACCTCGATTTTGAGATTGCGCTTTACCCATATGAACTCATCACGTACGGTGAAACAGGCGCAGTTTGTCAGAACTGGATGCAATATCATTTGATTAAAAAATACCTTCAAATCATGACGAGCAAACAAACACTAGTGATGCAATCAGGTCATCCTGTAGGGCTCTTCCAAGCCCCTGAAACGGCACCGAGACTGATTATCACCAATGGCTTGATGATCGGCATGTTTGATGACATGGATAACTTCAATAGAGCCTCTGCCCTTGGTGTCGCGTCTTATGGTCAGATGACAGCTGGCGGCATGATGTATATTGGACCGCAAGGCATCGTGCACGGCACTTATTCCACAGTACTCAATGCAGGCAGAGACAAGCTTGGCATTCCAGAAGATAAAGACCTTAAAGGCAAACTCTTTGTGACTTCAGGACTTGGCGGCATGAGTGGCGCTCAAGGTAAAGCGGTTGAAATTGCTGGTGGCGTTGGCGTTATCGCCGAAGTGGATGATTCGCGTATCGAAACGCGGTTTTCGCAAGGATGGATCAGTGAAGTGACGCGTACACCAGAAGAAACGTTTAGAAAAGCAAAACAATACCAAGAAGAAGGCCGCGCCATCGCCATCGGTTTCCATGGCAATATCGTCGATCTTTTAGAATATGCCGTATTAAATGACGTGACCATCGACCTGCTTTCTGACCAAACCTCTTGCCACAACGTCTACGACGGTGGTTACTGCCCAGCTGATATCACGTTTGAAGAACGTACTCAGCTGTTGTCAAAAGATAAAGATAAATTTGTAGCCCTTGTTAATGCCACTTTAGTGAGACATTATGAAACCATCAAAGCACTTACAGCAAGAGGGGTTTACTTCTTCGATTACGGCAATAGCTTTATGAAGGCGATTTTCGATGCGGGTGTCACTGAGATTTGTAAAAATGGCTACAATGAACTCGATGGCTTCATCTGGCCATCATACGTTGAAGACATCCTTGGTCCAATATTGTTCGACTACGGCTATGGGCCATTTAGATGGGTTTGCCTCAGCGGTAAAGAGGAAGATCTTGATAAGACAGATGCAGCGGCAATGTCATGCATTGACCCCAATAGACGCTTCCAAGATCGCGACAACTGGATTTGGATTCGCGATGCGAAAAAGAACAAGCTCGTCGTGGGTTCAAAAGCCCGCATTTTATATCAAGATGCACTTGGCCGTTTAAAAATCGCTCTTAAATTCAACGAGATGGTGAGAAATGGCGAAATTGGCGCAGTGATGTTAGGTAGAGACCACCACGATACAGGTGGCACAGATTCACCATTTAGAGAAACCTCAAATATCAAAGACGGCTCTAACATCATGGCAGAGATGGCGACGCATATCTTTGCAGGAAATGCCGCACGTGGCATGAGCATGATCGCCCTTCACAACGGCGGTGGCGTCGGTATTGGCAAGTCCATCAACGGCGGCTTTGGCATGGTACTTGATGGCAGCGAACGCGTGGATGAGATTCTTAAAAATGCAATGCCTTGGGATGTTATGGGCGGCGTTGCCAGACGTTCGTGGGCAAGAAACGACCACGCGATGGAAACGACGATTGCCTATAACCAAACGCGCGAAAACGACCACATAACCTTGCCTTATCTCGCCGATGAAGCGTATATTCAGTCGCTCGTTGCGAAGGCCTATGTAAAAGGCGGAAAATAAAACTATAAGCTGCTGCTCATTATGAAAAGCAGCTTTTTTTTAAAGAGAGAGGCAAATATGCAAATAGCGCTTCATCTATTCGGAAAACCGAGCTTAAAAATCGATGAGCAAAGTATCGAAATCTCACTTAAAAAAAGTGAAGCGATGCTCTATTATATTGCCTATGAAAAACGCGTGACGCGTGACGAACTCGTCAGCATCATCTGGAGCGACATCGAACAGCAAACGGCAAAAAAAAACTTACGCAATAGCCTTTACAGGCTCAAAAAAGACATGGATACGGAACTTTTTATTTGTCCCAATAAGCATGTCATCGAGCTCAATTCAGTTTCTGGCCTCACTTTAGATGTGGATGAAAATGACGATTACTTTCTCGCACACTATAAAGGGAAATTCATTGAGACATTCTCCCTGCGAGAGTCAGAGGACTATGAAAGGTGGCGCCAGTCTGTAGAGATGTCACTGAATCAAAAGTATTTGAAACTCGCCGCAATTGCGATTAAAACCCTTCTCGAAGAAAAAAAGGTCGCTGAAGCATTGGCCATCGCTCAGGTCATGAAAAAAATCGATGACTTTGATGAATCGGTCGCCAGAACCCTTATGTCCATCTATTTCCATTTGGGGCAATACAAGCAAATCACGGAAATCTATACGGGGCTCAAGACTCTTTTAGATGAAGAGATGGGCATTCAACCGGATAAAGTGACACGCGATCATTATTATAGCCTTATCTACACACCTCACGAATCGAAAACGGAAGGGCTTAGGACTTTTGGAAGACATAGTGAGACGGCGCAGATTGAAAAGTTGCTGCATCAGACGGCATTAGGACAAAACCGGCACTCACTAATCATCATGGGCGAAGCAGGTGTGGGAAAGTCTAAACTACTTGAAGAGAGCGTTCTCAGATATGAAGAATCCTTTAAGCGACTTAAGATGACTTGTTATCCAGCGGAGTCTACTTATGCTTATAAGGCTTGGAACGATGTGTTTTCACAGCTATCGACCCTCATAGAAGAGGCGAAAATTGAACTTCCAATATTTACCAAACAAGTTTTAGTCAAGTTTTTTCCCGGATTTGATGCATGGACAGGCAATGATTATCTTGAAAATACGGAGTCTATCAATGCCGATTATTTGGAGAAATTGAGTGCTAAATTGTTCGAACGGCTGCTTAAAACTAAGCGACTAATCCTCTATATTGACGACCTTCAGTGGATGGATCCGCTGAGTCTCAAACTACTTCTCAGTCTCGTCAACCATGTTGATGGGTTTGTGTTTGTGGCGACGCTTAGAAACGAATATTCTGAAGCAATGGATCACTTCATTGCGCAGCTTTATAAATACGATAGAATTGTCACGATACCACTTGAAAGGTTTACACGGGAAGAATCGTATGCGTTTATGGATTTTCTCGCGGATAAACGTATCGACGCACCGCTCAAAGAGAGAATTTTTGAGGAATCCGAAGGGAATGCTTTTTTCATCGTAGAAGGCACCGTCGCACTCGCACAAGAAAATAGTGACAGAAGCTATCGTTTCAAGGGCATTTTGGATTCGCGTTTTATCGGCATTGAACGTAACGAGATGAAGTTGCTCGTCATTGCGGCTATGTTTTTCGATGCATTGGATTTTGAAATGCTGAGGACCTTATACACCATTGATGAAGACCTGCTACTCGAATATATTCAAGTCTTGAAAAGGCGGTTCATCCTCAAAGAAATAGAAAGTGATGAAACCATTAAACTCCAATTTACACACCATAAGTTAAGAGAGCACGTCTACGCGCAAACGCCTATGGCGAAGAAGAAAATTCTGCACAATCGCATCGGTGGTATCCTTGAAGATAAGTTGATTGGCGATCAACGGGATATATTGCTCTACCAAAAACTCATCTATCATTATAGTAGCGCAGGCAATACCGTAAAGCACTTGACCTATTATTTGAAAGTGTTAAAGGCGTATTTTGACTTTAGCCATGAACTATATCCCGAGCTCGTCTCCAATGTGCCTTTTGCCATGGATCAAAGTCCAGAAGATACTTTCAATGAACTCGAAACGATGTTTTTAAAACTCTCTGAAGATGAAGCGATGGAACTTCGCGTACAGTTTATGCATATGAAAGCGCGGTATTATATCAGACAAGGCAGATATACAGAAGGTATGTCGCTCATTGAAAGCCTAATAGAGATCAGCCTTCAGATGCAAGATGAAGAGATGCTTTTTAAGAGTTATGTACAATGGTTCTATTATCTTATCCAGACGGATCAAGTGGATGAGATGGGGACATTAATGGGTAAAATTCACGTTTTGAAGCGGTCGCCCAAAAATGATGCGGTGGCACTTAGATTAATGGGTATAAGCAGTTTAATGGCATGTCGTTATGAAGAGGCTCGCGTTTTCTTTACGGAATCCATCCAAAGTTTTGAAAACCTTGGAAAAGTGGGACAGTATGTCCTCAATATCGCTGCTTCCTATAATTATATCTCCGAAGCCTATCGCAGACAAAATCGCATGGATGATGCACTCGTTCACGTTGAGCGCGCCATAGAGCTTTGCAGACTTCACAATATCATGCGCGGCAGTTCGATTTTTAACACCAACGCCGGCATCATCGCCTATGGTATGGGTAAAATGGAGCGTGCGAAGTCTTATTTTGAAGAAGCACTGAAAAATTTTGAAACGGTGGACACGCTGTGGCGTAGAAGCGAAGCGGAAGGTTATCTTGGCGTCATCTTGATTCAAAGTGGGTGCGAAGCGTCTGGCAGGCAATATCTTGAGAAAGCGCGCGAACACGCGTTGATCATAGGCACGCCAGAAACTTTAAAACTCATAGAGAATCTTGTTAAAAATAATTAAAACAGTTATGATAAATCTAATAGTTTAAATTTGAAAGGGGAATTTTATGAAAACAGATGTACAGATAGGACAAGAAGCAAAAAAAATGCACATTAGAGACATTGCAAAAAAAGTGGGCATTTCTGAAGAGGATCTTGAACTCTACGGCAACTATAAAGCGAAAGTAAATTTGAGTGTTCTTGAAAGCAAAAAAGACATGCCGGATGGCAAATTGATCTTAGTGACGGCGATCAATCCAACCGCAGCTGGCGAAGGTAAGACGACGGTCAATGTCGGCCTTAGCATGGGCTTGAACAAAATAGGCAAATTGACTTTTACAGCACTTAGAGAACCATCCCTGGGACCATGTTTTGGGGTTAAAGGCGGCGCAGCAGGTGGCGGTTATGCACAAGTGGTTCCAATGGAAGACATTAACCTTCACTTTACAGGTGACATTCACGCCGTGACAAGTGCAAACAACCTATTGTCGGCACTTATTGACAACCACCTTCACCATGGCAACGTATTGGGCATTGACCCAAATCGTATCACATGGAGACGCGCCATCGACATGAACGATCGTGCGCTTAGAAGTATGGTAATAGGCCTTGGTGGCAAAACCAATGGCGTCACAAGAGAAGATGGGTTTGACATCACTGTGGCATCAGAAGTTATGGCGATTCTTTGCCTGGCTAGTGGTGTTGCTGATTTGAAACATAGACTATCAAAGATGATCATCGGTTATACGTATGCCAATAAACCAGTCACTGCAGAAGACCTTGAGGCTGTTGGTTCAATGGCACTTCTTCTTAAAGATGCCATCATGCCAAATCTCGTTCAAACACTTGAGAATACACCAGCGTTTATCCACGGTGGACCATTTGCCAACATCGCACATGGTTGTAACTCAGTGGTTGCAACAAAAACGGCGCTTAAACTCGCCGATTACGTCGTCACAGAAGCGGGCTTTGGTGCGGACCTCGGTGCTGAAAAGTTCTTCGACATTAAATGTAGACAAGCGGGTCTCGAACCTAGCGTTGCAGTCATCGTAGCGACGATCAGAGCGCTTAAAAAACACGGCGGGGTTGGAAAAAACGAACTCAATTTTGAAAATTTCGATGCACTCCGCCTTGGTTTTGAAAACCTCAGAACACATGTTGAAAACGTGCGCAAATTTGGCGTGCCAGCTGTGGTTGCAGTCAATGAGTTCCCAACGGATACGCAAGAAGAAGTGGAATTCCTCAAAAAAATGTGCGCTGAAATCGACGTGCCTGTGGTCTTGACACAAGTTTGGGCACACGGCGGCGAAGGGGCTGTGGCACTTGCTGAGAAAGTTGTCGAGCTCGCTGAATCAGGTGTTTCGAACTTTAAACCACTTTACGAACTCGATCAGCCAATCATCAAAAAAATCGAAAAAATTGCTAAAGAAATCTACAGAGCGGATGGTGTTGAATTCAGCCCTAAAGCGATTAAAAATATCATGAAGTTTGAAGAAGATGGATTGGGCGGCTTACCGATCTGTATGGCTAAAACGCAATACTCATTGTCAGATGATCCTGAGAAATATGGGGCACCTAAGGGCTTCAAAATCGTCATCAATGATGTAAAAGTATCAGCAGGCGCTGGCTTTATCATCCCAATGGCTGGCGATATCATGAGAATGCCTGGACTACCAAAAGTCCCTTCTGCCAATAAGATCGATATTTTACCAGATGGAGAAATTATAGGTTTGTTCTAAGCACAACTTGAAATCAAGCGAAATTCCAATGAGGATTCGCTTGATTTCTTTTATTGTCACTGATAATATAAATATAAAAATAGATGAAGGTGACCTCATGTTAGGAACAATCGTAAATTTTGCAGCAATCATCGGTGGTGGTATCGTCGGCATACTGATCAAAGGTGGCCTACCAACGCGAATCAGTCAAACGATTATGCAGGGCGTTGGATTATGTATCGTATTAATCGGTTTATCTAGCGCACTCGAAGGCACAAGCTATATTATGGAAATCATCTTTTTCATCGTAATAGGCAGTTTGATCGGCGAGGTCATCGATATTGAGAAGCGTCTTGAAAAATTGGGAAACACGCTTGAAAAAAGGTTTTCAAGGGAGAATTCGACCTTTAGCAAAGGCTTTGTAACGGCGAGCTTGCTTTATTGCGTAGGCGCTATGGCCATCATGGGTTCGCTTGAAAGTGGTCTCAACAACAATCACGAGATATTATTTGCCAAATCCATTCTGGATGGCATCATCTCCATCGTTTTAGCCTCTACACTTGGGGTCGGTGTCATATTTTCAGCGTTCTCAGTTTTAATGTATCAAGGTTCAATCACCTTGCTAGCGGGCGCTCTTTCTTCCGTTTTGACGGAGACGGTAATCATCCAGATGTCTGCAACAGGCGGACTCCTGATTCTCGGCCTGGGTATTTCAATGGTGACGGCTACAAAGATCAAAGTTGGCAACATGCTGCCAAGCGTCTTGCTCCCAATTGCCTATCATTTGATCCTTCAGTTGTTTTAGCTCAATCTTAAAAATCACAGCTTCATAAAAGTGGTTTTTTTAGAATTAAATAACGAACATTAAATCGAAAATGAACAAAATTTATCGTTTTTTATGCGATTTATAGCTTGACCAAGCCTCGAAATCATAGTAAAATGTGACTATTAGAATAGATAGCCAATATATTTTGGGTGATATGGACCCGATGTTTCTACCGAACGACCTTAAAATGTTCGACTATTGGACAAAGTTGCCTTGATGTTATCAGGCGTATTTTGTTTCCAATAAGTTAGACGTCCGGATCGTGCGGTCGTCTTTTTTATTTGCTATTATTTGCATTTGTTTTCTTACTGCTTTCTATTTTAATGATTAAAAAAACAAAATAAATGAATGAGGGGATTTAAAAATGGAGAAGTTTTTTAAACTCAAAGAGCATGGAACAAATGTCTCGACAGAAGTTATTGCAGGCTTTACAACTTTCTTTGCCATGTCTTATATTATATTTGTCAACCCTGCAATGCTTTCACAAACGGGCATTCCATGGGGTGCAGTATTCTTGGCAACGATCATTTCGTCAGCAGTAGGTACTTTGATTATGGCATTGTTTGCAAATGTTCCTTATGCACAGGCACCTGGTATGGGGCTTAACGCATTTTTCACCTACACCGTCGTATTTGCACTTGGTTTTTCTTGGCAACAAGCCCTCGCTATGGTATTCCTTTGCGGTATGATTAACGTTCTAATCACTGTTACTAAAATTCGTAAATCTATCATAAAAGCAATTCCCTCTTCCCTTCAACATGCAATCGGCGGCGGTATTGGTATTTTTATCGCTTATATTGGCATCAAGAATGCCGGCTTACTCTCTTTCATTTCTGATCCTGGTAAGAACATTGTCTTAGACGGTGGTACGGTAATCGCTGATTCAAGCATCGTTCCAAGCCTTGTAACACTTAATTCAGCACCCGTATTATTGGCAGTTGCAGGTCTTGTAATTCTCGTCGCTTTATTGGTACTTAAAGTTAAAGGCGCGATCTTAATCAGCATCCTTTCAACGACTTTACTCGGTATCCCTGCAGGCGTTGTAGATATTTCTGCAATAGGCACAACTACGGGTATTGGCACTGCATTTACAGAACTTGGCAGCGTATTTGGCGTTGCTCTTGGCAGCGAAGGTATGTTGTCACTTTTCAAAGACGCTTCAAAAATCCCCCTCGTTCTTATGACAATATTCGCATTCAGTTTATCTGATACGTTTGATACCATCGGTACATTTATCGGTACAGGTAGAAGAAGCGGCATCTTTAGTGAAGAAGATGAAGCGACGATGGCAACGAGCAGTGGCTTTAAATCGAAAATGGACAAAGCGTTATTCGCAGACTCTATCGCAACATCAATCGGCGCGATCTTTGGTACATCTAACACGACAACTTATGTTGAAAGTGCTGCAGGTATCGGAGCAGGTGGCCGTACAGGTTTAACGAGTTTGGTTACAGCACTTTTATTCTTAGCAAGTATCTTCCTTGCACCAATAGCGGGTATCGTACCTGCAGCTGCTACAGCGCCTGCACTTATCGTCGTGGGTATCATGATGATGTCAGCCTTTAGAGATATCAAATGGGAAGATCTTGATGAAGCAATCCCTGCATTCTTTGCTGCAATCTTCATGGCATTCTCTTACAGCATCTCTTACGGTATCGCAACTGGATTCATCTTCTATGTCATCGTTAAGGTTGTGAAGAGAGAATTCAAAGATGTACATCCAATCTTGTTCGTATCTGCTTTGTTGTTCATTCTCAACTTTGTATTATTGGCAGTTATGTAAATTGCTCTAACCCCTTCATTGCACTAAGACGTCGGTCATCCTCAGGGTGGTCGGCGTTTTTTTAATGGTAACCAAACCAAAATATTAATTTCAAAAAATGTAATTTATTGACTCTATTGTTTTCATGTTTTTAATGTATAATATAATAGTGAATCAAATCACAAACCAGCGTTGAAACAGTTGATGGGTGGCTAGATGGAAGATAGGTTTGAAATGGATAAAAAAAGCGCATACTTTGTTTCATCAAAATCTTTCGACATTGCCAAAACACTCGAATGCGGACAATGCTTTAGGTGGCAGAAAATGGCAGATACTTATGTCGGTGTCGTGGCACAATCCGTACTCGTCATAAAGCCGTATGATGATGAAAATCACATGGTTTCCATTTATGGAAATGCAATGACTTATGCACAAATCGCCCACTATTTTGACCTCGAGACGGATTACGGATACATAATGAATCAGTTAAGCACTTTGGATGCGCATATGGAAAAAGCGGCAATTTACGGTGAAGGCATCCGACTATTGAAACAAGAACCGTTTGAGACATTGATCTCCTTTATCGTATCAAGCAACAACAATATTCCTAAAATCCGTATGACGGTGGAAGCTTTGTCAGAAAAATTCGGAAAATACTTGGGGGATTATTGCGGCAAATCCTATTATTCGTTTCCAGACATCACAGCGCTTGCAACGGCTTCGCTTGATGCACTAACTGTAAAAGCCATCGGCTATCGCGCTAAATCCATCTTCAATACCTGTGGTAGAATCGTAGAATCAGGCTATGACTTATTTGAACCTTTCAGCATGGACTATGTATCTGCAAGAACTTGGCTAACCCAGTTTTATGGCGTCGGCGATAAAGTAGCGGATTGTGTGCTGCTATTTGCATACGGCAAGATGGAGGCATTTCCAATCGATACATGGGTGAAAAAGATGCTCGGTCAACTTTACGACGTGCATTCTGAGTACGAAGCATTTATAAGGGACAAATTTATCTGTTATCCTGGGGTGGCCCAGCAGATTTTATTTTATTATATTAGAAACCTTAAAAGTTAAATTGAAACCTTTAAA
>JBBRVO010000039.1:0-20506 GCA_038246775.1 Peptostreptococcales bacterium | reverse complement strand
GGCTAATTCTGTCGCACGACACCCTTCAATATATAGGTTGTTTTCTTTAACTTGAATATGATTATGCATGAAAGTCTCCTTTTGAAACTATTATTTTTGTATTATGTCAGGTTCTATAGGTTCAATCAAGACACGCGGTTCATTTAGATGGAGTATGAAAGTGGCAACAATAACCATGAGGACGCCAATTATTTGAATCCATTGCATATGCTCGTTTAATACAAGATAGGCAAGGATTAAAGTGATTGGTAGTTCAAGTGAAGCAATGACAGATACTTTTTCAGAGCCTATGAGTTGTAAGGCTTTGTAAATAAATAAAATAGGTAGAATACCGGATAATATGGATAAAGCTAAAATGCTAAAAACATGCTCGCCTGGGAATTGTAAATTTTGACCGGTAATAAGTCCAATGATAATAGTAAAGATTAATCCAAATATTGAGCTGTACATATTAATTTTATTTGGAGAGATATTTTTGAGCTTTAAATCCGCAAAGACGTTATAAAAAGCATAACATAAGCCGCTTAAGCCGCCAAAAATTAATCCCTGTAAGGCTATTTGATTTTGACCTTTTTGAAATAAATTTAATACAAGAATAGAACCAATAACTGCGCATACTAGGGCAAACCAATTGTGTGCTTTGATTTTCCTTATGCCAGAAAACGAAAAAAACAAAGTGATATACACGGGATTGATGAAAAGGAGCAGTGACGCCATCCCAGCATTGATCGTTTGAAGTGCCGTGTAAAACAATAAATTTGTAAAGGCACTACCTAAAATGCCTTGTAGCATAAACAGTCTTAGTTCACGCCAGTTAGTTTTTAAGGCTTTACGATTTGTCATCAATATATAAACAAATAAAATGATGATTGAAAATGAATATTGCATGGTGAGTAGTTGAAAGGGTCCAATACCATCTCTGAGAATGCCTTTGCCAATAATCGCAATAAAGGCAAAAAAGAAAGCAGCGAGACAAGCATATAGATATCCTTTTTTATGGCTATTCATGAGACCCTCCTATGTAGCAGCATAATTATCGGCGTAATAGTTATAGATTGATTTTCCGATTTCTGAAAGTAATTTGTGCCCATCCAAATTGTTTGTTAAATGGTTGGTCATCGCGACGACGACGACGTCATGATTGAAAAGTGTCATAATACCTGCATCGTGAACCACTGAAACAATTTCTCCGGTCTTATGTGGAAATACAACTGGGATTGAATCTGTACTTGAAGCAGACGTATTACAAATGGGACATTTCGTACTAAAGCCAATCAACGCATGGCAATGGCCACATAAATAAAGTTCATTTGATAAGCGATCATTGAATTGCTGATTGGAAAGAATTGAAAGTGCTTTTGCTTTTGATTGATCCGATAAAAGTGACGGTTCTTTCAAAATCTTTAAAAGTTGGCCCATATCTTTTGCCGTCGTATAACTGTAAATTGGAGAACCTGTGATCATAAGTTTTCGCGCTAGTAAGGTGTCTTTCAAACCCAAAGTGTCTAAAGTTTTATTGACGTGGTCTATTCCTAAATAATCAATTAACATGTTCGTGGCCGTATTGTCGCTGACGCAGATCATCAAATTCAAATAGTCTTCGATCGTCAGAGAACTATCATCATGAAGCAGAGGTAGAACGCCACAACCACCAACTTTTTCTGCAGCCTTCAACGGAAGCACCTCTTCAAGTGACAGTTGGTTGGTTTCTAATTGAAAAAAAGCATCAATTAAGAGCGGTACTTTAATTAAACTCGCAGCATGCATGCGCGCATTTGAATGAATATTGATTTCAAATTGATTTTGTAAATCCAACAAATAGAAAGATAGATTGCCTTCTAATTGCTTTGAATAGGCTAAAATAGTATCATGTAAAGTCATATTTACCACCTTAATAGTATTATTGATTACCGGATTCAAGAAAACGAATCTCTAAATTTTCAGTGTTGATACGCACGCGTGTCCCAAAAGAAAGTGTTATTTGAGGACAATTGTGGCCAGCTTGCAAATTCATGAGCGTAGGTTTATTAAATGGCTTAATGACTTCTTCAAAAATTGTTTCCAGTGTCAAGTCAGTGCCCTCGTAAGACGATTTAATCTCAGGAGTACATCCAGACCATGTTCCAAGGATGATACCCGCACACTCCTTAAATTTTCCAGCGAGTGCAAGAGCCGTCAGCATGCGGTCAACGACATAACACGCTTCGTTTGTATCTTCAATAAACAAAATTTTGTCTTTTACATCAATTTCAAAAGGGGAGCCAAGTGTGCTGATGAGAAGAGACAAATTGCCACCAATAAGCTCACCTTCAGCGACGCCTTCAACTAAAACTTTAAGTGGATAACCCTCAGGATTAGATATTTTACCAATTGGCTTTGTTGTGAAAATATTTTCTTGGTACGAAGCCATTGTAAAAGGCTCAAAATGATCGGACAAAGCCATGGGGCCATGATAAGTCACCATGCGACATATTTTGTTGATTGCAACATGGAGTGCCGTTACATCACTATAACCCACAAATATTTTGGGGTTATTTTCGATACACTTAAAATCAATTTTTGAAAGCAGCCTAGTAGCGCCTACACCACCTTTTAGACAAATGATGCCTTTAATGAGTGGGTTTTTAAAGGCATCGTGAAAATCTTCTAATCGTTCATGATCATGACCCGCTAAATGACCATGTTTTTTATAACATGAAGGATATATGATGGGAATTAGCCCTAGTGCTTGTATTGATTCAATAGCCTTATCAATTTTTGGAGCATCCGTAGGGGATGAGGTAGCTATAATGGCAACGACATCTCCGAGCTGAAGCGCGTTTGGTTTAATCACGTAACTGCCTCCATAAAATATGTGTCTTATAGCTTTATAAAGCAATTAGTGTGCCAAAAGCATTGCCACAAACATAGAGACAAATAAACTAGGCTTTGAATCATCCATATGTTATAATTTGTTCAAATATCGATGGAGGCTTAAATGAAAGATTCTTTTTGTGACAATCTCCTTAATGAGGTTGAAGAAGGGCTTGTTGTAATAGATATGTTTGGAAATATTCAAACGTTTAATCGTCGTGCAAAAGAAATTACGGGTGTGATTTTCAAACATTCCAAACCCCATCCTGAGGGCAAACTTGAAAAGGGCGACTTGGTAATTATCGCGGACAATCGGTTAGGCTATGATGATGGAGGGCTAACGCCAGAAGATCTGCAGTGCATCGGCGTAACTTCAAAGTCGGTAAATCGCGGAGATGCAATCGTTGCAATCGGTGTATTTGATATGCCTCAAACGAAAGGAATCTTTAAAAGCTGGCGCAACAAAGCAAGCAATGAACCGTTATGTTTAAACACGGAATTTTTAACTCATAAAGTAAATGTAGAAATTAACGCGTCAACTAAAACGATTACGATAATGGTTAATGATGCAGTACATAGTATGCCTTATGCGCTGGCTATCGGACATATGGTTGTCCTTAGTTCAGAGGGTGATTTAAAATTTTATCAAGCCAAGGGCTATACAATAAGGAAAGAAACGATCCAAGATATCCTTAGTGGTCAATCATTTATGCCAAAAGGAGACTATACAGAGCAGTTTGATGTCATGGGAAAACCGCTATCAAAGATTTTTGAATACAATGCACTTGTGGGAAAAATAGAAGCGTGTTTGGCAGGTGAAAATCACTATTTTGATAACGAATATTTTGAAATAAATAAAAGACCGACACTATGTAGCCTAAAGCCTATTATATCAAATAATAGAAGCCTTGGGTTGCTCCTTAAAATATTTGATGTTTCGAATATTGAAACGATGATTGATGAACGAAATCATTTGATTGTTGAGATGGAAAAGAGCAGTAAAAACATTATGGACTTAACCCATCAAAGTAATGGCCATTCTTTTAAAGGCATTATAGGGTATAGCAACGCCATGCAAAGGGTCAAATTTTTAATCTCAAAAGCAGCGCTCACACAATCAACCGTCCTGCTCACAGGTGAAAGTGGCACTGGAAAATCTTTTATTGCACAGGAAATACACCAACTGACTTTCCCAGAAGGGGATAAACCGTTTGTAAACGTCAATTGTACGGCAATTCCTGTTCATCTTTTTGAGAGTGAATTATTTGGATATAGCAAAGGTGCTTTTACGGGGGCAGAGCGAAGTGGGAAACAAGGCTATTTTGAACTTGCAGAAAATGGAACGTTATTCTTAGACGAAATCGGTGAATTGCCTTTGGAAATGCAAGTGAAACTACTACACGTCCTGCAAAGTAAAATGTTTTATAAAGTGGGTGGTATTGTACCTGTCAAGGTAAATGTGCGGATTATTGCAGCGACCAATAAAGACCTTGTGGCAGAAGTGCGCACAAAAAAATTTAGAGAAGATCTTTATTACCGCATCAATGGTTTCCCTATTGAAATTCCACCCCTTAGAAAGCGCAAATCAGATTTATATTCTCTAATTACTTCTATAATGGCGCGGTTATCAAAGTCATTTGGAAATGGAGAAAGGATTCTTTCAGGAGAGGCTCTTGAACGTTTGCTTCACTATGATTGGCCTGGAAATGTCAGAG
Organism: Peptostreptococcales bacterium; assembly: GCA_038246775.1. Classification (GTDB taxonomy): domain Bacteria; phylum Bacillota; class Clostridia; order Peptostreptococcales; family Acidaminobacteraceae; genus Fusibacter_C. Next base: position 15,938 of record JBBRVO010000039.1, on the reverse strand, counting down.
AGCTAGAAAACGTCATTGAACTCGCGTTTAATATGTCTGACGGTGATTTAATCAGGGAAGAAGATATTTTATTGACGCCAAACAATGAAAATGAATGCACGCTTAAGGTTTATATTGAACAATCAGAAAAGAATTATATTATTGAAAAACTACAAGCATCAAATTATGACGTTAAAAAAGTGATGGAAGTGCTTGAACTATCAAAAACGACCTTTTATGACAAAGTGAAACGGTATGAAATTAACTTGAAACAACAATAAGTCCGCAATTCGGGAAAAACGGTCCGGATATGCGGACTTTTTTTGTTACTTTCGATTGATTTGTTTGAGTTTAGGCGACTTTTAATTTCGGCATGAAAATTGCAACTCATTAAGGTGTAAACAAAAAGAAACCTGGGGGGTTTCGATGAACTTAAAAAAGGAGGATTCAATTATGAAACGCATGGTGATATTTATTTTGATTTTTTTACTCATTCTGACGTCTTTCACTGGTTGTGGGTCAAACAGCAGTGATCCAGCAGCAACATCTGAAGGAACAACAACAGCAGTAGTTACCGAAGGGCCTATTGCAACGGAACAAGTGTACAATACGATTTATTCTGGAGAAATCAATACGCTCAATTATTTGGTGACCGCGTCAGAAAATGAATTTGCCTTATCATGCAACTTAGTAGATTCTTTAATAGATTATGACCGATATGGCGTTGTTCAGCCAGCACTTGCAGAATCATGGACCGTATCTGATGATCAAATGGTATGGACATTCAAAATTAGACCAGGTGTTTTTTGGTATACTTTTGAAGGCGTAAAATATGCTGAAGTGGTGGCTCAGGACTGGGTAGATGCAATGCAATACGTATTAAATCCAGAAAACAGCTCACAAACAGCTCAAATTGCCTATTCTGTTTTAAAAAATGGACAAGCCTTTTATGAGGGCACAATCACCGATTTTGCAGAAGTAGGCGTGAAAGCCTTAGATCAATATACAGTAGAATACACCCTCGAAAAACCAACACCTTATTTCTTATCGATGCTAAATTATGTAACGTTCTTCCCTGCTAACGGCACTTTCTTAGCTGAATCGGAAAGTAGATTTGGCACACACAATTCAACGATCCTCTACAATGGTGCATACATCATGGAAATCTATGAACCGCAATCAAGACGCGTGTTAGTTAAAAATCAAAATTACTGGGATAAAGACAACATATTTATTGATAAAATCAACTACAAATACAACAAAGAAGCCAGTGCAGTTGCACAAGAACTCTATTTGCGTGGGGAAGTATCTGGACTTGATATTTCATCCGCTATGTTAGACGAATGGATGAACGATCCAGTTAAAAAAGAAATGGTAAGACCGGGTCGACCAAGCTTCTATTCGTTCTTCTTTGCCCTTAATTTCAAACCTACCTATGATGCCTCTTATGGACCAGAAAACTGGAAATTAGCCGTGAACAACACCAATTTTAGACAGTCATTATTCCACGGATTAAACAGAACGACAACGATGCTCACACATGAACCTTATGACCCACAAAACAGAATCTTAAATACGATTACGCCTTATGACTTTGTCAGCGCGGATGGTAAAGATTATACACAATTGCCTGCACTGGCAAAAATATCTGAAACGGAATCCTTTGATGCCGATTTAGCAAAATCATTTAAAGAAAAAGCGATGGCTGAATTAGCAGGTAAGGCAACATTCCCTGTTCAAGTGGTTATTCCATATAATTCAGGAACCTCAGCAAATTCAGATAGAGCACAAGTTCTCGAGCAACAATTGGAAGCGACTTTGGGCTTAGATTATATCGATGTTGTCATTTTACCTTATCCGCCAACAGGTTATTTAGATGCAACGAGAAGAGCAGGCAATTATTCAATGCAAGAAGTAAACTGGGGGCCGGATTATGCAGATCCTCAAACGTATATAGATCCATTTGAAAGAGACGTTAATTACAATTTTCCTGAATTCATCACTGAGAAAGATGCTAATGGCCGTAATCTATACGAAGTGTATGAAGAAAAGGTAGCAGCAGCAAAAGCTGAAGTAGTAGACAATAGTAAGAGATACACACTGTTCTCTGAAGCAGAAGCTTATTTTATTGAAAATGCATTTGTCATTCCATTTTCAACAGGTGGTGGCGGTTATGTTTCTACTAAACTCAACCCATTTGAAAGTCCATTTTCACCATTTGGCGTTGCTGGCTTAAGATGGAAAGGTCAAAAAATAATGGATCAACCGATGAGTACAGAAACTTACTACACATTAAGAACACAGTGGGAAACGGAAAGAGCTGCAGCACTTGAAAAAGCCAATCAATAAATCCTCCAGCAAGATAACTCTTTTCTTTGGGGTTATCTTGCTCTTTTTTTAATCATAGTCAAAAGAAAAGGAGACGTCAGATGCTTAAGTATTCTCTAAAAAGATCGTTTCAATCTTTATTCACGTTGGCTATTGTCGTAACAGTAGTGTTCTTGCTTATGCGATTGATGCCGGAAGAAGGTTATTTTGGAACGGGTTTTGAAAAACTAGATGAAGCTCAAAAGGAATCCATTTTAACAAATATGGGGCTTAGAGACCCTTTGGTTATTCAAGTTAAGAATTTTTATTCGAAATTATTAAAAGGCGATTTAGGCGTTTCAACCACTTATAGGCCAAATGTGCCGGTTAACGAAATATTGAAAGACAAAATACCCTATTCAATTTGGTTGGGATTGTCCTCTGTTTTTATATCCATGATTGTCGGTTTGTTAGCGGGCATACAAATGGCGAGATACAAAGGAAAGGCTTGGGATAAAATAGGTACCGTCTATATTGTGGTCATCAATGCCGTCCCAGCAGCCGTTTATTATCTGTTTATACAGTTATATTTAACGCGGTTTTTAAACCTTCCCATATTATTTGATGTCGAACGTCCCATGAGTTGGATTTTGCCTATTTTATCGATGTCATTGGGTTCAATCGCAGCTTATGCAATGTGGATGAGGCGTTATATGGTAGACGAACTCAATAAGGATTATATCAAACTCGCACGCGCAAAGGGCATGAAGAATAAAAGTATTATGACAAATCACGTGATGCGAAATGCACTTGTTCCAATGGCACAATACTTTCCAGCTTCTATTTTATTTGCAATAGGTGGGTCGCTTTATATTGAATCACTTTATTCAATCCCTGGAATGGGCAGTTTGCTGGTTGAATCCATTCAACGTCAAGACAATGCACTTGTTCAAGCACTTGTTTTAATTTACTCGGCTATGAGTATATTTGGATTGCTTTTAGGTGATATTCTAATGGCGATGATCGACCCACGTATAAAATTTGGAAAAGAAGGGGGTGGCAGATAATGCAGACACTAAGAGACCATAAAACCCAAATGATAACCCCAACAATACCGGATGCGCTTTTTGAATTTGCGGATGAAAACTTAGAGTCAAGTGAGCTATCTGGTTATTCCAATTACTCATACTGGCGCTCCACAGTACAGGCTTTTTTAAAGAATAAAGTAGCTGTCTTTTTCCTAGGTTTAATAACGGTTCTTTTGATGTTCACTTTTATTCAGCCGATATTACCCTATCAAAAGCCACCGACATTTATTAATATAAATCCTGAAACCTTTATGCAATATCGCAACGTCAAACCAGGTGCTGAATTTTGGTTTGGAACCAATGCGATTGGCCAAGATCTTTGGGCGCGTATCTGGAGTGGCACCCGTACCTCATTATCAATCGGTATTATCGTTGGTCTTTTTGAAGTCATCATCGGTATTATCATAGGCACCGTTTGGGGCTATGTTAGAAAGCTCGATCGTGTGATTACTGAAATATATAATGTGTGGAACAACATTCCTACAACCGTCGTGTTGATTCTTCTTACCTATATTTTTAGACCGAGCTTCTTTTCACTTGTCTTTGCAATGGTCATCACGGGTTGGCTTTCAATGGCAAGACTGGTAAGAAATTTAGTCACGATCATCAGGGATAGGGAGTATAATCTCGCGTCTAGATGTTTAGGCACGCCGACAACGAGGATACTATCTAAAAACATGTTACCCTATTTGATTTCTGTAATCATGATGCGGGTTGCTCTAGCGATACCAGCAGCTATAGGTGCTGAAGTTTTCTTGACTTATATCGGCCTCGGTTTGCCAGTACAAATCCCTTCACTAGGAAACTTAGTCAATGAAGGCAGAGTATTAATGATGAGTCCTTCTCTAAGGTATCAATTGTTATTTCCAGCAATTGTAATCTCATTAATAACCATATCATTTTATATCATGGGCAATGCTTTTGCAGATTCTGCAGATCCTAAAAATCACGTATAGGGGGGTACACGATGAATCCTGACCTGAAGACAATGGACAACGAAAAAATATTGTCCATAAAGGATATGGTTATTAAATTTAATTTAAGAGGAAAAACACTCACCGCGATTAGAGGCGCATCACTGGAACTATACAAAGGAGAAAGTCTGGCGATTGTGGGAGAATCAGGCTCTGGAAAATCTGTTTTCACAAAGGTTTGTATGGGACTGCTTGATGGCAATGGCTGGGTTGATTCTGGAGAAATTCTTTATAAGGGACAAGATCTTACCACGTTTAAAAGTGAAAAAGATTGGCTCAAAATCAGAGGGAAGGAAATCGCGATGGTTTTTCAAGACCCGATGACCTCGCTGAGCCCTCTTAAATCAATAGGCAAACAAATCCAAGAAACGATTATGTTACATCAAAAATACCTCAGTAAAAAACAGGCTAAAGAAGTCACCTATGAGCTGCTAAAAAACGTTGGCATTACAGACCCAGAAAATCGATACAAGCAGTATCCGCATGAATTTTCGGGCGGTATGCGTCAACGTATTGTTATTGCCATTGCAGTTGCGTGCAAGCCCGAAATTTTAATTTGTGATGAGCCGACTACGGCACTGGATGTAACCATCCAAGCGCAGATTATTGAACTTTTAGAAAAATTGCAGAAGACTTACAATTTAACCATTATTTATATTACTCACGATTTAGGCGTTGTTGCCCATGTCGCAGACCGTGTTGCAGTAATGTATGCCGGTGAAATCGTAGAAATAGGGACGGCAGAAGAAATATTTTACGACCCAAGGCATCCCTATACCTGTGAACTATTAAGCTCGTTGCCACAGCTGGGTGTCAAAGGTGAAAAACTCAATGCAATAAAAGGAACACCGCCAAATTTATTTAAAGAGATTGTGGGTGATGCTTTTGCACCGAGAAATGCTAAAGCCTTAAAAGTAGATTATTTGTATAATCCACCTATGTTTCAAGTTTCACCGACACATCAAGTCAAGAGTTGGCTCCTAGATCCAAGAGCGCCAAAAGTTGAACTGTCTGATACGGTGAAAAGATTAAAAACAGAGTGGGGTGTTTTCGATGACAAATAAAGTGAAGTTGCTGGAAGTTAAAGATTTAAACGTCACATTTGGCAAAGGAAAAAAGAAGTTTGTTGCCGTTGAAAAAGTGAATTTTGATGTTTATGAAGGTGAAACCTTTGGTCTTGTTGGAGAATCTGGCTCTGGAAAAACAACGATTGGTCGCGCCATCATCAGGATTAATGAAACAACAGATGGCGAAATTCTTTTTCAAGGGGAAAGGATTAGCGGGAAAATCAATAAAAGAAAAGATAAAGAAGTGGTTCAAAATATACAAATGATATTCCAAGACCCCATGTCCTCGTTAAATGAACGCGCAAAAGTCGATTACATTGTCTCAGAAGGCCTTTACAATACCAAAGCATTTGACTCAGAGAAAGAAAGAAAGGCTATTGTGGATCAAGCCCTTTTGGATGTGGGTTTGTTACCAGAATTTTCAAGCCGCTTTCCACATGAGTTTTCAGGTGGACAAAGACAACGTATCGGTATCGCACGTTCTCTTGTCATGAAGCCAAAGCTTATTATTGCAGATGAACCTATTTCTGCCCTAGATGTATCTATCCGTGCACAAGTATTAAATCTTATGAATGCTTTAAAAGAAGAACTGGGTCTGACCTATCTGTTTATTGCACATGATTTGTCAATTGTGCGCTTTATTACGGATCGTGTAGCGGTTATTCACCGAGGTAAAATTGTTGAATTAGCGGAAACGGAGGAACTCTATAACAACCCCATTCATCCGTATACTCAGAGTTTGCTTTCGGCCATTCCAATGCCAAATCCTCAATATGAAAAGAACCGCAAGGTCATCGTTTATGATGAAACGTGTCATGATTATGAAAAAGAAGCGCCGCAGTGGATGGAGCTCCTCCCAAATCATTTTGTACTAGCAAATGCTTCTGAAGCCAGTAAATATAGAGAGACTTTATCGACAACGATCGATTAGAAAGGATTATATTATGGGTGAACACTTATTAAAATTAGATCAAAGTGCATTTGTAAAAGGCAAATTATCCAAAACCACTTTAAACAATCTAGGTGCATTAGTCCTTGACCGATTGAGTACAAGTGGTGAATGGTTATCTGAAATAATTGAAGTTGAGCCTTTTAATAGACTTGTCGTTTCTTGGAACAGTGAAACCAATCCAAATACTACCATAGAAATTTGGATAAAAATACGCACCGAGACCAATTGGTCCAAGTGGTTCAGTTATGGCAAATGGACAACGGATGGCTACAATACAGGAAGTTTTTCTGGTCAAAAAGATTTATATGCCAAGTTAGACATTGATGAGTTAATGGTCTTAGAAGGCACTGGAAATGGCATACAGATAAAAGCGGAACTATCAAAAAAAGCGGAAGATACAGAGACGCCAAAACTTAAACGCATTGCGGTGACTTTTGAATCAGAAAGTGATAACCTTGATAATCATGAATGGATGAAACCTATTGCTTTAGAGGTTCCACCGCGTTGCCAACTTACCGTTCCAGATATTGGAAAAATCATTTGCAGCCCAACATCCGTTGCCATGGTGATGGCGTATTACGGCGTCATTGAAGAAACGGAAAAAGTTGCAAAGGGAACGGTTGATAATGGCGCATCTATTTATGGCAATTGGTCATACAATGTGGCTTATGCCGGGGAAAAGGGATTTGATGCAGTGGTGATGTATTGTAAGGGTTTTGAATCGATCTATGCGTTTCTTTCAAAGAATGTCCCTGTGATTGCTACCATTAGGATAAAAGATAAAGAAGCACTTGAAGGGGCTTTACAAGCATACCCAAGTGGTCATCTAATCGTTGTCACTGGCTATGAAATTAGAAATGACATTGCCTATGTCTTGGTTAATGATCCCGCAACAGATGATATTAATCAAGTTTCAAGAGCTTACAGATTGGATCAATTTATGAACGCTTGGAAGCGCATCGTCTATGTGATTGAGACGTAGGATGAAATGGGCTTTTATAATAAAAATTACTTTAAGACAAAAAACCTGACTTCAATTAGAAATCAGGTTTTTTTAATGTTTCTTTACAATGATAATACGGTATAATGTAATATAAATAGTCATAATAATGTGTTTTGATTGGAGGTGATTTGAATGCCCAACGCGTTGTCCCGTATTGATAAAGAACAATATTTACATGGCAAAATTATGGAAGGCCTGCCACAACTGCGAATTATATTTATTTGCTTTGCCATATTATATGGATTGTTTGGGTATTTGGATTATTTAACGATTGATGCACATATCCAAATGTTTTTTATCATCCGTTTTGCAATAGTCATTCCTTTATTTATTTTGTTTGTTGCACTATCTTTTCATCCCATAATTTTTCGTATATTCCAATATTTAATAACGCTTTGTCTTGTTGCAGGTGGCGTGGGTATTGATTATATGCTGATTATGTACCCTGACAATTTTAGCTATTATGGCGGATTGTTTATGATTATTTTTTCCAGCTATTTTTTATTGAAGCTGAACAGTGGTTATGCGTTGACTGGAAATGCCATCGTTCTACTCTCTTATATTTTTGGATTTATCATGATCAATGAAACGATTACTTTTGAGACACTTATGGTAACCGCTTTTTTTGTTGGCGCCAACATAATTGGGGCTTTAGGTAATTTTCAACTTGAAAGCATGGGGCGTTTGAAATATATGCAGGAGAAGGAAATCCAACGTCAAAATAGACAACTCGAGGCGCAAATATTTGCGCAACATAAGGAATTGATCCGAATAAAAAAGGCTTTCGAATCAACCAGTGATGCGATGGCAATCTTTGATCCTTCGGGTAAGCTTATTAATTATAATGACGCCTATGCCACGCTAATGGCAATCAGAAATGACACGGACAAAGTGCATCACTATCAGATTGATGACGTGATCTATTCTGTAATCAATGGAATTGCACAAGAGGGCGAGAGAGTGATCACATCTGCCAATGGCGTAGAAAAAACAGTGATTATTCAAGCTGACTCGGTCTATGAACAAGGTGAAATCATTGGCGCTGTGGTAACCTGCAAGGATATTACCGAACGTAAAGTCGCAGAAGATCAAATTCAGTTTATCGGTTATCATGATAATTTGACGGGTCTTTTCAACAGATATTGGTTTGATGAAATCGCGATAAAACTAAACACCATAGATCAGTTGCCTATGAGCATCATCATGGCGGACCTCAATGGCTTAAAGCTATTAAATGACACCTACGGTCATGCAATCGGTGATCAATTTCTTCAAGCTGCGTCAGGCGTACTTAAAATGGTATGCCGGAAAGAAGATATTATTGCGCGTTGGGGGGGGGATGAGTTTGTCATTCTTTTACCACAGACGTCTTACGACCAAGCCGTTTTAATTGCCAATCGAATCACCCAGGAAAGTATGCTTGTCAAATGTGAAGAGATTGCTATTTCAATGGCACTAGGCGTCGCATGCAAAGAAAGTCTAGAAGTGGATATCACGACGATAATGAGGCTTGCAGAAGACAAAATGTATCGGCAAAAATTAACGGATAGCCGAAGTGCAAAAAGCGCGATTTTAAATGCACTTAACAAAGCGATGCAAGAAAAGAGTTATGAGACCGATGCACATGCGGAAAATATGCAACAAGTTGCTCTGAAAATGGGTATGCGCCTAGGATTGTCCGCAGATGATTTATCCCGACTGAATTTGGTAATAAGGCTTCATGATATTGGAAAGATCAATATTCCGGCTGAGATTCTTGGAAAAAAAGGACCTTTGACAGATGAAGAGTGGATAGTCATGAAAAAACATACTGAAATCGGCTATCGGATTGCGCAGGCAACAGAAGAGTTTGCACATGTCGCTCAAGAGATACTTTCCCACCATGAAAGATGGGATGGTACAGGCTATCCACAAAACCTAAAAAAAGATGAAATCCCTTATCTCGCACGAATTGCATCTATTGTCGATTCTTATGAGGTTATGCAAAATGGGCGTCCTTATAAACAGGCAATGTCAGAAAAAGACATCATTGCTGAACTTAAACGCTGTTCCGGGACCCAATTCGATCCTGAGCTTGTGACCGTATTCCTAGAAGTGATTTGTGAAATCAGTCCTCATTGATGTTCTGGTTTAACCCGTAAGTATCAATGAAGTTCTGATCGTCTTCAATCATTTTCAAACACAAATTGAGTTCATCGATAAAATCAGTCGTTAAAAAAGGCTGATTTTTTTTTATGGATTGGTGGTTTTTAATTTTTCGGTATTTTAAAGCGGTCATTTGAAATTTATCTTGAAGCATTTTATTAAGGTATTTCACATCGCTAAAGCCACTTGAGGTAGAAACTTCTTGTATGGAAAGGTTTGTCTCTTTTAAGCTTTTAAGAGCGTATTCGAAACGCGTATTTTGAAGGAATTCACTAAAAGAAACCCCCAAAGATTCACTTATAAAATGGGATAGGCGATAAGTCGAAATGTTCGCCAGTTTTGCAAGGGTCTCAAGGGAGATTTTTTCCTGTGCATGTGCATGAATATAATCCACTAAAGTATTGACTCGAATTAAAAAGGGATCATAATTTCGTTTTTTCACATCTAAGTATTTTTCTTTCAGTAGCATGTTATAAAGCTCATACAAAAACAGATTGTAGTAGCCAATAATTTTGTATCGAACGATAGGCGAGGTGTTTGGCGCAATAAGTAATTTTAAAATTTGAGAAATCAGTAGAGGGACTTGGTGATATTTATGACTGAGTTCCTGAAATGTATAGATGCGATGTGAAAAGGGAATGTTTTCGAAAAGTAGATTGTTTTTTATGAGATGTTCTTTTTTAAATCGGTAGGAAATTAAGAGCGACTCTACAGACGTTGAAAGAGAATGCACGCGATTCATATAAATCATAAAAATAGTCTGATCGGTGAGAGTGAATTCTTTTCCATCACAGGTTAAGGTGGCACTGCCTCGAATCAACCAAATCAATTCCATTTCTTCATGAACATCTAAGCCATGTTCAATGCACTTTGAAAAATACGTTTCAAAGGGCAATTCGAACTCCTTAAAGATATCATTACAATTTTTTAACATAAGGTCACCTCATTTTGATTATAACATAGGGCAAAGTTATTGCGTTAGTTTTATAACGATAATCGGTTGCAGCCATTAAACATATGCGTTTTATGACATTCTTGCTAAGGAAAATAGGGGCTTTTAGCTTGATGTTTTTGTCACAAATGGTTAGTCTCAAAGTAGAATCTAATATATTTGGGGAGGAAACTATGCCGGCATTAAGTTATATTGTTTCAATGCTCGTTTACATTTTATTTTTAGTGTTATTTTTAGAATTTACAAGAGAAAAGCAAAAATTTTACAAGTGGTTTTTTGTGTTCGCTTTGTTGAGTATTCCTTTATGGTTCATCAATCTAGATTCTTGGTTTAGATGGGCAAAAACCATCAGCGTCTTAATTCCAACGTGTTTTGTATCCTTTGTGCGCATTGCCAATGATGGCAAACATGAACATGTTCTCGCCTCGCTTCGAAAAAAATGGCCCATTTGGATTTTATATGCCGTTTTGATGTTGAATATAATTGAAGCGACAATGACTGATTTTGGCCTTGGCAATATATTCAACGCGATAAGCGGTGTGATTTTATGTATTACTATACCACTACCCACTAAACACTGGCGTATCGGGAAAAATGATGGAAAAAACACCTTTTCAGAATTGCTTGCCGATTTACCTTTAGTTTGGTGTCTGCTCTACGTGACCTGGAACGCAGCTTTTGTCTATGCAGAGAATACGACATATTTTGCATCTAGTCTCTGTATTTTAATTGCGCCTGAAATTTGGATGTTGATAAAAAAAAGAACGGATTTATGGTTAATGGGTAGAATTTACACACTTGCAATTCACATTCTCATTCGATCCTCTTATGATATTTTCACCCCGGTTATGGATTCCACACTTTGGTTCAATGCAGATGTCTTAAAATGGTGGGGATTAACCAACGTTGTGTTGCATAGTATTTATTTGTGTTACTGGTTCTTTAAATACCGTGGCAAAGCGTATCAATTGAAATATTCTCAAGAATCATATGGCTATTAACCGATAAAATTTTAGGAGGCGTTATGACAGATCAATTGAAACTGTTGGAATTTGTTAACAAAGTATCAATGACAAAAATGGGATCGCATAAAGGCGTCAATGAATTGGACCCTCGATTTTTACTCTTAGAAAAAGTGGTTACGGAAGAAATGGCAGAAGTGGCACTTGCGCTTAAATACAGGGTTCATCAAACGGCAGAAGAGATCGCTATAAGCTCTAAAAAGCCAGTAGAACTAACAAAAAAACTATTGTGGGATTTAGCAATGGCAGGCGTTTCATCGGTTAAAGCAGAAGATGGGGTGGACAAGTATTGGTTTGAAACATGGGTACCCGGTATTTTTGAAATGGTAGTCAACAACAAAGAAAATGTTAAAAAATATCCTCAAATCGCCAAAGCATTTGATGATTATGGCTATTTGAGAAATCCCGTTGCAGCTGGAAATATTCCTATTGGAAAGGGACTGATGCGCGTTATTCCCATAGAGACAGCGATTGATGGCAATACTAAGAGCGTCTCCTCCGAAGAAGTATCCGGATATATAAGAAGTGCTAGAGTTCTTTCTGTTTCTGATTGTTCGTGTCGTACGTCTAGAGAAGAGATGGGTCAAGGCTGTGGTCACTTAAAGGAAGATATGTGTATCCAATTGGGAGATGCGGCAGAATATTATATCAGAACCGGAAGAGGCCGAGAGGTCACACAGGAAGAGGCGCTTGAGATAATTAGAAAGGCAGAGCGCGACGGATTGATGCATCAAATCCCAAATACTGAGGGAGAAGGTCATACCCATGCGATTTGTAATTGCTGTGGGTGCGCCTGTTATGCGTTAAGAGCGGCCGGTATGTATCACAACCCTGATATGGTGCGTTCTAATTATGTGTCTCGTGTAGATCCTGAAAAATGTGTCGGATGCGGGGAATGTGTAGAGGTATGCCCTACAAATGCAATCAAACTGGGTCAGAAAATATGCGGCAGCATAGAAAGTCAAACCCCTGTACTTATTGATCATCCTTTTGATACAGAATGGGGACCGGATAAATGGGACCCTGATTATAGAATTAACCGAAAAGAAACGTTGGATTCTGGGACGTCTCCATGTAAAACAAACTGCCCCGCACATATTTCAATTCCAGGTTATATCAAACTAGCCGCTCAAGGCAAGTATGAAGAGGCACTAAAAATGATTAAAAAAGAAAATCCATTTCCTGCTGTATGTGGACGTATCTGCCCCGCTCTTTGTGAAAATGAATGCACACGTGGTGAGTTGGATGACCCTGTGGCAATAGATGCTATCAAAAAATTTATTGCCGAACTTGATTTACATGAAGACAAACGCTATATTCCTGAAATAAAAAACAAATACGATAAAAAGGTTGCCATAATAGGTGCAGGGCCATCAGGATTATCGTGCGCGTATTATTTAGCAGTCGAGGGTTACCAAGTCACCGTTTTTGAAAAGGAACGTGAGCTTGGTGGCATGTTACAATTTGGAATACCAGCCTTTAGATTACAAAAAGACGTTATCCAAGCTGAAATCGATGTTTTAAGAGCGCTTGGTGTTCACTTTGAAATGGGTATTGACGTTGGCGTAGATGTCACGATTCCAATGTTACGCGAGAAAAACTTCAAAGCGTTTTTTATCGCCATTGGTGCGCAAGACGGCAGAAACCTTGGTTTAGAAAATGAAGAGGCGCTGAACATTCAAACGGGCGTAGAATTTTTGAGAAATAGCGCTTTGAATAAACAAGAAAAACTATTGGGAAAAACCATCGTAATTGGTGGTGGTAATGTTGCAATAGACGTTGCAAGAACGGCACTACGATTTGGTGGGGAAGCTGTTGAGATGGTTTGCCTTGAATCAAGAGAATCCATGCCCGCCTTACAAGATGAAATTGACGAAGCATTAGAAGAGACGATCATCATAAACAACGGCTATGGTCCAAAGCGTTTCCTAGTTGAAGACGGAAAAGTCGTCGGCGTAGAGTTCAAACGATGTCTTCGCGTCATGGATGAAACCAAGCGCTTTAATCCGATTTTCGATGAACAAGATACCCTAGTCATTATGGCCGATCATGTCCTTGTCGCAGTGGGGCAAGGTATCCATTGGGGAGATTTGCTCAAAGGTACAACGGTCAACTTGAACAAAAATCAAACGATTATCGTAGATCCAGTTACACTACAAACGTCTGAGCAAGACATATTTGCAGGCGGCGATGTGGTTACTGGACCGAGATTTGCGATAGACGCTATAGCGGTTGGAAAAGAAGGTTCAATTTCGATACATCGCTTTGTTCAAAGAGGTCAAAGTTTGGTTTATGGTCGTAACACTAAAACGTTTGTGGCCTTTGATAAAGAGCAAATTGATTTTAGTGGCTATGACCATATTAAGAGAGAAAGAACAACGGTCAAACACATTGATAAAATAGAAGGTGATTTCTCAGACCCTAGAGGTGTTTTTACAGAAGAGCAAGTGAAAAATGAAACGGCACGTTGTTTAAGCTGCGGTGTCACCATTGTAGACACATTTATGTGTGTTGGATGCGGTGCGTGTACGACGAGGTGTAAATTTGAAGCGATTCAATTGGAACGCAAATACGACGAAAGTGGCGTAGATTTTCCGGATTTGAAACCTATAGTCGTAAAACATGTCCTAAAACGTAAAGTGAGAATTGCTGTTAAGAAATTCAAGAGAGCGGTTATAAAGAGTTAAGGACTTTGAGTATGTGTGTTAAAACGAAACAGCCCTGCAGAATCTAAGTGGGGTTGTTTCATTTTTTGGTTTATATTCGAAAAAAGAGCCCATATGTGCTATAATCCAGTTATATTCAACAATTGAGAAAATCGGTGGAAACAAAAGGCTCAACAAAGCTTAAATAAGGCTAAAATGTGGGGGGTGCGATTTGAACGATACGTGGGAAAAACTGTATGACACGGTTAGAACAAAGGAATTTCAAACCATTCAAGACAATTTAGCCAAGTCATCCGATTTAGCAATTATCACGGTTGACTATAAAGGGAGACCCTTAACGGCCCATAGCGAGTGCAGTAGCTTTTGCCATCAGCTCAGAACGCTTCCGGACTTTGCAAAACTCTGTGAAAAATGCGATTCACATGGTGGGCTCGAAGCCGCTAGATCGAAAGAACCTTTTATTTATCTTTGTCATGCCAACATCATAGATGTGGCTGTACCGATTATGGTGAATGATATGTATCTCGGCGGTATCATGGCGGGACAGATAAGATTGGACCCAAGTGAAACTGAAGTAGAAGTAGAAATAGAGCAGATTTATAGAGCGTCGGATCTTGAAGGCCTCTTTAGAGACAATCCTAAATTAAAAAATGATTATGAGAAATTACCCGTTATTTCTTATCACAAAATAGAGGCGACAGCAAAAATACTTCAAACCATCTGTAAGTATATGGTTCAGAACCCTGGAGAGAAGTTATTAACAGAACTTACAACTTCGGTAGATGTGTTTCATCAAGTAGAAAAGAGAAATCGCTCGACCAAAGAAGCGCTTTTAAAACCTGCGATTTTATATATTGATCAGAAATTTTCAGAAAAAATTAGTTTGAAGCAACTCGCACATGTTTGTAATGTGTCTGAGAGTTATTTTAGTAGATTGTTTCCCAAATATTATGGTAAAAATGTGACCCAATATATCAACGACATTCGACTCAAAAGGGCAAAGTCTTTGCTTTCAAATCAAGAAATGACAGTGAGTTATATCGCTAGTGTATGTGGTTATGATGACAGCAGTTATTTTATAAAGTGTTTTAAGAAAATGAATGGCGTGACACCACAAGACTATAGAAAAGCTTTAGGGCAATAAGCAAACGCGACAAATAAGACCTCACTACTTGAGCAATTGTGATTCTCAAGAGGTGAGGTCTTTTGATTTTAGGGCTATTTCATTTTTTCGGCTAAATCTGTAAAGATAATGCCGAGAGCCTGTGCGCCAGCATCTGGATAACCGATGCTTCTGTCGCCAACGGTTCCAGCGCGACCCATACGTGCTGCAATTTCTATAGTGGCTTTAGCACCAGCAACAGCTGATTGTGCACTGTTTTCTAAAGCGCGTTTAATATCTAGACCCTCTTTAGCACTTAAAGCTAATGAATCCGCAGCGGGTACAAGTGCATCGATGAGCGTTTTATCCCCAACGACTGCACCGCGGCCGAAAGATCGCTCGCCGGTTTTTTGAATGGCGGCTATTGCCGCTTGCATCATTTCAGCAAATTGAGTTAAATTCATTTCAGTAACTGAACCTGCTTTTTTACCGGCCCCTCTAAACGCCGAGCCCCAGATTGGACCAGAAGCGCCGCCGCAATACTCCATGATGATCAAAGAGCAACTTTCTAAAAAATCGCCAATTGTTTTAGAGGTGCTGACAAGATCCTGCCATTCCGTTTTTAACTGTCTAAACCCTTTGGCAACACTCATACCAAAGTCGCCATCGCCAGCAAATGCG
>JBBRVO010000038.1:0-20596 GCA_038246775.1 Peptostreptococcales bacterium | reverse complement strand
TATATCCGTCAGAATCGTGATTGGTAATATAACCATTTGCTGTGATTTCAGCCCAACTATGTTGATCGTTGTACTCGTCAAAATTGAGTATCATGCTTGAGCTTGATCCTATAATCTGATCATTGTAAGAAACACAGATTTGACCTTCTGGGAAAATGCGGTGATGGCTTTCTAGCTGTGCCAAAGTCCACGGCTCCATGTTCTTGAAACAAATCTTCTGAAGGAAAATTATTTCTTTAAAGTCTTCTCTTTCAATGGGTCTGATGATTAATTTATTTTCAAATTTCGATAAGTCTATATTTGACATTTCGGGGCTCCTATGGGACTGCAGTGAGTTTTTGCACGTCATTTAAAGTATACTCTATTTTATGTCAACTATAAAGGGGTGGCTTATTTACTTGACCCAGGCGTTTTTTTCGACGTGTCATAACCCAGTTCATAGTATTGATTGCCATTGAATGTAAAGCTTTTAATCACATCAAGGCCGAGCTTACGCGTATGCGCGTCGTATGATCTGGGATTGATATAGTTGATAAAAGTAATCAAAATCGGAAATCTAGATTGCATCTGCGTACGTGAAAATTCAAAAAGATTGGGAAGAACAGCCGTGCCGCGGTAATCCTTATGGATGCAAATAGGGCCATATTGATAAGAATTTTCAGTGCTCAGTGTTTGTCCGAGGTAATGTGTCGTTGGTAAGTCCTGAATCATGTGTTGAAAGAGCGGCCATACTGACCAATATGACCACGAAGCCGCCATAACATAGGCAACAACTTTGTCACCCTCACAGGCAATAGCAAGCCCCTGTTCTTGTTCAATAATGGCCTTAAACTGTTCCTGATCAAAAAGTGTCGTGACAAACCCATTGGGTTTATCCGCTTCGCTAATGGTCAATACATGATACACAGACTGTAACTCCGAAATTTTTGGTATATCCGCTAAAGTGGCGTTTCTATAGATCATAATGTCCTCCATCCATAAAAGGTTAAAAAAAGTCATTATGTACTAATTTCTACATTAATGTCAAAACTCCTTTTTATTGCCGATTTAAATGAAAAACAGAACGCTTCTTAAGGCGACCCGAAAAGTCTGATTCAGTCGCGTTGCCAGTATCCTCTGTAGTGATGGCCGTAACACCTGTTGCCATGACCACTTTACGTACTATAGGCCAGTACATGGCTGGACTCTTCAGACGTTTGATCATCAAGTTTCTTCTAACCGAGTTACACGAGAGATCATACCGCTTCTCAGCGTGTTTGAGTCCGCTATTTAATGCTTTGAATAGTTTGAAAGACGTTATCAAACCGTAACTGAATCCTTCTGCTGAAGTTGGGCTGGTGGCGCCCGCTGCTTCTCCAATCAAAGCCAGTGGCAGTCTACTACCGTTTATCACTTTTACAGAGGCTGAAAAACAAAGATCGCTTTGCCTCATTGAACGTTCTATAAAAGCCCCTTCTGTCTTAACTGGCTCACCGAGTGTGAAGCCTAAATGATCTGAGACCTTATGCTGCAGCCTTCTAAACGTTGCATCCGCAGAGGGTCCAAATGCATCATCACAAGGGAGCGCTGTGCCAAGAATTAAATGGTTTCCCTTTTGTATCGTCCATGAGTAATAATCGGTGATGCTGCTATCGAATATCCCCGTAAAATATGGCAATGTTGCATCAATTGGGTACCATTTTTGAATGCTAAAATACTTTTTAGAGCTTTTTTCCGTGCCATCCGTTTTAGATGGGATACACCGTCTTCTAACCAGTGAGTTGGCACCATCCGCACCGACGAGAAACTTTGCCATCACTATCTGTCTCTTATTTTCTAGATCTTTATAGTGCACTTCCCAGTAACCATCCATGGCATAAATTGCCGTCACCACCATGCCACACCTTTTGTCCACAGTTGGCGGAATCAGGCCGAATAGATAGCGATCAAATCGCTCGCGGTTCATATTTAAATAGTTCCTAGGATAATAGCGCTCGAGGCCACTATCAAAATCGATGGTACGGACTTTAAATATCTGTGGGTCTTCAAGGACTGAAGATGGCAGTGACAATTCGAGCTTCGCCATGATCTTCTGAGCGTCTGGTGATAATAGACCACCACATGCCTTTTGCCTATGCGGGTCTTCTGGCAGATCAAGTCGCCTCTTATCGATAAGGCACACAGAATAATCTGGAGCTTCCGATGCCCCCTTAATGTGTTTATTGCCAAGTAATCTTGCTAGATTGGATCCAGCAGGACCTGCGCCGATGATAAGTATGTCAAACATAAAATGCCTCCTATTGGGGTAACGGTTGATCATTAAAGTGATTCAAGTCGCTTCAATAATAACGTCATATTTATCGTTTGTCAATAAACATATATTGATTTTAAATAAATTTTTATTGTTAAATGTTGACACCTCCCCCGCAGAATGATATATTTTAGTTAGTTTATTATCGCTATCATGCGACACACGTGGAGGTTTTAACTATGCGGCACTATCAAAATTTTATTTTAAAAGGTTTTATCGTCTTCATGGGCGGGTTGATTGCCGTTTTAAGTGTGTTCTTTCTACCAAGTTTGGCGAAAGATACCGCACTGAACAATCCCGAATATGCCTATTTGAGGTACCCTGTACTCATCAGCATGATTGTGACCACCGTACCTTTTTATTTTGCGCTCTATAAAGCCAACCAACTGCTCAATCTAATTACCCTCAACTCGGCATTCACAGATCGCTCGGTGCGCGCGCTTAAATCGATTTCAACCTGTGGTACACTCATTGCTCTTGCTTATCTGTTTCTTGGCGCTGGTCTTTGGTTTTTGAATGCCATGCATCCCGGAATCATGATCGCATTTGTCATATTAGTCCTTACGTCCTTTACGATTTCATTTTTTGCCAACCTTCTGATGATTCTCCTCAAAGAAGCGCTTGATTTTAAAAATGACGTCGATTTGACCATATGAGGTGCGCCTATGCCAATCATCGTTAATTTAGACGTCATGCTCGCAAAACGTAAAATGAGTGTAACTGAACTCTCCGACAAAGTCGGTATCACCATGGCCAACCTATCTATCTTAAAAACAGGCAAAGCAAAAGCCGTTCGCTTTTCAACGCTTGAAAAGATTTGCGATATTTTGTCGTGTCAGCCAGGGGACATTTTAGAATATACAAAGGAATAAGCACCCTTTAAAGGGCACTAACTAACCTACAAAAAAAATTAAAAACGACCCGTATTTGGGTCGTTTTTTAATCTTGTTTTTTGATAGCGTTCGAATTATTTTTTGCTCAAATAACAGTTCACGCAGTAGACTTCAGATACTCCGTCGTTTCTTGGCGCAACACTGAGCTCAGTCCCGCAACCTCGGCATTTTATGATGACAAATTTCTCATCCTCTTCATCGTTTATATAATGGTCGCAAGTGCGTTCACAGCCATCTAAGTCACACTCCGAACACGCTTCAGATGGAAAATCGAATGCGCATGTTTCTATAATGCTATTTTCATCATCATTCTCATCGATGACGCTTTTTAGATTTTTGCAACTGCTACAAATACATGTTTGCATCAAATAGCCTCCTCAATTTATACATATTCATTGAGTATAACAAAAACCTTTGATTAAGGCAATTGATTCAGATTATACATTACCTTTAATAATCGCTCTTTATAAATTTTCTTTGATCAACAGTTTATAATCCGCTAAATCGCTGTGAATCTCATCTTTCAATGGATTTTTCTTGTATTTGATTACTTTACCGAAGTGGTAGACAAACACGCCGATATTAGCCGCTAAAGAGAGTCCCGCGATGATCCATAGCGCCGTCGTGCTGTGTGTCGATTTGACGGCAAATCTTGATGTATCCACAAATGTCGGTAATGACATAACGAACATCATCCAAATACCAAGCGTTTGCGCCCGGTGTTGTAGCCATGCGCCTTTTTTCATGAAGAAAGCAGGAATCGTACAAGAAATCAGTAAAGCTGCACCTGCATAGAAGGCATGATCAGGCACACAGTTATAAACATACGCGAAGTTCCAAAGGTCATAGGCGATGATCCAGAACCAGAGTTGATCTGGCCATATCATATCTTTGTGCTTGCCTTTGCTGACGATGATGCCAAACCAGCCAGAAAGCGTGATGATATTTAAGATGCCAGCGATGCCGTTCATGATGTTCCATGGACCGCCGACAATGATCATGCCATCTAAAAATCCGTTGTTGCTCATCAATTGAAATTCACGTACCACCGCTTCTAAAATGTTCACCGACAAAATAATCGGTGGAAATAATAACATAAATTTGTTTTTGCTCAACCCGTCGATATATCTAATGGCCATAAAGCCTAAACATCCAGCGAGTGACGAATACACTTTTGCCCAAGCGAACCACGTACCAACACTTGAACCCTCTCCGGCTGTCTTCGGCCAGAGCGTGAAAGTAAGAATAATAGGAAGCACTAAAAAAAGTGCCAGCGAGAATTTTTTGCTCATCCTCGCAAGGTGATTGACGCCTATCAAACCACCTAATACAACGAACCACATGACGTACGAATACCATGGTACTGATTCAAAAAGAAACATGATAAACCCCCAAATTATTATTTAACCGAATCTCATTCTGTTACAGATTAGCACGATGCCTTATGCTTGTCAATAATGTAACAACCTTTGTTTTGCGCTTTTCTAAACAATTTGAAATTCCAAAATGTCCGTGTTATACTAACGGTAAAAAATCGTTAAATAATCCATGTCAGGTGAGTGTATGAAAAGATTAACAAAGCGCCAAAAACAAGCTATTGCCACGAAACTCAAAATATTAGAAATCGCTTTTGGGCTGTTTAAAAGTAAGGGATACGATTCAGTGAAAGTTCAAGATATCTGCAGCGCTGCTGACATATCTGTGGGTGCCTTTTACCACCATTTCACTTCCAAACTCGAAATCATCAATACAGGTTATGAGCAAGTTGACGCTTTATTGCTTGAAAGATACGCGTCCAAAACACACGCTGATTATCGGCAGATGATCAGCGATCTCATGGGTGAAGGGGGCCTTCTCCTTGAAGAACTGGGGTGGCCTTTTGTTTCCGAAGTTTATAAGAACCTTATCTCCCTTGACAACAAATATACACTTAGTGAAAATCGACCTGTATATCTCGAACTGAAGCATGCGCTAAAATGCGGTATGGACTCTGGCGCACTTGAAAAGACTTTATCCCCCGATGTGCTTGCCGCTACGATCATGCGACTTTCTAGAGGTGCAATCTTTGACTGGTGCCTCAACAAAGGTACCTATAAACTCAAAAATCGAATCCTTGAAGATATCAATCTGGTAATCCCCATTTTATAGAAAAATGAAAGGTAGGTATCATGAAGCCACAAGTAACCTTAGGAACCATTTCAGACGGTCGCCTCTTTGATCTAGGCGATCTCGTCAAAGCGGATACAGATGGCTGCAAAGGCTGTAGTGCTTGCTGTCACGGCATCGTCACTTTTATATCGCTGAATCCGTATGACGTGCACGTCATTTCTAAACAATTGAACTTAACCTTTGACGAACTCCTCATTGATGCATTCGCCTATCATGAAGAGGGCAAAATAGAACTGCCACATTTGAAAATGCACGGCGATTCTCTAAAGTGCTTCTTTTTAAATAAAGAAGGACGCTGTAACATCCATGCAAACCGCCCGAGTATATGCCGCCTATTTCCACTTGGCCGCGTTTATGAGGCAGGCGATTTCACATACTTTTTACTAGAAGATGCCTGTGTAAAGCCTCAATTGACCGACATTCTAGTTGAAGATTGGATTGGCATCAAAGACTATTCCCAAAACAAAGCATTTATCTTGGCTTGGCATGACATTTTGAAAGCACTAGCCTTTCGCGCCAAATTCATCTATGACGATCAGACGTTAAAAGGAATAAACGCTTACTTGCGCCATACCTTTTACGATATGGCTTTAAATGACGATGACGATTTTTACGAGGCCTTCTTTGAGAGAGTGCCCTATGCTAAAAAAGTGCTAGGTATATTATAAGCCGCATATTTTTTTTGACAAAACTACATGACACGGCACGCATCTCAGTGTATAATCAGATATTATAACTTACGAGGTGAAATTATGGCAGAGATAAAAAAAGCAGACACTATGGATGCATGTGGCTGTGGTCACGACCACGAACATGATCACGAACACGTTCATACCGTAACATTAGAGCTTGAAAACGGCGAAGAATTGGTTTGCCCGATTCTTGAGATTTTTGAAGTCAATGAAAAAGAGTACATTGCGCTTCTTCATCCTGAAGAAGAAATTGCGTTGCTTTACGGATTCATCGAAGACGAATCAGAAGGTTCAATCGAACTGACTGAAATTGTGAGCGACGACGAATACGAGATGGTCTCAAAAGTCTTCAGCACTTTATTTGAAGATGCTGAAGATGAGGACGAGGACGAAGAGGACGAGGAAGAGGAAGACGTAGAAGAAGTATAATAATCATACAAAAGGTAAGCCATAAAAAAGACAAAACCCCAAAACATTTTTTTCGATGTTTTGGGGTTTTAATTATTTTAGCAGCGCTAAAAATTCTTCTTGTGTCTCTTTTACGACTAGAATATCATCTAGCATGCCGAATGCTTTACCTTCATGTTGTTCACATTGATCGATACAACCAAATTCAAGATCTTGTTCCAATACGACTTCTTTGATTTTCTGTTCATCAATGTTTGAACAGCACTTACATATTTTCACCATTATACTTGCCTCCATTATCATTCTGATGGATAGTATAACTTATTATTATGAAGATTTTGTGTGGACTGTGGCTTGCAGATTTTATTATAGCCTAGCACAGCAAATAAAATTATAGTTAGTACTAAAAATTTTACTTGCAATACAATATTCTTAGAATCTAACTGTTATTTTAATCCTCCAAGGAGGGCCAGATACTTCAATAGTTACGGTGACTCTTGAAGCAACGGGATCGGCTTGTCCAATGCCTGTTGTTGTGGTCGTCAACTTAACTGAACTAATTTTATCGCCTAAAGTTGTATCATGTCCCATTTGAATCATATCGCCCATTTTCCATGTCGTTCCAGCTTTAACGAGATCACTTAACGTCATGTCGATCGCTTTGCCATCCACCATGATTACTGCATTGTCTGCTAAATCAAAGGTATATACAATTTCACGTGGGAACGTGTTGATGCTTAAATCTCTGTTTTTAGTAATGGTAAATTCCTTAAAGGTTGCTTTCCCAGAAACCGAACCCGTTACAGGTTTAACATCTTTAAACAAAACGGGTGACGATTTATCAATCCCGGTGATGGTTGAATAATCGATTAAAACCGTTTTTGTGCCTGCTTCATAACCGACGGTTACGTTTTTATCTTCAAGTAACGCTTTAACTGGAATATAGGTTCTACCGTTATAGAGTAGTGGTGTTAAAGCCGAACCGTCAACATCTTTTGGTGACCAGCTTTCACCATCTACTAGGAATTTTAAGTCGCTAGCCAATGTGGCCTGAACCTTCATGATACTATCTGCGCCAAATGCGATTAGTGAAAAACTCATTAAAATTGCAATCAAAATCATCAAAACATGCTTACTTTTCATGATGAACCTCCTCTATTTAAGGGATTTCAAGCAATTGATATCAAACGATAACAATTATCATTTGCTAGTATTATACCCTTTTACATCGGGTTCATGCACTGTCAATCCACTTCCAAAACTTTTCTTTTTTCCACTGCCAGCGACACAATGATGCCGCTTTTATGACTTTTGCATAAACCCCGCCGGCGGTATGCCCAGTGCTCTTATCAGTCTCGCCCAATAGTTAACCTGCGAAGCAGTCGTTACAATCATCACGATTTCTCTTTCAGAAAAAGATGATTTAATACGGTTCATAAATGTTTCCGAAATATCCATAGGGGTCTCAGTAATCTTCTTTGTATAAAGAATTGCTAGTTTTTCACGCTCTGATAGAGAGGAAATCAAATCTAGGTCAAGTGTGCCCTTAAGGCCCTGCATCTCCTCTTCCGTTATGCCATTGATCTCATAATCATTTGCATTCATATCTATACAAAATGGACACCCCACCTGCGTAGATACCTGTACCCGAATCAATTGAAGGATTTTGACACTCAAATCTTTACTTGGATGACCATGTGCGACAAGCGCTTCCATCACCCCGGAGCTAATTGCGGCTTTCGGGTACCAAGCGAGCAATTTGGGAGGCAATAAATCCTTCCCTGTTGCACGTTTGGCAAAAACAAGCCCTAACTTGATATAAAATGGTATCTTTTTTGGTGGTTCAATAAATGCACTCACGTGGTTTTATCCAAGCCATCGATTAACTTAAGTATTTCCTCGTTGCTGGGAATGTCTTTCATATCGTGTCCAAAATGCACATAGCGCAATATGCCTTGCTTATCGATGAGCATCTGTGCAGGCATGCGCCCAAGTTTAAATAGTTTCACTTGTTGTCCATAAAGTTTGAGTACGGTGTGATCTTCATCGGGAAGGCCATAGTACGTATATTGGTTTTTCGCCCAAAACTTCTTAAAAGCTTCAGCATTTTCAGGACCAATCGTCACGATGAGAGTGTCTCTTTTGTTAAATGCTTCCATGTCTTGATGCAACTGCATCATATGCCGTTGGCAAAAAGGTCAAACGAACCCTCGATTTAGTACCAAGAGGACATTTTTTGAGCCCTTAAACGCCGATAGCTGAAAGGGTTCACCGTTTAGATCCGATAATTTAAAATCAGGTGCTATTTTGTTTACTTCTACACTTGCCATACGATTACCTCATTTACTTAGATTTTGAAATTGGTTCTGATTTAAATGATACCCTTTTCAATTTTCTTTATTCGAACTATTTAATTTTATTTAATTCCTACGATTTCCTTACTCCTTTCTCTCATATTTGAAAGCAATTAATTAGCCACGTTTTTAAACGAAAGGTCTTTATCTGCTGTCTGAACGCCTCACATAGTATCCGTTGCTTTAGGTACAAATATGGTGTATGTTATGTCTATGCAAAGTATTCAAAGCAGGCGAATGTCAATACCATTATTACATTTAACAAATTTACAATATATAACTGCTAACTGGGAGGTTTTATGGCTCTATCACATAAAATTTTGGTCATCGATGATGAACCTATGATTACGGATGTCGTCAAAAGTTATTTAGAGCACAGCAATTTTTCTGTGAGGGTAGAACATAATGGTTTACAAGGATTAAAAGCATATTTTGAGTATCAACCTGATTTAGTTGTTCTTGATTTGATGCTTCCCGATTTGAAGGGCGAAGAAATTTGTAAAGAAATTAGGCGAAATGCGCGTACGCCAATTATCATGCTCACTGCAAAAGTTGAAGAAGAGAACATTTTAAACGGTTTAGATCTGGGTGCTGACGATTATATGACAAAACCATTTAGTGGTAAACAACTTGTAGGAAGGATCAAAGCCGTTTTAAGAAGAACACAAAATGATCCTGTGCCACTTTTTAACAAAATGTCATTCAATAACAATGCACTAGAAATTGATCTATCGAGCAATGAGATCAAAAAGTTTGGCAATCAAGTCAAACTGACACCAAGTGAATATCATATTTTATTGTCACTGATGAAATATCCCAACAAAACTTATTCAAGAGAAGAATTGATTTTCATAGCTTTAGGTGAGGATTTTGATGGTTATGATCGCATTATTGACACACATATAAAGACATTAAGACAAAAAGTTGAAGACGATATCAAGAATCCTCGCTACATTATAACGGTATTTGGCATCGGTTACAAATTTGGAGGTGGTAAAAGTGACACTTAAACTTCGGACAATTTTATCTATCACTCATGGCATTACAACCCTTGCTACTATTGGGTTTATTGTTTTACTGACTAGTAATTTAATCGATAAACAATTTGTGAATTTCGTCATTGACAACAACCAACAAAGAATAGATAGTATTATTCGTGATGTTTCGCATCAATATCAAGAAGGCTGGAACTTCAAGAAGCTTGAAGAGACCAGTCTTCGGGGTTTAGAAGACGGCTTAGTCTTAAATGTAATCGATATAAATGGTAAAAACATCTATTCGGTTGACACACTCTTTGAGAAAGAGACCAAAGCCGTATTAAAGTCCATTGATTTGAATATGAAAAATCATTATAGCAATTGGAACGGTGTGCTTGTCTCAAAAGTGGTTCCTTTAAATCATGGCAATAATGATTTTGGTGAATTGATCATTACTTATTATAGCCCTTATTTTTTTACAGAAATGGAATCAAAATTAATCAATTCACTTCATGAGGTCTTGGACATAACACTGATTTTTTCGTTATTTGGTGCGATAATTATCGGCGTCATCATTTCAAGACAAATTAGTATCCCAATTACAAGAGCAATCAAAGCAACTCACGAAATTGCAAATGGTAACTTGACTGAAAGTGCGCCACTAAATACCCATATGTCTGAAATAGATGATTTGTCTGAGTCCGTGATTCAATTGGCTAAAAATTTGAAAAATCATGAAATTGTCCGAAAAAGAATAGTCTCTGATGTCTCTCACGAACTGAGAACTCCCCTTGCAGCTTTACAGATCAATCTAGAAGCGTTAGTAGATGGTATCATCCAGCCAACACAAGAGCGATTAAGCGGTATTTATAAAGAAGTGCTTAGAGTGAACCGATTGGTTGGCGATTTGACGCAACTAACAAACTATGAAAATAAATCTGAAAAATTGAATTTAACAACTTTCAATCTAACAGCTATTATTCATACCATCAAAGTTTCTATGGAATCAAAAGCCACGAATCATGAACTTAAACTGCTTGTGAAAAGTTCGGTACAAAACATTATTGCCGATTCTGATAAATTAAGCCAAGTGCTTGTGAATTTAATATCTAATAGCATTAAATACAGCAAAACTGGAGGAACTATCCTTATTTCCACATTTGAACAAGAAAAAAACATCCTTATAAGCATTAAGGATGAGGGGGTTGGAATTTCTATGGAAGATTTGCCATTTATTTTTGAACGCTTTTACCGTGTAGATCAATCCAGAGACAAAAATACTGGTGGGGCAGGAATCGGACTTACAATTACAAAAGAAATCGTTGAAGCACATGGTGGTAAAATTACTATAGACAGCTTACCGGGTCATGGTACAGAAGTGATTGTAACACTACCAAAAATAGTTTAAAAGAACATTCAACATCAATTTTCCTTTCACATCATCTTCACAAGGTGACCGTAAGATAAGACTATGGAAATACCCTTGTGAACATGGTAAAAGGAGAAAAAATTATGAAAAAAACAGCGATTTCATTAATTATACCTGCATATAACGAAGAGAAACTCATATATAAAACTTTGTTGTCCGTCTCAAAGGCCGTTAGACAATTTGAAATAGACACAAATGAAACGATAGAACTCATCGTCGTGGATAACGCCTCCACTGATCGTACAGTTGAGATTGCAAATAATTTTGACGTAACGATTGTTCGTGAAGAACGTCATATGATTTCTGCCGTTAGAAATGCTGGCGCGAAAGCAGCTAAAAGCGACCTGTTATGTTTTTTAGATGCCGATAGCGAAGTGAGCGAAAACGTCTTCACTCTCGTTTACGATGCCATGCAGTCTGGAGATTATATCGGTGGCGGTGCAAAAATGAAGCTCGACCAACCAGGATTATTCTTTAAAGGCATTGCACTTGGTTCACAAATCATGTCTTATATTACAGGTATAAGCGCCGTCTTAATTTACACTAAAAAAGAGACATTTGAAAAACTTGGTGGCTTTGATGAACGATACTATGCTGGTGAAGATCTAAAATTCATTTTCAGACTTAAAAATGAAGGCAAAAAAGAAGGTAGACAATTTAAAAATATCTACGATGGGTTTGTCATCACTTCAGCAAGAAAATTCAATGTGATGACGCTATCTGATATATTTTCGTTTGCACGATTGTTATTAAACAACAAACTGATGACACGACAAGATCTATGCGCAACATGGTACGACTTAAGCAAAAGAGGCGAATAATCATTCGCCTCTTTTTTTTTATATAGCGCAACTATCAACTTTTTACATTATTTTAAACACATTTACGTCCTCGTGCAGGGCTTCTGCAAGCCTATTTAAGTTGTCACAAGAATCATTGATACTCATAATGGCTTCTGTTTGTTTTTCCACTGAAATGACTATTTCTTCAGTGCTCATGCAATTTTCTTTACTAATATGTGCAGATTCTTTAATACTGCTATCCAGACTATTTTTAATCTCTTGAATCGCCATTCTCGATACAGAAGTTTCCTCAATCAAATAATCAATTTTTTCAATGGATTTATTAATTTCGCTGTATTTTTCGGTGGTCTTAGCGACACTCCGTTTTTGAAGTTCAGAAATATCTGTCAGAGAATTAATAGTCCCAACCACTTCACTGTGACTGTTTTGAAGTTGATTGACAATTTCGTTTATTTTTTCTGTTGTTTCTTTTGATTGTTCTGCCAGGCTTCTTATTTCATTGGCTACTACCGAGAAACCCCGTCCGTGTTCACCTGCCCTTGCCGCTTCAATTGCTGCATTTAAAGCCAAGAGATTTGTTCTATTAGCGATATCTAGGATGAATTTACTCGCCATTTCAATTTGCAATGAATCTTCAGAGCTTTTTTCAACCTTTAATTGCATATCCCGATTTGCTAGAATGGACTGTTCATTAATCATGGAGAGCTCTGTCATTAGTGAAATACCTTCATCGACCGTTTCTTTAATGCGCGACATATCGTTGATCATAACGTCATGCGTTCTGGCATCATGCTCAATAGCGGTTCCTAGCATAATCAATTTTTCATAACCGACATTTGCCTGTTCAACTTGTTTGGATGAGCCATTCGAGATTTCTTCGATAGCGCCTGCAATTTTTTGTGCATTTGTGGTCGAATTTTGAGTGTCACTTTTAAGTAATACCGAGGCATTTTTAAGATCTTCTGAAACCGTATCTACTCGTCCAATAATATTTTTTAAACTTACCACAATCGTCATGATCGAAGCATTTAATTCTCCAAACTCATCACGTCGTTTTATCAGCGCTTTATCAGGTTCAAGCGTCAAATCGTAATTTGCAATACTTACGGTTAGTGCCATCAATTTTGAAATTGGCTTAATAAAGCTCTTAGCGGTTGCAAATGCCATGATCAAACTCAAAATTGCAACGATTAAGGAAACTAATAAAATGAGTTTAGCAAGTGCAAGCTGCCCACTGTAAACCTCATTTTTTTCAACTTCGATAACCATACCCGCTAACTGACTGCCTATTTTAACTAACGATATATGCGACACTGTTTGGGTGCCATCATAACTGTCTGTTAACCGCACGTCATTGAATTCAAGGTTGCTATCACTTATTTGTGTGGATAAGTCTAACAGATAATCTGTAGAAATCGACTCAATTAATGCACTATTTTCAAGATAGGGTTCACGAGAGGTGTTGGTCAAAAGCAAACCATTTTCATCGACAAGGTAAACATCGGCTGTAGTTCCTAATTTGTCACGTCCCGATTTTACGATACTATTTAAAGCCTCTTGATTAATGACTATATTGATGGTTCCAATAGCATCGGTAAATTGACTATCATACCCGCCAATTGGTGTAGAAAGCACCAAAATGTTATCATCGATAAAAGAATTCCTAAATAGATTTGACCAATTTTGTTCACCCTTTAAAGCATTTGCACAATAATCGCCGATTGAAGCAAGTGGCGCAATATCAAGTTTATCATAATTGATTGAAAAAATTACCTCGTTATAGGCATTCGTTATAAAAATATCTGTATATCCGTAGTATGAAGACGCTTGAGATAGTAACTGTTTAAAATCAGAGTTAATTTTTGATTTTTCTTCCACTGAAGATTGAAAGGTATTCATTTTTTCAACACCTTCTCTAACGATTCTCGATTGAGCAAGAATTAAGGCATCACCTTCCCTAGATGCAAAATACGTTTCGATTCGGTCATTGGTCATTTTCGCAAACAATTGTGTGTTTTTTTCTACTTGAGCGCTAACTTCTTCAGTAGATTTGTTAATACTAATGGTACTAAGTAACACAATCGGGAAAAAACCTATGAACAATGCCATTAATATGAGCTTCATTTGAATACCAAATTTCATCGTATACCCCTGCGTCATGCATTTTATTTTAGCTGCAAAGTGCATTCTAAATTTAACATGGCAATGTTAGGTGCACATACGGCATACGTTATGTCTTTGTAAAGTGGGCAAGTAAGCCGTTGGTATCGTTGAATATCTTTTGCTCAGACTTTTACATCGATTTAATCTGTTGATAATGTCGTTCAAACACATCACGCATAAACTGGTATTAGGTAGTCAATTATCCTAAGGAGGCATGTATGATAAAGAACTATATTATCGATACCAATGTCATGATTCACGATCCATTTTGTTTTTATAAGTTTGAAGACAATCACATCATCATTCCAATTATTTGTGTTGAAGAATTAGACCATTTGAAAAAGCGAGAAGGCATCGTCGGTTACCACGCCAGAAGTGCTGCTCGAGAACTTAGCAGCATCAGAAAACTTGGTAGTCTTTCTGATGGGGTAAAACTTCAGTCAGGTGGCACTTTGCGAATCGAATTAAATCACATGGATTTCTTAAATCTACCCGATGGTCTAGATACGAGTAAAAACGATACAAAGATACTTGCAGTTGCCAAAAAACTTCAACAGGTTTATGCCCCGATCCCTACTATTTTAGTCACTAAAGATTTGTATATGGCGATAAAAGGGGATGCCATCGGCCTTGAAATTCAGGATTACCAAAATGATAAGATTGACACCGACGATTTGTACAAAGGGTACAAAGAAATAACGCTATATAGTCGAGAAATCGACGCTGTCTATGCTGGTGGTTTACGCATGCCTGACGAACTAAATGGGCAGTTGTTTCCAAATGAATTTTTGCATATCCGAAGTATAGATCGTGAAGGCCATGAAATTATCGCGCGCTATGATGGAGAAAAAATCGTCCCTCTCAAGTATCAAAACGAAGCTTCTTGGGGACTATTGCCAATTAATAAAGAACAAAAAATGGCTTATGAACTTCTTATGAATCCTGATATCCATTTTGTCACGATCTCTGGTGGTGCAGGTTCAGGGAAAACGATCCTTGCGACTGCATTTGCACTTCAAAAGGTTATAGAACAAGGTATCTATAGAAAAGTTGTCTTTGTTCGACCTGTCGTTCCTGCAGGGAATGATATCGGATTTTTACCAGGGACTGAAGAAGAAAAGCTTAGACCATGGATGGGGAGTTTTTATGATGCCATCGAAAACCTTGTGGATCAAAAAGTTATTAAAAAGCAACGAGAGACTTATGGAAAAAGTAAACACATGGTTTTTCCAGAAAAACCCGATTTTAGTGTCGAAGACTTTATTGAACAATACCGCAAATTTGGTATTATTGAGACTAAAACGTTTACCTATATGCGTGGACGTTCCCTATCAGATGCACTTGTTATCGTAGATGAAGCACAAGAAATCACACCGCATTTAGCCAAGTTGATGTTGACCCGCGCGGGATCTGGTTCGAAATTTGTCTTTCTTGGGGATCCAAGTGACAATCAAATCGACAATGTTTTAGTTGATTCAAAATCTAATGGTCTCGTCTATACAATCGAAAAAATGAAGCCCTATACTTTGACAGGTCATGTGACTTTAAAACAAGTTGAAAGAAGCCCATTGGCGAAAATTGCCGAAAGCGCTATGTAATGAGGAGGTTTCCATGAACGCGATGAAAGAACGTCTACTAATCAACGACAAACAACTTTACCTGCTACTCAATGCCTCTTCGAAAAGCATCTCTTTCGCACGCTTCATGCACCTTGTGACCCATTTAGGCGCAACGACAACTGCGATACTCGCAACCTTACTTGCACTCTATCTTGAATATGCTTATCAGGTCCCTATTGGCAAAGAGATGCTAGGCACACTGATCATCTCTCAGATTCTCGTTCAAAGTATAAAAAGACTCGTCAACCGACCGAGACCCTACAAAAGCATTTCCATCGCCAATGTGACGCAACCCCCAACGTGTGCGTATTCATTTCCATCAGGCCATACCGCATGTGCATTTGCGATTGCTTTCTCATATGCAAGCGGTATACCGTCACTTTTTTTACCCCTAATGCTTCTCGCCTTTATCATTGGCATGTCACGAATCATTCTAGGCTATCACTACCCTACAGATGTTCTTATTGGCATGTTACTCGCCTACCTTTCACATCAGGGTGCTTTGATGCTGCTTTAGTCTAGCTGCACGATTCTCACGACTCACCCTAAAACGCCTCGCGATGCTTCTCAAAAAACTGTTGATAAATGCGGACACTTTCAAGCTCTGTCCACTTTTTAACATCCACTGGCGTCTCATCCAGATCATAAATCTTAGCACCTCGTAGTTTTCACTATTTAAGCCAGTAAAAATTCTATGATATTTTGTATTTTTATGCCTTCATAATCATCAAAAGGGGTTTGATCCATAGTCAACACGACCTTCGGATAATTGTCTGAAATGGCTTGAAGTGGACGCAATTCACGTTCCCTCGTCGTTGTATCTGCGATAGAAGCCGAAACCTGATAATAAAATTTCTCATTTGATTTCGTTGCAACAAAATCAACTTCTAGAGTGCCTATTTTACCTATGGTTACATCATATCCCCTTCTAATAAGTTCTAAAAAAACGATATTTTCTAGCATTCTAATGAAAAGCTCTGCCAACACCCATACCATTGAGTTTTGAACAAGTGGATTTAAACTGCCACTAGAACCATCTTTCACGCTTAGCATATGTTCGATGGCTTGGTCTAATTCGCTTCTTCCCAAATGTACCGTTGCGACAAAGGTCCAGACAACCACGGGTCACATGCTTCTATCTCTCCACGATCCGAAAGCAGCCTGCTAATCTTCTTGATTAACAACCACGTTAGGTGGTAAATGGGGCTTTTTTAGTTTTGTGGGCATAATCGATAACGTCATGAGGCCTCACCCACGCCTTAACTATAATATGCAAGGCCATCATCGTAATCAATGCAATCTTCACATTAATCGTGATTAATAGAAATTGCGACATTTCCCGTCTTTGAACCTAGATCCACATAGCGATGTGCCGCTGCAATTTCGTCAAGTGTGAAGGTGCGGTCAATGACCGCTTTAAGTTTGCCTTCACCATACATTTTAACCAAAAGGTCTAAAAATCCCTTTTGTTCAGAAGCGACGCCATGTCCAGCCACAGAGGTAAAGGTACCATTTGCCTTTAATAGGCCTTGTACATCTTTTTTATTGATCTTGCCAACGGCATCAAAGATGAGATCATATTGTTTGGTTTGTTGTTTATAATTTTGAATTTTGTAATCAATCACTTCATCCGCACCGATTGAATATAACGTTTCTACATGTTTGCCACTACATACGGCTGTGACGTTGGCACCTAAGTACTTAGCGACTTGAACCGCGGAAGTACCCACTGCACCAGAGGCACCATAGATCATGACGTTTTGTCCACTTTTTATTCCCGCCTTTCGAAGGAAATGAATCGCTGTGGTCCCACCAAAAGGTAACACCGCTGCTTCTTCATAACTGGCCATTTTCGGCTTAAGCGCCATACAACTTTTTTCACTTAAAACGGCATACTGTGCATGACCACCAAATCGCATGCCCGTCATAGCAAATATCTGGTCCCCATTTTTAAAGGCAGATACGCCCTCGCCAACTTCCACAATCTCACCTGCAAGTGCCCCACCTAAAATCGGTTTTCTAGGTTTCGTGATGCCCAAGACGAGCCTTAACACACTTCGGGTAATAGGATTTGCAATAAGTCCTCTCACCCTGACATCGCCAGAGTTCACAGAACTTGCCATTACTTTTATTAATACTTCATTTTTATTTGCCACTGGCTTGGGGACATCCATCACTTTAACTTTATCTGGTGTGCCATAGCCTTCACATATTGCTGCTTTCATAAAAAACCTCCAAACTATTCAGATTTAAGTACCTTCATCTTAACACTTCAAAGAGGTCGCCCATAGGTACTAAAGTTGGTATTTAGAGTTGACCTTTTAAGCGATTATGGTTTTATGCGTTTTACAACCGATACAATATCAATTAAAGCTCTAAAACTCGTCACCATCTTACTTGTGGACCCAAAATTGAGCACAATGTGGGTATCTGTGGTGGGATCATAGAATACGTGGGTCGATAGCACTCCGATATGTCCTCTCACGAGGGGTAAATCAAGCAGTGGAAAAAACTTTTTAAAACGCACCGTCATGCCACCATCACCGGTATAGATTCCTTGCTCAAATTGGTGCGTATCAGAGAACATGTCAGACAATCCGTCTTTGGAAATCAACGCACCACTATGCAGTGCCACACTAAATTTCAATAAATCTTCCAACGTAGAAATGACGCCACCTCCAGCCCAATCAACCGACAGCGCCTTTTTATCACCAAACTCAACACCGTCAAGCCAGAGATCTGCAATTGGCACTGAAAGAGCAGATAACGGCTTTGAACGCATGGTCATGTAAGAACTGTCCATATTCAGCGGCTTAAAAATTTTCTTTTCAAGTACCCCTTCAAATGAATCACCTTCAATCGCTTCTATCAATAAACCCAATAAGACATACCCTGTGTCTGAATAATGATAGCCTTCTCCAGGTGCATTCACAGCGACTTGCCGCTCGATTGAAAAATCTAGCAATTCTTGAGGCACCCAACCTTTGTCGCTTTGGGTTTTTAAAAGAGTCGACATGGGTTCTCCAGATAAAACTGGCCCCCCAAAATAATCAGCCATTCCCGATGTGTGTGCAAGTAAGTGCCTGTAAGTCACGACGTCACTATAATCTACGCTGCTGTAAATAAATAAATTCCCCAAGCACTCTTTGTCAATGACATTGACAATAGGCTCATCCAACTTAATTTTGCCTTCCTCCATAAGTTGGTAGATGATGGTTGCCGTAAAAAGCTTTCCAACGCTTGCCACGTGAAAAGGTTGATCCATTCTCAATGAGTCCCCTCTTTTAGACGTTCCTTCTGCAAAACTCCAATCTAAGCCAAGCTTTGGGGAATATATGCGTGCCTGTACACCAGAGTAATCCTTCGAAGTTTTACTCGCCTTTTTAAAATAATTTGTGAAATGTTCCAAAGCCTGGTCTTTCGTCACCGGTTTCTGAGATGACACCATCATCATACGTATGCCTATGATTGCTAATACTAATAAAATGCCTACTATCCAAACGATATTTTTTGACATTGCTATTCCTCCTTCATAAAGTTACAATAGATTATATACAACTATCAGTAATATTTCTTAGAGATATGTTTCTTCAAGTAATATAACTCATGGTAACACAAAGGAGCGAAAAATGGAATACGTTATTTTAGGATTATTGATGATACACCCCTCAACTCTTTATTCGCTCAACAAATCCTTTGAGCAAGGCATTTCTCTATTCTTTAGTCCAAGCTTAGGCAGCATCAATAGCGCCATCAAACGCCTACTCGAGAAAAATCTGGTAATGCAACAAGAAACCGTTGAAAATGGACGCGCAAAAAAAATTCTCACCATCACCGATTTGGGTCAAATCGCCTTTATCACCTGGATGCATGAGCCCCTAGATACTAAAAATTCAGAAGTGAGCTTTATGTCTCGACTTTATTTTCTTGGGCTTATAGAAGACAAAGCACAAAAAAAAGCCCTCATCGAGGGCATGTATCAGTCCGCCATAACCGCTAAAAAGGCATTAGACGACACCGCAACTGTTTTAGATCACTTAGAACTTCCCGAATCGTATCAAAGCATCTTCTACTATCAAAAGAAAGTCCTCCAGTACGGCATTGATACGCATGGTTATGCGATTGAATGGATTGAACGGTTGCTTAAAGAAATTAAGTGATCCGTCATGCAGTTTTCTTTAAACTGTGCCATAGTGTCATTTTTTCACACTGTATATCTGTCATGCCAGCTTTTGGGAAAGGCTAACTTGTTTCCATAAAAATACCTTATGAGCTGACCATGATGCTGTATTTCATGCTCAAGTAAATCCAGTAAAAATGTCATCTGCGTATCAGATAATTCGCGTCCCTCTAAATAAAGGTTACAGGCCTCAGCACTTTGATTCAATCCCTCTAAAACTAATCTTTTTGAAGTTGAATCGCCCAGCGAACATTTGAAACCCATCCAACCGTTATTGACAATTGCATTTAAGTAACTTTCTCTTGCACCAATCATGCACCAAACCTGTTCACCGATCATGTTGGCTGGGAGTTCTTTCATTTTCAGTTTCAAGTCCTCATCGCTCATGCCTTGAATCAAATCGCGTGTTAAATTGAATGCTCTGTTTAATCTGGTAATAATGATTTTCATGGGAATCCTCCTTTGGCATGCTGCATAGCTTCTAACAAAAGACTATTCCGTATGTTTTCTTCTTCGAATGCATCCATGATAAGCTATTTCTTTCAGTCATTTACTTGTGTTTATAGAAGCAATAAATTCTGATTTCAAGCGCACTTCAAAGCCGCAATTGATTCAAACG
>JBBRVO010000037.1:0-20681 GCA_038246775.1 Peptostreptococcales bacterium | reverse complement strand
TGAAGCTCGTCTCTGTCAATAAGGCGCTGAAAGAAACGCAGTATCACCTCGTACAGAAAGAAAAATTGGTTGCCATTGGCGAACTCGCTGCAGGAATCGCTCACGAAATCAATAACCCATTGGCATTCGTAATCAGCAATTAGCAATTAGCAATAAGGTAATAAGCCCTCACTTTAAAGTGAGGGTATTTTATGCAGGGAGGCAATGAAACATGCTCAGAACTATCATATGGTTTGCATTTTTTTGGATAAAACTAGTGGTCAATTTGCCGCAATATTATAAGACCAAGCGTATGACGGATTTAGAGGCAAGAAGTATTTATGCGGATAAAAAAGCGCGTGCTTGGATGGGTGATCTACTAAAAATAGCTGGCTGCAAAGTGACTATTGAAGGTGCATCAAATGTCCCTATGGATAAAGCGGTTTTATTCGTATGCAACCATCAAAGCAATTTTGATATACCGCTCATGATTACCAGTTTGCCTGGAAAAAAAGGATTCATGGCGAAAAAAGAAACGTTGAAACTACCTTTTCTAAGAGATTGGATGGTGTTTATAAATTGCGTTTTTATGGATCGAGCGGATATAAGGCAGCAAGTTAAAGCCATCACTGAAGGCGTTGCAATATTAAAATCAGGTCATTCAATGGTTCTTTTCCCCGAAGGGACCCGCAGTCCAGATGGGGAACTTTTAGAATTTAAAGCAGGTGGGTTGAAACTCGCTACAAAATCAGGGGCTCCAATTGTGCCGGTTACTATCAATCATTCAATGGACTTGATGAAAAAAGGAACACTTAAGATAACACCAGCCCATGTTAAAATTACTATAGGAAAACCCATTGAAATTACAGGTGATATGAACCGTGAAACCGTCAAATTATCTGAAGAGGTTAAAGCAATCATTGAAAATTCACTTGAACGAGGTAAAGTATGAAACGACTCATTAAAAATGTGCATATTATAACCATGACGTCACCTGAAGAGAAACCTTTCATTGGGGATATTGGTGTTGAAGACGATGCAATCGTATACGTTGGTGTCGTACCTGAGTCATTTATTCCCGATAAAACCCTCGACGGGTCAAATCATGTGGCAATGCCCGGATTAATCAATGCCCACACGCACATGGGCATGTCTTTATTTAGAAATTACGCCGATGATATGCCGTTAATGACGTGGTTAAGTGAAAAAATTTGGCCGACGGAAGCAAATCTGACAGCTGAAGACGTTTACTTTGGCACGATGTTGAGTCTTGCCGAGCTTATAAGATGTGGTTGTACGACTTTTCGCGATATGTATTTCTTTGTGGATGAAGTGGCAAAAGCCACTGCTATATCTGGTTTGAGAGCAAATCTCGGTCTTGGCCTTGTTGGTGTCTCAGACTCTGAAGGGGCACTTTTTCAAGAGGTGCGAAACCTCCATGAAAAATGGAATGGTAGCGCCGAAGGCAGGATCAGGATAGAAGTTGCACCTCACGCGCCTTATACGTGTTCAGAAACATACTTGAAGCAGGCGTCTGAACTTGCACTGGAACTAGACACGACACTGCACATACACCTTTCTGAAAGTCGGTTTGAAGTGGCACAATCTATAGAGGGTCTTGGCAAGTCGCCAGTTGAGCATTGCAGAGACCTTGGCCTCTTTAGGGCAAAATCAAGTGCCGCACACTGTGTTCATCTTGAAGCGCAAGATTTTGACATCTTAAAAGCAAATAATGTGAGTGTTTTATACAACCCGAGCAGCAACTTAAAGCTTGGAAATGGTTTCGCAAAGATTCACAAGATGATAGAAAAAGGTATAAATGTTGCGATTGGAACGGATGGCGCTTCATCTAACAACAATTTAAACCTGTTTGAAGAATTACATCTAGGGGCTTTAGTAAATAAGGGAATCGAGGAAGATCCGACGGTTCTTCCAGCGTATAAAATGTTAGAAATGGCAACAGTGGGCGGTGCTAAGGCACTCGGCATCGATCATCAGGTAGGGACACTTGAAATTGGCAAAAAGGCAGATATCATCTTAATCGATATGAATAAAGCCCATCTCGCACCGCATCATGACTTGATTGCAATGCTCGTCTATTCAACATCGGGAAGCGATGTGAGTCATGTGTTATGCAACGGTCAATTGATATTCGAAAACGATAAGATCTTAACTTTTGATGAATCAGAAATCATACAAAAAACAAAAGAACACGCAAAACATTTGATTGAACGTACTAATTTATAGTTTTGCGGTTGATAAGGAGTAATTATGAGTGCATTTAAAGCGGTTGACTATGTAAATGAAGAACTCTGCCTCATCGATCAAAGAGCCCTTCCTATTGAGAAGTTGACGGTTCATTGCAAGACGCTTGACGACGTTATTTTTGCTATTAAGGATATGATCGTTAGAGGTGCACCAGCCATCGGGGCAACTGCAGCTTATGGCATGTTACTCGGTGCGAAAGAAGCGGGCAATCAGTTAACACTTGAAAAACTAAATGAAATTAAATCGATTCTTGACGCGAGCCGTCCAACAGCCGTTAATCTTATGTGGGCCACACAGCGCATCGTGACAAAGCTCAAAGAGAGTGGTTTAACAGACATAGGACACATGCTTGCATTGATTGAATCAGAAGCCCATGCGATATTTGAGGAGGATGCACATCACTGTAAAGCAATGGCTGAATTTGGGAATACCTTGATAAAGCATGGTGATACAATCCTTACACATTGTAATACCGGGGCTCTTGCTACTGTGGCATACGGTACAGCGCTTGGCGTTATCAGAGAAGCACATGCATCTGGAAAAAATATCCACGTTTATGCAGATGAAACACGTCCAAGACTTCAAGGTGCAAAATTGACAGCTTGGGAGTTAATGGAAGAAGGCATTCCTTCGACACTTATTCCAGATAGTGTGGCTGCGACATTGATTAGAGATGGCAAGATAGATATAATCATCGTCGGCGCCGATCGTATTGCCAGCAATGGGGATACGGCGAATAAAATCGGTACGTTCATGTTATCAGCACTGGCAAAAGTATATGGCGTGCCATTTTATGTGGCTGCGCCAACGACGACGATTGACTTTGATATGGCAACGGGTGATTCAATTGAAATCGAAGAACGTGATGCGGTAGAGGTTACGCATATTGGCAATGTGCGTATCGCACCAATTGGGATGGCAGTTTATAACCCTGCATTCGACGTAACGCCTTATGCAAATATTTCGGCGATTATCACTGAAAAAGGCATCGTTATGCCCCCTTTCACTATCAATATTGCAAAGTTGAGAGGTTGATATGAGAAAAGCGATAATCGGCGGTACTGGGGTGTATGATGCTTTTGATCATGCAAAGACACAATCGATTTTAACGGCATTTGGTGAAGTTACGTATGATTTAGTTACCACAGATGGCATCGAAATCGTTTTTTTAGCAAGACACGGGATAAATCATAATATGCCGCCACACAAAATCAATTATCGAGCGAATATGATGGCACTCAAAATGCTCGAAGTCGACGAAATTTACGCAACGTGCGCCGTTGGATCGATGAACGACGATTTTGAACCTGGCTCGGTTGTTCTTATAACCGATTTTTTAGATTTCACCAAAAATCGTGTTCAGACTTTTTTTGATGGCAATGGTACACTGGTGGCTCATGTCGAGATGACGGATCCATATTGTAGGGCACTTAGAAAGAGATTCGAGGATACAGCCCATGAATTTGGAATCGATTATAAAGGGGAAGCGGTTTATGTATGTACGGAAGGTCCTCGATTCGAGACCGCTGCTGAAATAAAGATGTATCGACAAATGGGTGGGGATGTTGTAGGCATGACCAATATTCCAGAGAGCGTTCTTGCAAAAGAACTCGGTTTGTGCTATTCTGCTGTAGGTGTTATCACAAACTGGTGCACAGGCATTGAAGGCAAGGCAATAGAAGGGCATCAGATTGATGCTTCGATGAAAAAAAATAAGGTTAAGTTGACGCAATTGTTCATAAAATTACTAAAGTCTTCTGATACCCACCGCACTTGCCACTGTGACCGTTCCTTGATCATCTTATAAATGGAGGCTAAATATGTCGTTAAAACATCAAATAGCAAGAAAAGAAATCATTGATGCAAGTCTGGCTATTCTCAAATCTGCGCTTGTCATCGGTACTTGGGGCAATCTAAGTGTTCGCATCGCCGGAGAAGATCTGGTTGCTATCACACCGACCGGTGTGGACTATGAAAAGCTTTTACCTGAGAATATCCCTATTGTGGATATGGAGGGCAATCTCATCGACGGAAACATGATACCTTCTATTGAGCTACCTATGCATCTTGAAATTTATAAAAATAGACCTGACATCAATGCAGTGGTTCACACGCACTCTGTGCATTGTACGGCGATGGCAATCGCAAGAAAGCCAATACCGGCTTCATGTGAAGACCTCGTACAAATCGTTGGTGGTGACGTCAGAGTTTCAGAATATAGACTTCCAGGATCGGTGGATCTTGGCAAAGTCGTCGTAGAGAAACTAGTGGGCAGACAAGCTGTAATCTTAGCGAATCACGGACTTCTTGCAGCAGGAAGCACACTAAAAGAAACCGTTAAAATTGCGTTTATATGTGAAAAATCGGCGCAAGCCACACTCCTTGCCGCAAATATTGGTGGGGCAGTGTCTTTGAGCGATGAAGATTGCACATTTATGCGAGATTTCTATCTCAATAAGTACGGACAAAGGTAGAATTCCATGCATAAAGTGATAGTATTATAACACTTCGGAAACCGACATATTATTACAAGCGTATGACAAATTCAAAAATAGGTTGCACATATAAAAAAATTAATATATTCTATTTTTAGGTTCAAATGCCGATTGGCGGTATTTGAGAAAATTTAAAGAAGGAGGTTATAAGCGATGATGCATACATTTTTTAGAAACAGAAACAATTTAGTCTTAGCACTCAATGCCAATAGCGCGACAAGTGCGTCTATTTCTCAACTCAATACGTTTATAGCCTGCGGAAGATTCAAGTCTTAATGAGTCAAATCATATGATTAAATCTAACCACAGGCTGATGTCTGTGGTTTTTTATTTAAATTAGGGAAACGTTTTCTCGATTTTTATTTAGCCACGCTTGCGTGGCTTTTTTTATTTTAAAAGTTTACAGACAGTATTAAAAAAAGGAGGTCGTAACAATTATGAAAAACATATTCAAGTATTTGAAAGGATACAGAGCCGCATTTTCAGTAGCTATCTTTTCAATCGTCATCGCAACGGTCATGCAACTCGCTACGCCTATTTTAATAAAATACGCCGTGGACTCGGTAATAGGGGATGTCCCAGCTGGAAATTTGCAATTCTTAATGGATGCATTTGGAAAAAATTTACTGATGGTCGTTTGGCTAATCGTGGGAATCAATTTTATCAGAGGACTATTTTTATTTTTAAAAGGGGTACTATCCAACTATGCAGCAGAA
Organism: Peptostreptococcales bacterium; assembly: GCA_038246775.1. Lineage (GTDB taxonomy): Bacteria > Bacillota > Clostridia > Peptostreptococcales > Acidaminobacteraceae > Fusibacter_C. The sequence continues at coordinate 15,223 of JBBRVO010000037.1, read as the reverse complement.
AATATCGCTCAAAACATGAGAGATTCGCTATATAGACAAATTCAGTACATGACGTATGAGCATCATACAAAAAAAGAGACAGGAGACATGATACAACGTTGTACATCAGATGTGGAAACCATTAGAAGATTTTTAGGTGTTCAGATCGTCGACCTTGGAAGAATCATATTTATGATCGTCTTGTCTGTGGCGATTATGCTGACGCTTAACGTAAAACTCACACTTTATGCCGTTGCACTGATTCCGATTTTATTTGGATTTTCTTATGTCTTTTTCACAAAAGTTCAAAAGAACTTTCTCAAATCGGATGAAGCAGAAGGCAAACTCACAACTGTGTTACAAGAAAATTTATCTGGCGTTAGGGTCGTCCGTGCGTTTGGTCGTGAAAAATATGAAATCGACAAATTTGATAACGTGAATCAGACGTATAGGAAAACAACGTATCGACTAATCGAGATCTTAGCCATGTTCTGGTCATCTTCGGATTTGATTACACTTTTCCAAAGTGGTGTCGTCTTGATTGTCGGTGCACAGATGGTCATCACAGGCGACTTGACAATTGGTACCCTAATCGCGTTTATTACTTATGAATCCATGTTGTTATGGCCTGTCAAACAGTCTGGTAGATTGCTTAGTGAACTTGGCAAGACGACAGTCGCCATCAAACGCGTTGAGGAAATAATGAATGAAGTGATTGAACAGGACACTCATGATGAAATCGAACCTGAAGTCGGTGGAAAAATCACGTTCAAAGACGTTAATTTTTCATATCCAGATGGCAAACAAGCACTTAAGGACATTAACTTTACACTAGATCAAGGTAAGACGCTTGGAATATTGGGCTCAACTGGTTCAGGTAAATCCACTTTGGTGCATCTGCTCCAAAGACTGTATGACTATGAGGGCAGTATCAAGATCGATGACGTCGAACTCAATCATATCAAGAAGCAATGGATTCGAAGAAAAATCGGATTGATTTTACAAGAACCTTATTTATATGCCAAGACCATAAAGGAGAACATCGGCATAATCAATAGAGACTATGGAGATACACAAATTATGGAAGCGGCTCAAACAGCCTCTATCCATGACAATATTTTGACGTTTAAAGAAGGTTACGACACAGTCATCGGTGAAAAGGGCGTTTCGCTCTCCGGTGGCCAGAAACAACGTGTGGCCATCTCAAGGACGATTATCGACCACGATAAGCGCATTTTGATCTTTGACGATTCACTCAGTGCTGTAGATACTGAAACGGATATGAGAATCAGACGCGCCCTTAAAAAGCGCAGCAAAGATGTCACGACGCTAATCATAAGTCACAGAATCACAACACTGGCTGAAGCCGACTATATCATAGTCATGGACGGCGGTGAAATTATACAACGCGGGTCACATGAGGACCTAACGAATGAAGAAGGCCTATACAAAAGGATTTGGGATTTGCAGAAGATGGTTGTCTAATCGCAAATCCAGAAGGAGGTAATCAAGTGGAAAACTCTAAAGAAATGCAATTAAAATATGATAAATCCGTTTGGAAAGAGATGTTTGTCTATTTCAGAGGATTTAAGAAAGAATTCATGAGTCTTTGTGTCTTCATGATTTCGCTTGCCGCAATCGACATCTCATTTCCACTGTTGACAAAATATGCAATTGATACATTTGTCATCCCAAGAACTATGGATGGACTTTGGATCGTTGCTGTAGGTTATGCTATATTAACCATACTCTTGTCATTGATCGTGTTCTTGTTTATCAAACAAGCGGGCAAGCTAGAAATGGGTATGCTTTATCAAATGCGCAAGGATAGTTTCGAAAAGCTACAAAGGCTTTCATTTAGTTATTATGACAAAAATGCCATCGGTTGGATGATCGCAAGAACAACTTCTGACGCATCGAAAATATCGGAAACCGTTGCATGGGGTTTAGTAGATATGGTTTGGGGATTTGCAATGATGTTCGGCATTTCAGTCGTCATGTTGATCGTCAACTGGAAACTGGCACTAGTAACCCTTGTCACGGTGCCGTTACTGGCCATCATCAGCGTGATGTTTGAAAAAAAGATGCTCGTTTCATATCGAAAGGTGAGAAAAATCAACTCAAAAATCACGGGACTATTTAATGACGGTATTGTTGGTGCAAAAACCACAAAGACGCTAGTTAGAGAAGAGCTCAACCGAGAAGAATTTGGAGAAGTTACTTTTGACATGAAGCGCACATCCGTTAGAGCGGGCATTCTGTCTGCTGGATATTTGCCATTGGCACTTTTTATTTCTGCGATTGGCACCGTACTGACGCTATACTTTGGCAGTGTGTTCATACTAGATAGTGTGATCACTTACGGTACGCTGATGCTGTTTATCACCTATGCAAGGCAATTCTTCGATCCCGTCCTTGAACTTGCGAGAATCTATACGGAGATGATTAGTGCTCAGGCAGCTGCAGAACGCGTCATGTCACTTATCAATGAGAGAGAAGAGATTACGGAAGATGCCGAGGTCGTCGCACAATACGGCAACCATTATGAACAAAAGATTGAAAACTGGGAGCCTCTACATGGCGACGTGGAATTCAAACATGTGGATTTCTACTATAAAGAAGGCGAATATATCCTCAAGGATTTTAACCTCAAAGTGGAAAAGGGTCAGACCATAGCACTTGTTGGCGAGACAGGTTCAGGCAAAAGCACAATTGTTAACCTTGCTTGTCGATTTTATGAACCAACAGGTGGACAAATCCTCATTGATGGCAGAGATTATAAAGAAAGGTCACAGAACTGGCTACATGCTAACATCGGGTATGTGTTACAAGCGCCGCATCTATTTAGCGGGACAATCAAGGACAATATCCGTTACGGCAAACTTGATGCAACCGATGATGCAATCGTCGAAGCTGCAAAAACAGTCAATGCACACGAATTTATATCAAAACTCGAACACGGCTACGACACACCCGTTGGCGAAGGGGGCGGACTTCTATCTACTGGCGAGAAGCAGCTCATTTCGTTTGCACGTGCGATTATTGCGAAACCACGACTCTTTTTCCTAGATGAAGCAACCTCTTCAATTGATACGGAAACGGAATGGAAGATTCAACAGGCTATCGACACGGTACTTGAAGACAGAACGAGCTTCATCATTGCACACAGGTTATCAACGATCAGAAGTGCCGATGTCATATTGGTCATCGAAAATGGTGAAGTGATCGAACAAGGGAATCATGCGGCGTTATTGGCTCAAAAGGGACACTATTATGAACTCTACACGAACCAATTCGTGGAAGAAGGCGAACGTGAATTGTTGAGTCAGCATGAACGCAATAAGCTTAAAGCCAATCGTGAAAAATTAATGAGCGCATAATTAAAGATAAGACGCCGATGTCACATGAAATTCGGCGTCTTTTTTTTGTAAGGTTAGGATACGATTAAAATGCGTTTAGAATCCGCTAGAAGCCTTGATTTTCTAAGTGGAATCGCCTATATTAAGTATAAAGACGATGTTGTATATCGAAAGAAGGAGGAACTTCAAATGAATAAATTATGTAAGATTGAAGAAGAAGGAAAAATATTTGGTGTTTGTGCGGGCCTTGCTAGATATTTTAAAATAGACGTGACCGTTATCCGTTTATTGTGGTTACTTGCAGCAATATTTGGCGTTGGTTCACCGGTTTTAGTCTATATTATCGTGGCGATTGTGCTCCCAAAATACGATCCTGATGCTGTGGATTTTCAAGATGTGAAAGAAGAAACAAGCGATCCCTATGATACAGAAGATAGATACAAATAAATGAATGCAGTGAACTGGCGCACCCGAATACGGGTGCGTTTTTTTATTGACTTTTCAAAAGTATTTTTACTGTAATGGTATTTTTATGAAAGGACTAGTATAATAGGAATATGAGTTTCTCAAAATGGAGGCATTATGATAGATTTTATAAAAGGCAAACTCGTCCATAGTTTTGGCGATTCTGTAATCGTGGAGAACAATGGCATCGGCTTTAAAATTCATACCTCAATCGGTTCTGTGGCTGATTTTTCGTCATTGGGTGAAGAGGTTGTCGTATATACGGAATTGATCGTTCGCGAAGATTCCATGTCACTTGTGGGGTTTTCTTCTCGAGATGAACTCAATATGTTTCAGCTACTAACTTCAGTGAGCGGTATTGGTACTAAAGTGGGCATTGGCATTCTGTCGTCCATGCCATTTGGGCAACTTGCTGGCATCATCGCCTCTCAAGACATCAAATCTTTACAGTCTGCTCAAGGCGTTGGCAAGAAAACGGCAGAGCGTCTCGTACTTGAACTTAAAGACAAGATGCCGCAGACACTCACACTACAAAGTCATGAGCATGCTCCAGTTTCACAGGTGGATCAAAGTATTCAAAAAGACGCACTTGAAGCACTGATGTCACTTGGCTATACGCGTAGTGAAGCGCAAAGCGTCCTCAAACAAATTGATATGGAACAGATGACAATTGAAGAAATCATAAAGGCATCGCTAAAGAAATTGATGTTCTAGTCGATTGAAGGCGTCAGGACATAAGACACTGGGAGGCAGCATGGAACGCTTTATAACCCCTAAACTTACTGAAGAAGATAAATATAGCGAGCACGGCATAAGGCCGCGTTTGATCAGTGAGTATGTTGGACAAGAAAAGACTAAAGAAAAATTGAATATATTTATGAAAGCGGCTATGATGCGCGATGAACCACTCGATCACGTTCTACTATATGGCCCTCCTGGACTTGGTAAAACGACTTTGTCACATATTATTGCGGAAGAGATGAATGTAGATATCAAGATTACTTCTGGCCCCGCTATTGAAAGACCTGGCGACCTCGCGGCGATATTGACAAGTTTGAAAGAACGCGACGTTTTGTTTATCGATGAAATTCACAGACTCAGCCGGCAAGTGGAGGAAGTTCTCTATCCGGCAATGGAAGATTACGCCATCGATATCGTCATCGGAAAAGGACCTGGGGCTAGATCAGTTCGGCTCGAACTGCCAAAATTTACATTGGTTGGCGCGACCACCCGAGCGGGTCAATTGACAGCGCCACTTCGCGACCGGTTTGGCGTCATCTGTAAACTCGATCTATATAATGTTCATGAACTCTCTGACATCATCAGAAGAACGGCGACTGTTTTAAACGTACCCATGGATGAAGAGGCCGTCATAGAGATGGCCATGAGAAGCAGAGGGACGCCGCGGATTGTCAATAGATTATTAAAGCGCGTAAGAGATTATGCAATGGTTAGAGGCGATGGTTTTGTAACAAAAGAGATTGCCAAATTGGCACTGGATTTACTGGAAATAGATGCCCTTGGCCTAGATGCCGTCGACAGAAAAGTGTTGACTTGCATCATTGAAAATTTCGATGGTGGTCCAGTTGGTATCGAAACTTTGGCAGCCTCAACCGGTGAAGAAACATCGACAATTGAAGATGTCTATGAACCGTATTTGATGCAGATAGGATTTATTAATCGCACCCCTAGAGGGCGCATGATTACCAATAAAGGCAGAATGCATCTCGGATATGAAAGCATCTCATCTGCAGATCAAATCTATTTTGAATCTCTACCCATACTTGATGAAGGGGCGTCTTTATAATGATTGTTAAGCAAAAAGGACTATTGACTGGAAGCTTCATGACACTATTATTTATGGTGATTACTTTTATAATGGGGAATGCTTTGAGTTATGGCGTTAGTTCGCCCAAAACGGATGGTATGGTCGACGTTGGCATCATGTATGGTAAGAACAATCAATTCCCAATCGGCGTAGGAAGCGATCAAGGGTTTGTTTTTGGTAGCTTTGAGAATAGTGTATTTATGCCTATGCTCGATTTGAGCGCCTATAAATCATTGGTTCTCTATAAGGACGGGTATTTTGAACCAAGTGGCAGAACATTGGCGACGACTGGAGGGTTTTATCAGAATGGGCAAGTCAAAGGTGGCTACCATATTCAGATCGGAACGACTTTCGATACTTTTGATCAAGTGATGCTAGAAATTGCTGCAGTTCAGAGTTTGGCTCCAGATGCGTATCTAGCGTATGATGACGGCTGGCGCATCTATACAGGGCTCTATATGAGCCAAGAGGATGCTTATGCCAATCTCAATATGATGACGGGGATGTTATCTAATTATGCACGCATCGTGACAGATCCAAATCCGAGCAGTGTCATCGTTGCCACAAAAGAAAAAATATTGTTCAGTTTTGACAGCACGGAAAAAGAGTTTTTATTCAACGCCCAGATTTTTGAAGTCAATGCCATAAAATATCGAGGCAGTTTTATCGTAAAACGCTTACCTGGTAGCGATTTTACGTTTATTAATCGCGTGACAATGAGTGACTATCTCTATGGTGTATTACCTAAGGAGATGAGTGGCGACTGGCCGATAGAGGCTTTGAAAGCACAGGCAATTGCAGCAAGGAATTACGTGTTAATGTCAGGTAACAAATATGCTGCGTATGGTTTCAATGTTGACAATACGACCAACAGTCAAGTTTATGGCGGCTATACGGCAGAAAAGCCAAATAGTAACAGAGCTGTGGATGAGACAAATGGCTATGTGTTGACTGCTTTAGGTGAAATCGTCCCTCTCTATTTTCATTCAAATAGTGGTGGCATCACAGACAATTCTGAATATGTCTGGAATGTGGCATTGCCATACATTAAAAGTACATTAGACCCGTATTCGCTCGGTTACCCCAACACGGACTGGCGTGTGACGATGAACCGTGCGGATATCGAACAAAAACTCATTATTGGCGGTTACAGTATTGGAAGCCTTAAGACGATTAATATTTTGGAACGCGCGCCATCCGGACGCGTCACGAATTTAGAATTTATTGGGTCACTTAGTAAAGCAACCCTGTCAAAAGAGAAGATTCGCTCTGTACTTGGAAGTACGGCGCTCAAAAGCCTGCTTTTTAGTTTTGATGTGGAAACAGCAGTTACAAACATTGAAAAGGCTAGCTCCGGTGTGCAGAGTACACTTGCCAATACAATAACACCCGTCTCAAGTAATCAATCCATAGCACCACTTGTCATGACATCAAATGCAGGGATTTATGCTGAATTTATAGCGTCTGATAAACTTTCCATCGTGGATGCTGGCCAATCAAAGACAGTGATCGTGGATAAGATGGCGCTTAGAAGTGCTGCTGATATTTATTCGAATGCGCCTCAAGTTTCGGTACCTTATATGTATAAAAGTACTGAATCATTTGACATGAGTGGTGGAAATGTGATATTTTATGGTCACGGGTATGGACACGGTCTTGGCATGAGTCAATTCGGCGCGAAAAAAATGGCCGAAATGGGCATGACGTTTGAAGAGATTTTGTCATTTTATTACAAAGATACCCAGTTGTTGAAACAATAAAGGCATTAGAATCCACTGAAAATTGAAAGGGTATCCATGAAAACGAGTGATTTTAAATTTGATTTACCTGAATCTCTTATTGCACAAACACCACTTGCCGATCGCTCAAGCTCACGTCTTATGTGTATCGATCGCAAGACAGGTGAAATCGAGCATAAGAGATTTTATGATGTCATAGACAAAATAAAACTGGGCGATTGTCTGGTTCTTAACAACACAAAAGTAATTCCCGCGCGCCTTTTTGGATCAAAAGAAACGGGTGCCGTGGTCGAATTTCTACTACTGAAAAGAATGAGTTTGACGAGATGGGAAACGCTTGTCAAACCGGGAAAAAAAGCTAAAATTGGCACGCGATTTATATTTGGAGACGGACGTCTTCAATGTGATATTGTCGATATCGGCGATGAAGGGACTAGGATCATAGAATTTATTTACGAAGGCGTTTTTGAACATATTTTAGACGTCCTTGGATCAATGCCTTTGCCGCCATACATCACTGAAAAATTAGACGATCCCAAAAGGTACAACACGGTCTACGCAAAATACGACGGCTCTGCAGCAGCACCTACTGCAGGACTTCATTTTACTGAATCCTTATTACAGGCGGTAAAAGACAAAGGGGCTACACTTGCATACGTTACATTGCACGTTGGCCTTGGCACTTTTAGACCCGTCAAAGTGGACGATGTGTTAAATCATAAAATGCATACGGAATATTACATGCTCGATGAAGAGAATGCTGCAATTATCAACCAGGCGAAAGCGGATGGCGGACATATTATTTCAGTAGGCACGACGACGACGCGTACGCTAGAGACGATTGCAAATGCTGATGGCCATCTGAAAGCACAGAGTGGCTGGACGGATATTTTTATTTACCCAGGCTACACCTTTAAACTCGTCGATGGGCTAATCACAAATTTTCACTTGCCAGAATCGACTTTGATTATGCTTGTCAGCGCATTTGTCAATAAAGAAGCCATTCTTAGCGCCTATGCATGCGCAGTAGAATTGGGCTATAGATTTTTTAGTTTCGGCGACGCAATGATGATCACTTTAGGTAATGCGTCTAAAAAGGAAGGGAGCAACAATGGCAATTAGATATGAATTGATTAAAGAATGTAGTCAAACCGGTGCACGTCTAGGCAGATTGCATACACCGCATGGCATTATCGAAACGCCGATTTTCATGCCAGTTGGCACACAGGCAACGGTGAAAGCTATGACGCCTGAAGAACTCAAAGAAATGGAAGCGCAGATCATACTTTCCAATACGTATCACCTCTACTTAAGACCGGGTCATGAACTCATCAAAGAAGCGGGTGGCCTGCATAAATTTATGAACTGGGACCGACCGATTTTAACAGATAGTGGGGGTTTCCAAGTATTTAGCTTAGGCGATTTACGTAAAATTACCGAAGAGGGTGTCACTTTCCAATCACATCTTGATGGCAGCAAACATTTCTTATCACCTGAAAAAGTCATGGAAATAGAAAATGCTCTTGGTGCTGACATCATCATGGCCTTTGATGAATGTGCCCCTTTTCCAGCTGAACACGATTATGTTAAGAAATCTTTAGAACGCACCACAAGATGGGCAGTCAGATGTAAGCAGGCCCATACCAATACTGAAAATCAAGCGCTATTTGGCATCGTTCAAGGCGGTATGTATAGAGATTTAAGAGAACAAAGTGCGGCAGAACTTGTAGCACTTGACTTCCCAGGCTATTCTATCGGCGGGTTGAGCGTCGGAGAGCCCAAAGAGTTGATGTATGAGGTGCTGGATTATACGACGCCACTCCTTCCCAAAGACAAGCCGAGATACCTCATGGGGGTTGGCAGCCCTGATGCTTTAATTGAAGGGGTTATTAGGGGCATCGACATGTTTGACTGCGTGCTTCCAACGCGTATTGCTAGAAATGGCACTGCCATGACTTCGGAAGGCAAAGTCGTCATCAAAAATGCTAAATATACACGTGACTTCACGCCGCTAGATCCAAACTGTGGGTGTTATTGCTGTAAGAATTACACACGTGCCTATTTAAGACATCTTTACAAAGCAGATGAAATTTTATCATCGCGTCTCATGTCCACGCATAACCTTCATTTTCTCATCCATTTGATGAAACAAGTGCGCCAGGCAATTATGGACGATCGATTGATGGATTTCAGAAATGAATTTTTTTCCAAATATTATGGCGAAACTCAATTGTAATGATGGAGAAATCTGTTATAATTGAAAATAAGTGATGTCAGAAATAATGAATTTTTTAAAGGAGATAAAGGATGAATAGCACAATTGGTTTAGTTCTCTATATGGGATTTTTCTTTGGTTTGATGTACTTTTTAATTATTAGACCGCAGAAGAAAAAAACAAAACAAATGACCGAACTTCGAAACAGTGTTCAATCTGGCGACGAAGTTGTTACAATTGGTGGCGTTGTAGGCCGAGTTCTCAATATTAAAGAAGACGAAGTCGTCATCGAAGTGGGTGCTGCAAGAACTAAATTGACATTTAAAAAATGGGCGATTTCTACAATTGATAAAGGTGGCAACAAAGCGATTGAAGCTCAAGAAGTTGAGATTGAAGAGTAGACTAATTTAAATGCATCGATTGAGGCATGTCTCTGACATGTCTTTTTCTATGGATGAATTAATTCTTTTCTAAACAAACAAACCATGTTATAATATCTTGTATTTTGATTAAAGGGTTTCTTTATAATTTTGGGAGGTAATACGGGTGAAACATATAAAAACATTAAACGCGGGTTCATTAAAAAGTTCGGCTGCACACGGCGGTTGCGGTGAATGTCAAACATCTTGTCAATCAGCATGCAAAACGTCTTGTACGGTTGGTAATCAAGAGTGTGAAAACAGCAACAATAAATAAGGATGATCATGTATCAGTGGGGCAGTAAGCTTCAGGCGTCGCTGAGAGCAGAAGAGTGTGAAAACAGCAACAATAAATAAGCATGATCATGTATCAGTGGGGCAGTGAGCTTCAGGCGTCGCTGAGAGCAGTACTTTAAAGTGTATAGATTGAACACAAAAGAGCAGCCAACAGCTGCTTTTCTTCTTGCAATTCAATTAGGAGGTAAAAATGATCCACAAGTTTAAACAAGGTGATCTTTATTTTGTTCTCGATGTTAACAGCGGCGCAGTGCATGTCATAGATGAAATCGTATTCGATGCTTTGGAATTTTATCCACAAAATAATGCAATAACGGTAATTAGAAATTTGAAGGATAAGTATCCAGAACAAGCCGTTAAAGAAACGCTTGAAGAAATAGATTTCCTTATTGATAATGACATGCTCTATACGGATGATACCTACGTGAATTCAATAGAATTCAATAATAAATTACCAGTGATTAAGGCGCTTTGTTTGCATGTCGCACACGATTGCAACATCAGATGTGCTTACTGTTTTGCATCACAAGGCGATTTCAAGGGCGATCGTTCGCTCATGTCGTTTGAAGTGGGCAAAAAAGCTTTGGATCTTTTGGTTTCAAATTCAGGCAATAGAAGAAACCTCGAAGTAGACTTTTTTGGTGGCGAGCCTCTGATGAATTTCGAAGTAGTTAAGCAATTGGTTGACTATGGACGCAGTATTGAAGCACAGAACAACAAGAATTTTAGATTCACAATGACGACAAACGGCGTTTTATTAAACGATGAAATTATAGATTACCTCAATGCGAATATGTCAAATGTCGTTTTGAGCATAGACGGTCGAAAGGCAGTCAATGACAAAATGAGGTATACGATTTCAGGTGGCGGCACTTATGACCTTATCGTCGAAAAATTTAAAAAATTGATTGAAAAAAGAGAAGGCAAATCGTATTATGTGCGTGGCACGTTTACTAAAAACAATCTCGATTTTGCAAACGATGTCATTCATCTTGCCGACCTTGGTTTCAAAAGCACTTCCGTTGAACCCGTTGTTGCAAAACCAACAGATAGTTATGCGATAACAGAAGAGGATATTGAAACACTTAACTTGCAATATGAAGCATTGGCAGAAGAAATCGTCAAAAGAAGCAACACGGATCAGGCATTTTCCTTCTTCCATTTTGCGATTGACATGAAACAAGGGCCTTGTGTTATTAAACGTCTGTCTGGATGTGGTGCTGGTTCTGAGTACCTGGCAGTAACGCCAGAGGGCGATATTTACCCATGTCATCAATTTGTGGGAAATGAGCATTTTAAAATGGGCAATGTTCTAGCTGGCATATTGGATTTCAGTTTAACCAATGAATTCAAAAATGCGCATGTTTACAACAAAGAAAAATGCCGTGCTTGCTGGGCTAAATTCTATTGCAGCGGCGGATGCCATGCAAATGCCTATAATTTCAACAATGATATTTTTATTCCATATGAAATCGGCTGTGAACTTGAGCGAAAAAGAATTGAAAGTTCGATTTATATCTATGGCAAACTCAATCATTCTGAAGAGTAATGGAGGTGCGTTATGATAACAACTATCAAAGGATGTTCACCTTCTATTCACAACGATTGCTTTGTAGCAGATTCTTCTCAAGTAATCGGTCAAGTAATACTAGAACAAGGTGCGAACATTTGGTATAATACAGTAGTTAGGGGGGACGTAGAACTGATTACTATTGGTCCTAACACCAATATTCAGGATTTAAGCGTCGTTCACACGAGTCATGGCCATCCCGTTTGTATCGGTGCCGGTGTCACAGTCGGTCATCGCGCCATTTGTCATGGCTGTACAATTGAAGATAACGTATTGATAGGTATGGGTGCCATCGTACTTGATGGGGCATATATTGAACGCGATGTTATCATCGGTGCAGGATCACTCGTTCCACCCAATAAGAGAATTCCATCAGGCTCTTTAGTTATGGGCTCACCAGCAAAAGTTGTGAGAACGCTAACTATTGAGGAGATTGAAGGTATAAAGCAATCTGCAAGCGGTTACGTGGAATTGTCACAGCACTACAAATCAAAATAGGAGGCATTCAAAATGAAAGGAAAAAACACGTTATTGTTTTTCCTGATCGTCGCAATCATTGCGGGCACTGCTTTTATAGCAATCAGTGGATTAACAATTGGCAAGTTTTCCATTGCACCTGTTAAAGATCAACTTAAATTGGGCTTAGACATTAAGGGCGGCGTTGTCGTTGTTTATGAAGCGCAATCAGATGAAACTGACGCGGCATTGGTAAGAACGATGGAACAAACAAAACAGATTATTGGTAAGCGTATTAATGAACTTGGTCTAACAGAACCTGTTATCACGTTACAAGGTGATAAGCGTTTGCGTATTGAACTTCCAGGTGTTGCAAATTCACAGGACGCGATAGATGTCATCGGCAAAACGGCACTGCTTGAATTTGTTTTAGTAACTGGCGATACGCCTGCTGCTGAAGGTATGACCATCGATCAAATTAAATATGAGTCAATACTTACCGGTATCAATATAGAGGATGCTTTTGTATCCCAAGATAAGTTCAATCAACCCGTCGTTTCTTTGAAATTTGATGCGACTGGAACGACTCTTTTTTATGAAGGCACTAAAAAAGCCATTGACAATGCGGGCAAAAGAGGACAAATTGCCATTGTTTTAGATAACGAGATAATCTCTGCGCCATATACTCAAATTGTTATTTCTGATGGGGCAGCTATTATTACTGGTAATTTTTCATATGACAATGCCAACAGTCTTGCGATGTTAATTCGCGGCGGTGCACTTCCTGTGCAACTTGCTGAAATTCAAACGTCTGTAATAGGACCGACATTGGGACTCGATTCATTTAATTCTGCGATTAGAGCCGCGATAGTGGGCATCCTTTTAGTCATGTTATTTATGATTGCTTTCTATAGAATTCCTGGTGTGATTGCTTCAATTGCCCTTACTTTATATGCAGTGCTCGTCGTGTATGTGCTTATCGCTTTAAATGCAACACTGACATTACCAGGTATTGCAGGTATCGTTATTTCACTTGGTATGGCGGTTGATGCCAATGTCATTATCTTTGAACGTCTTAAGGAAGAAATGAAAGTTGGAAAATCTTTACGTGCATCTATTGATGGCGGCTTTCATAGAGCAATGAGCACTATCATCGACTCAAATGTAACGACTTTTATTGCAGCGTTGATACTATTTGCATTTGGCGAAGGCCCGATAAAAGGCTTTGCAGTTACCCTTATGATAGGTATTATTTCAAGTATGTTTACTGCAGTTTTTGTGACGAAATCGATGCTAAAACTTTCGCTTGGTTTCACAGACCGTAAGAAACTATACGGATCAAGGGGGTAAGACAGATGAAAACACAGTTGATAACACAGATGAAAACACTAAATATTATGAAACATTATAAACTATGGTTCGCTTTTTCAGGAGCAGTCATTTTGCTCGGTTTCGTGATGATGCTTTTGAATGGTCTTAACCTCGGAATCGATTTTACAGGTGGCACCATGATGCAAGTTGAGATTGGAAAAGAGGTCTCTGTAAATGAAATTTCAGATGTAATTGCATCCTTCAAATTAAATCCTGAAATTGTCCATTCTGGCGTGGATAAAACAGAAGTCATCATTAAAACGAAGGCGTCACTAAACAACGATATGAGGAAAGAGGTTTTTGGCGCATTGAAAGTGGCTTATGGTCTTGAAGACACTGCACTGAAAAGCGCTGAACAATTCGGACCTGCGATGGGTAAAGAGATTAGAAACCGTGCAATAATGGCGATCCTTATTGCTTCAGTTGCAATGTTAGTTTATATTTCAGTGCGATTTGAAACCGTATTCGGTATCGCTGCCATCATAGCACTCCTTCATGACATTACATTCTTAATTGCGATTTATGCCATATTCGGCATTACTGTCAATTCATCATTCATTGCAGCGATTCTCACAATTGTTGGATATTCCATCAATGACACGATTGTCGTATTTGATAGGGTCAGAGAAAATGTTAAGCGTGAAAAGACGAAAGAACACTTTGATATCATAAATACTTCCATAACGCAAACGTTGTCAAGAACAATCAATACGTCATTTACCACGTTGCTTGTTATAGGGTCACTTTATGTACTCGGTGTGACGTCAATTAAAGAATTTGCATTCCCTTTATTTGTTGGTATTTCAGTAGGTACGTATTCGTCAGTCTTTATTGCAAGTCCAGCTTGGGCACTTACGAGAAATTTCCTTGCAAAAAAAGAGCACTACGCTACAAAATAGCCTGAAATGCTAGGGTAAATAGTGATTTGTTTAAAGCTCAGAGTGACTTAGATGCATTCTGAGCTTTTTTATCGACACCCCTACTTTTTTAGACTATAATTGAAATGATAATAACATTAATTAGAGGAGGGTCATTATGCAAATCTACATAGTTCTAATACTCATATTTGCGATTGTCATCACGCTGTTTGCATTGTTTAATTCAGTAGTGGTACCTGTTAGCTTGTTATTTTTTGAAGTCAAAGTTTCTTTAGCACTCGTCATCATCATATCAACTCTTATTGGTGCAGTGCTTATCACACTGATTGACACAGTCAGAAAAGTACGTAGTGGTAAAGAAATCAAAGGCCTGCAAAAAAAGGCAGTGGAACTTGAGAAACAAATTGCAATCAAAGAAGAAACCTTAAACCAAAAGGATCAAACGATTCTTCAAAAGGATGAATTAATTATCTCGCAGAGAAAAACGATAGAAGAAATGACATCAAACACGACAAATGAAACGGTGGAGCAATGATATTTCAAAATGCAATATGGACGTTCTTCCCTCAAGACGCAAGTGACATTGAAAAGTATGGCAAGGTCTTTAAGAAGGACGCCTTAATTACTAGATTGTTACTCGAGCGAGG
>JBBRVO010000036.1:0-21753 GCA_038246775.1 Peptostreptococcales bacterium | reverse complement strand
GATTTTTAATATCTGTGATGATAGTTTGCTGCCGGAAACAAGAGCAGCAGGTCATTTGACAAACAGTGTTGCAAAACGCATCATGCATTACGCACTAGCTGCAGAGTCAAACGGCGCAGATTGTATCATGGTAACTTGTACTTCTGTAAATGAAGCCGCTAAGTATGCCAGACAATTTGTCAATATTCCATTATTTAATATTGATGAACCTGTTGCCAGACAGACGGTTGCAGCAGGTACGAGAATCGGCGTGTTAGCGACCTTACCAACAAGCCCTCTTGCGACCATTCGATTGCTTGAAGAAGAAGCAGCGAGACAAAACAAGAAAATTGAAACGGTGACGCGGGTTGTTGAAGGGGCTTTTGATATCCTCTGTGCAGGCGATCGCGAGACGCATGATGCAATGATTCGGGAAGCTTTGATGGAACTTGCAAAAGAAGTGGATGTCATTACATTTGCTCAGATATCTATGAGCCTTGTGACCCATGATGACCCAGGAATTCCATTATTCAAAATCGGAACTTCAGGATTTGAAGAAGTAAAACAACTCATTTTGTAACTGAATAACTAAGTATGTCTTGAGAGATTCTCAATCACATAAACGATTTAGAGTTTAAACCAAACCAATTAAAAAATTATGGGGGGCTTATTCAATGAAAAGACTTATTTCTATCGTTCTCGTAGTGATGCTGATGTCATTAATGTTAGCAGGTTGCCAAGCAAAAACAGAAGATGTATATGCATCAAGATCCGTAAACAATATTATTCCATTTAGCCCAGGCGGTGGAACCGATCTTTGGAACAGAGCATTAGCAGCATCTATGGAAGCTTCATTAGGACAAAAGGTAATCTCAAGTAATATGACGGGTGGTACGGCGGGTAGCACAGGTACTTCATATGTTTGGGGTGGCCCACATGACGGATATACTATTTTAGGCACTTCTGAAACACCTTTAACAATTCCAGTTATGACAGGTATTGAACAAACTTCTAAAGATTGGGAATACTTTATTGCAGGCGGATCACCGGGTCTTTTACTTGCCAACAAAGCTTCAGGCTATACTGATTTTGCAAGCTTAATCGCAGCGGCTAAAGCAGCGCCAAATGAAATCAAAATTGCAAGTACAAGCGGTGGGTTATGGTTCCTACTTGCAAATTTATTTAATGGTTATGGTGACGTACCACTAGGCAATGTGACCTATGATGGTAGCCGAACTGCTATTACAGCTTGTGTTTCTGGTGAGACTGCTCTTGTTATTGCATCTGCCGGCGAAGTTGCTGAATTTGTAAAATCGGGTGACTTGATTCCGATTACAACGACACAAACGTTAGATTATGATATGCCTGGTTTTGGCGTGATCGATGCCGTAACTAAAGAACTTCCAGTGCTTGAAAAAAATCTTCCGTTAAGCCAATTTATTGGATTCTGCGTGCCTATGGATACGCCAGAAGCGATCAAAGCAAAACTACGTGAATCTTTTAAAGCCGCTATGGAAACACCAGAAATCAAAGAATTTGCAACGGCTCAGTATGCGGTTATTTATAACTTAACTGAAAAAGAAGCAAGTGACTTCGCTGCTAAAGCTGAAAGTATTATGAGCTGGATGTTAGATGACCTTAAACTCACTAAATTTAGTCCCGCGGATTTGGGTATTGCAAAACCATAGAAAAACCATAGCTTATAATTTGAACCTGTAAAAAAAGAATTCCCTGTAATCGGTTATTGTGAAATAATTAGTTACAGGGAATTATTAAGAAATGGAGGTACTTTAAATGAACAAATCCGCACTTAGAAGAGCAGACCTTGTCACCAGCATACTTCTGATGTTTATAGCCATTGTGGGCTTTATCATGTCGTTTCAGTATATGCAAAATTCATTAAGTAGAAACACTGAGTGGTATAAGTCCGCAGGATTATTTCCCATGATCGTCACTTTTCTATTAGGTATTTGTAGTGTTATGCTCTTTAAAATAGCCGTAAAAGATGGCGCAAAATTTGATTTTTTTACGAAAGATAAATTCAATGACCTCATGAAATCCAAATCTTTTCAAGTATCCGTTATTATTATAGGTTGGCTAGCTGCTTATATATTTATTTTAATTCCATTGCTTCACTATATGATTGCAACTTTTATTTTCTTAACGTTATTTATGTTCTATTTTGAAGAAGAGAGACATTCAAAAAAAATCATTATAATTTTGATTATTAGTATTTGTGCGACGGCTGCCTTAACATTTGGATTTGGCAATTTGGCACAAGTACCGTTGCCATAAGAAAGGGGAAACTATGCAAAGTATGATTCATTTTTTTACATCTATAGGGGATTTGCTGACGATTAATGTGATTTTACTCATGCTTCTTTCAACGACACTTGGCGTTGTCATCGGTGCACTACCAGGCCTTACAGCAACAATGGGCGTTGCGCTTTTAACTGGCCTTACGTATAAAGTGCCCCTTGAGTATACCTTCGTGATTCTCATGGGTATTTATGTAGGGGCAATTTATGGCGGAAGCATTTCTGCTATTTTATTAAATATCCCAGGAACACCATCAGCGGCCGCAACCGCGCTTGATGGCCATCAATTGGCACTTCAAGGCAAGGCTGCCAATGCAATCAAAGTAACAAGAACGGCTTCTGTAATAGGTACTTTTGTTGGTTGCTTAGCCCTTGTTCTACTGACGCCGCCCTTAACCAAAGTGGCCTTGAGCTTTAAGTCCCCTGAGTTTTTTATGCTGGCACTCTTTGGCGTCTTAATTTGTGGATCTATCGCTCAAGAAGACATCTCTTTGAAGGGTTGGATTGGCGGATTAATCGGTATTTCACTGGCATTTATCCGAATTGATGACGTGGAAGGCGTGTTTCGCTTTACCTTTAACAATTATCAATTGGCAAGCGGTATTGCCATTATTCCAGCGATGATTGGCTTCTACGCGGTGCCCGAAGTCATAAAAGCATTCCAAACGAAACAAGATACGGATGCCATGAAAGTTGAAAATACGGCTGCTGAAAAAGAAAACATCTTTAAGATAACACTATCTAAATGGAGAACGATTTTACAATCTTCATTTATCGGTGTTGGGATTGGTGCACTTCCAGGCGTTGGCGAAGATGTTGCGGCATGGGTTTCTTACGAAGCAGCACGTAAAACGAGTAAGGACGGCAAAAAATTTGGTACGGGTATGTATGAAGGGTGTATTGCACCTGAAGTTGGCAATAATGCAGCCATCGGTGGCGCAATGATCCCGCTCTTATCACTAGGTGTTCCAGGTAGCCCGCCTGCAGCCGTACTTCTAGGCGCATTTGTTTTACATGGTATCATCCCAGGACCAAGAATTGAAATTGAATCGCCGGGATTTATTTCTTATATGGCGGCATTGTTATTACTTTCTGTCGTTGCTTTATGGATTGTGGGTATATTTATTGCAAAACCGGTGACGCAAATACTCAAGGTTAAAGTGCTTTATTTAATGCCAATCGTCGCGTGTCTTTGCGTCATAGGCTCATATGCCATCGGATTATCAAAATTTGATATGGGCATGGTATTCGTTTTTGGCGTTGTGGGCTATTTCCTCAATAAAATGAAATATTCAGCCGCACCCATCGTTCTAGGCTTAATCCTAGGTAACATGATGGACGTTAAGTTCAGGACGGCGCTCAGTGCAACAAATGGTAGTTTGATAGGTTTTTATACGAGCCCTATTGTCATATTCTTCTTTGCCATTATAATGTTTACGATCATCTCACAAGTAAGGGCTACCTTTAAGAAAAGTAAAGAAGTGTAATAGACGTATTGGTTCGTTAACGGTAGTGTCATTAACACTTAGGAGAAATTATGAAAATTATTTTAGCGCCTGATTCCTTCAAAGGTACTTTTTCTAGTATGGAAGTGATTCAGCATCTAGAGCGGGGCGTCACTAAATACTTTCCAAGCGCAGAAATAGTGAAAATTCCCATCGCAGATGGGGGTGAAGGCACTGTTGAAGCAGTGCTGGCTGCCATTGGTGGAGAACGCCATGAAAAGATGGTAACGGGGCCATTAGGCACCATGACACGTGCTAAATTTGCGATGAAAGATGACCTTGCAATTATTGAAATGGCTGAAGCTTCTGGCCTTACCTTAATCCGTGAACATGAAAAAAACCCTATGAAGACCACGTCATACGGTACTGGGGAATTGATTCTAGAAGCCCTTAATTTAGGGGCAAAGGAAATCATCATGGGTATTGGTGGTAGTGCAACCAATGATGGTGGCATCGGCATGCTTCAGGCACTGGGTGTAGAATTCGAAGATGAAGCTGGCGGGGGTATCGGTTTTGGCGGCGCGTATCTATCGAGAATTTCGAAGATTAGTATAGAAAAGTTAGATCCGAGAATAAAAGCAGTTAAAGTAAGGGTAATGTGTGATGTAACCAATCCACTGACAGGGCCACTGGGTGCGACGCATATTTATGGACCTCAAAAAGGGGCAAATGCAGAACAAGTGGTTAGCCTCGAAGCGGGTATGGTACACTTTGAGTCATTGCTCTTCAAAAAATTTGGTGTGGATGTGAGCAAGATTCCTGGATCTGGAGCCGCAGGGGGTCTCGGCGCCGCTTTGGTCGTATTTTTAGCAGGTCATTTAAGCTCTGGCATCGAGACGATTCTAGACCTTGTCAATTTTGACCAGCTTGTGCAGGAAGCAGATTTGATCATTACTGGAGAGGGACGCATTGATGGCCAATCTATTTATGGCAAAGTACCGACAGGAATAGGTAAGCGATGCCTTGATAAAAAAGTAAAGGTGATTGTACTGGCAGGATCTGTTGGTATAGATGCCGATCAGGTATATGACTATGGTGTGGATGCGATTTTTTCTACCATTGATAGACCCATGTCTTTTGAAGAGGTGATAAAAAATGCATCCACAATTTTAGAGACAGCTATCGATAGAATGTTACGCATTATCAAATTGGGTATGGGTCTTGAGTCTAAGTAAAATGACGACACATACGATTAGGAGGGCTATTATGAAATTGGTTGTTTTAGATGGGTATACATTAAATCCTGGAGATCTATCATGGGGTGGACTTGAAAAAATGGGTGATTTGCATGTTTATGACAGAACAAGTGATGATGCCATAATAGAGCGCTGCGAAGGTGCAAAAATTATTTTTACCAATAAAACGCCACTGACACGTGAAACCCTTAACGCTTTGAAAGATTTGAAATATGTTGGGGTTCTTGCAACGGGATATAACGTGGTAGATATTGAGGCGGCAAAAGAATTTGGCATCGTCGTAACCAATATTCCAACCTATGGCACCGCAGCGGTTTCACAATTTGTTTTTGCCTTATTACTGGAAA
Source organism: Peptostreptococcales bacterium (assembly GCA_038246775.1). Taxonomy (GTDB): domain Bacteria; phylum Bacillota; class Clostridia; order Peptostreptococcales; family Acidaminobacteraceae; genus Fusibacter_C. Next base: position 16,408 of record JBBRVO010000036.1, on the reverse strand, counting down.
TATGCCATCATGTGGGGGCACATAGTGAAAGCGTAAAACAAGGGACATGGAGTAGTTGCCCAGATTTTTGCTTTTGGGATTATCCGCTCATTGAACTCTCTGGAAAAACCATGGGTATTGTTGGCATGGGCAGAATCGGAAAAGAATCTGCAAAAATTGCGCAAGCAATGGGTATGAACATATTGGCCTGTGATCATTACCAAGATGCCTCTTTAGAATCTGAAACCCTTAAGTATGTAGACCTTAATGAACTATACAAAGCATCGGACGTCATTAATTTGCACTGCCCACTTGATGACAAGTCAAAGGGCATGATCAATCGCGAAACTATTGAAGTAATGAAGGATGGCGTGATTATAATCAACACCTCTAGGGGACCACTGATTGTCGAGCAAGATTTGGCAGATGCACTCAATAGCGGCAAAGTTTATGCGGCCGCGATGGATGTGGTTTCTACAGAGCCTGCTAAAATGGATAACCCTTTAATACAAGCAAAAAACTGTATCATTACACCGCATATAGCGTGGGCACCGATTGAATCTAGAGCACGTCTCATGGCAATTGCCATAGATAATTTAGATAAATTTCTAAATGGATCACCTGTGAATGTAGTCAACAAATAAGGCGTTTAACCCTATTCATCGGCTATTTCTTATTTCAGCTTACGTACCCCGGAGTCATTTGCTATTTTTCTAAGTGCATTGACTTGATCATTGCTTCCAAGAACTAGTATCATATCACCTATGTTTAGTGCTAAATCAGATTTTGGATTGAGGGTCATATTTATTTGACCTTCTTTTTTTGATGCAATGATGACGAGTCCAAACCGATCCGGTATTTTTAATTCCTTTAAATCTTTTCCAACCATCTCAGAATGTTCTCCAATGATTACATCTTGAAGGTCTAACTGTTCATCACCAATGCTTGTTACTACTTCAAGGAAGGAGACAACGGAGGGTCTCAACATTTGAGCGGCCATTCGACGGCCACCAATCTCATTTGCTGAGATGGTTTTATTTGCACCAGCTTTTTTGAGTTTGTCTGGTGCATGTTTGTCAACAGCTCGTGAGATGATATATAAGTCTCTGTTCAAAGTACGTGCTGTGAGAACGACGAAAACATTGCCAACATCCGTAGGAAGGGTCGTAATAATACCTTTGGCATGTTCAATATTTGCCTTTGATAAAATGGCTTCTTCTGTGGCGTCTCCGTGAATGATGTTCAGGCCTTGTGCCAAATAAAATTCATAGCGTTGCGTATCTTTTTCTATGATGACGAAATCGCTTTTATTCTTTATAAATTCGTTAATCACAATTTCGCCTGTTTCACCAGCACCGCACAAGATAAAGTGATTATTAAGTTTCTGAATATTAGTTGCCATATTTTTTTTCCTCCATAAGTATTTCATGTCGCCTTCAACAAAAAGTAGAAGCATATTTGTTAGCGCATAACCTAGTGTACCAACACCGAAAAAAATGATGAAAATTGAGAATACTTTTGCGGCATCTGTCATAGGGGCAACTTCTTTATAACCAACAGTGGAGATGGTAATAACAGTCATGTAAAGGCCATTTAACAAACTCACATCAAGGAGTTTCGAGTAACCTATGGTGCCAATGATTACAAGTGATAGCAATATAATCAAAATAATGATCAGTTTATTGTTTTCTTTCATTTATGCACCTCACAATTTCTAAATTACTTTTTGAATCTAAACGATTGCTTTTAAATATTATAACACCTTCTATGTCGATGAAGCTAGTGACCCTCAAAAAGTAAAAAATAATTGAAGATAGAGTAACTTACATGGTAAAGTAATTAATATAGTGATTCAATTATTGAAAATATTTTGAAAGTAGGCGAACACATGGCAGATTTGCTTTGGGGACTTACCACAAAAGTATCACTGATTTTCTTAGTGATTTATATTTTTTCAAGCACCAAGATGTTTGTCAAAATCATTCATGATCGAAAATTCACATTAAGAGATAAAATCATTGTTGCGTTGGTTTTCGGATTCATGGGGATAATAGGCACTTACTCCGGGATACCCTTTATGGGAGCAATCGTAAACAACCGAATGATTGGCGTTGTTGTGGGCGGGTTGATTGGTGGCCCTTTTGTTGGCGTACTATCAGGTCTGATCGCAGGAGGTCATCGTTATCTAATTGATATAGGTGGATTTACAGCATTGTCTTGTGGCATCTCAACAGCACTGGAAGGTCTGATTGCAGGATTATTCTCCCAGTATTTTATCAGAAGTAAAAATAAAGTTGTGTTTGGATTTTTAGCCGGGATTGTCACCGAAACGGTACAAATGATCATCATTTTGTTGATCGCAAAACCTTTTGTAGATGCGTTGATTTTAGTTAGAATAATTTCAATTCCGATGATTTTGACCAATTCAATCGGCATAGCACTTATGATTATCATCTATCAAAACGTGCTTAAGAACAATGATATGCAGGGTGCGTTTCGCTCTGAACAAGCTCTTAGAATTGCGAGAGAAACTATGAAATACTTAAGGCTGGGATTGACTATCGAGGCAGGTCAAAATGTGGTTAGAATCATTCGAAGTATCGCAAAAGTTGATGCCGTGGCAATTACAGATCGGGAAAGAATTTTTGCTTATGAGGGGATCGACTCTCTTGGATTTAAGGCCGGTGATTTCATACATTCTAGCATTACCAAGCAAGCAATGGAACAGAAGCACGTTATTTCTTCTGTACTTAACGTAGATGTAAAATCTAAGAAAGGTAAAAATCTCAGTGTTGTCATAGCGCCATTAATCGTAAATGGAGAGGCTATCGGGTCTATAAAATTGTATGCCTTCGGAAAAGATAAAACCTCATTGGTGGATGAAGAACTCGCAAGTGGACTTGCCATGCTTTTTTCAACGCAGCTTGAGCTCAGTCATCTCGATGAACAAAAGCATCTGCTCAATAAAGCGGAACTCTCGGTACTACAATCAAAGATTAATCCGCATTTTTTATTTAATGCACTCAACACCATCCATGCACTCATAAGAATTGAACCCAATCAAGCGCGCGAATTACTCGTCAAGTTTTCAGATTATTTTAGGAATAACATCATCCATAACGATAGCATTATAACACTTGCAAAAGAACTTGATCAGGTTATGGCATACCTTGAACTTGAAAAGGCGCGTTTTGGAAATCGTCTCATCATTGAATTTGATGTCCCGGAGCAACTGGATGTAGAAGTGCCGCCTTTAATCATTCAACCACTCATTGAAAATGCTATCAAGCATGGTATCTTCGAACACAAAAGTAGTGGGAAAGTTAAAATTATGATAACAAAATCGGATGCATCTTATGAGATAGCCATTGAAGACGATGGCATTGGCATAGATGCGGCGATTGTCGAGAGTATCTACAGCTTAGATGAAACTAAAAATCATATTGGCCTAATGACAACGCACAAGAGACTTTTAGCCACTTTTAAGAACAACAATGGCCTCAATTTTGAGACAAAACCCGGAAGCGGAACGTTGGTTTCGTTTTCTATACCCACAGGAGATCAAGTATGAATGTTGTGATTATTGATGATGAGTACTTGGCTATTGAAGAACTAGTTTTTCAATTATCCCTTTGTGATGACATCCAAGTCAAAAATACTTTTATGGACCCAGAAAAAGCCTTTGATTACATCATGACTCATGATATTGACCTCGTATTTTTAGATATTCAGATGCCTGGAACAAATGGCTTGAAATGCGCTAAAAAAATAGTGTCTCAAAAAAACATTCATATCATTTTTGTGACAGCTTTTGCTGAATATGCCGTTTTTTCTTATGAACTCGATGCTTTGGATTATTTGCTAAAACCCATCAATAACGCACGACTCAATAAATCCCTTGATAAAGTGAGACAATCGAGAAGTAAAGTCATTCCTAAAAAAATAATCAAGGATTTTCTACTCATTTATGAGAAGGAGGTCCTTAGGCCAATAAAATACGATGAAATCCGCTATTGCCGTGCAAATGACAAACACGTTGAAATTTTTACGAATAATCAAATATTTTCATACGAAAATAACATTGGCAAACTCGAAGAGTCCCTTCAGGATTCGTTTTTTTTCAGATGTCATCGGAGTTTTATCATCAACCTAAAATTCATTACAGTAATCGAACCTGTAGAAAGAACTTATCTTGTTAAAGTGGAAGGCTTTAATGAACTGATTCCTATCAGTCGTTCAAACGTTCTAACCTTCAAAAAAATGATGGACATCTAAACTCAAAAACGTACAGTTCACGCTTTATTTAGGACAACTCACTAATAATTATGAGATGTCTTATTTTTTTTTTGTAATATATGAGTGTGGGGGTGAATTATGTTTAAAGATCAATTGATGAAAGGTTATGACCGCTATTATGATACCTTTGAGTCTTATGAGCGTTTAGGAGTTGATTTCGATTTCATGGCGAAGTATTACCAGAGAAATTCCAAGTATATGGCAGACAAAAAAATTGAGTATTATGCTTTTTCGAATTTTGAAGAAGTTTACTACAAGCATTATGATGATTTTAACATTCAGGCATTATCAGAAATCAATTTATTTATTACCAATTATTTAAATCAATTCACGTCGGCTGATAAAGATCATATGGAAACCTTATTGACTGTTATTGCGAGTACAGGCGGTCAGGTTCCAAATGATGTGAAAAAGTCGGTGGAAAGATTAAATCCTTCCAAAAGTATTTATTGGGGACTTAAAGGTTGGATCAAAGTTAAACTGATTTTAATTGATTCTAAAAATAATATCATCACTAACAAATTTGGTCATAATGACCAAAAAAAACTCGCAAAACTATTATCTTAGGGGGGAAAACATGAACGGATTAACCTTAGTAATTGTATCTGTCGTTTTGTTCTTGGTGGCTTATGCAACCTACGGCTCATGGTTGGCAAAGAAATTCGGAATAGATCCAAGTAGAAAAACGCCAGCACACACCATGAACGATGGTATCGACTACGTGCCTGCCAAAGCACCTGTGCTTTTAGGGCATCACTTCTCATCTATTGCAGGCGCAGGACCTATAGTTGGCCCAATTGGCGCTGCTATTTTCGGATGGATTCCAGTTTTCTTATGGATTGTTATCGGCTCAATATTCTTCGGTGGCGTCCACGATATGGGCTCTATGTTTGCATCAGTTAGACATAAAGGCCAGTCCATCGGTGAAGTGATTGGAACGACGATGGGAAAAAGAGGCAAGCAACTTTTCTCAATATTTGCATGGTTGACTTTGATTCTTGTAATAGCAGCATTCGCCAATATAGTTGCTAACACATTTGTTTCAGTTCCAGAAGCGGCATCTAGTTCAATGTTGTTTATATTACTCGCAATCTTTTTCGGATATGGGGTTTATAGAAAAGGCGTGGGACTTGGTTTGGGTACAGTAATCGGGGTCGCACTTTTGATGGGTGCTATCTATCTTGGTACTGTTTTCCCACTTTCACTTTCAAAAAACGTATGGATGGCTATTTTGCTCGGGTACATCTTTATTGCTTCAGTAACACCTGTGTGGATTCTTTTACAACCTAGAGATTATTTGAATTCATTCCTTTTATATGCAATGCTGATTGGTGGTGTAATTGGAATCGTTATTATGAGACCAACACTCCAATTATCTGGTGTTACAGCATTTAATGTCAATGGTTCTTATCTGTTCCCAATGCTTTTTGTTACAGTCGCTTGTGGTGCTATTTCAGGATTCCACTCACTTGTCGGCTCAGGTACAACCTCAAAACAACTTGATAATGAAAAAGATATCAAAGTTATAGGATATGGTTCAATGCTAATTGAAGGTGTATTAGCAACACTGGCAATCATTACGGCAGCTTATGTTACCGGTGGAAAATTAACTGAACTCTTGGGAAGTGGCGGTCCAGTCAACGTATTTAGTGATGGACTTGGATCATTTATGACGAGTTTCGGATTGCCTTTCACAGTTGGTAAGAGTTTTACTGCACTTGCAATTTCAGCTTTTGCGATGACAACTTTGGACACTGCAACGCGTCTTGCTAGATTTATTTTTCAAGAAATGTTTACAAAAGAAAATCAAACAAAAGAGACTGTATTTACAAATAGATATGGTGCAACAGCAATTACAGTTCTTATAGCAGGTACCTTGTCCTTCTACGGTTGGGCAACTGTTTGGCCATTATTTGGTTCTGCGAATCAATTGCTTGCAGCGCTTTCGTTACTCGCACTGGCCGTTTGGCTTAAAAAGAACAATAAAGGTTATGGCTTTGTTATAATACCAATGATCTTTATGTTTTCAGTGACGCTTGTTGCGTTGGTCATTCTAATAATGAAAAGTTTCGCTCAACCGGTTCTCTTAGTATTTTCTGTCGTTTTATTTATCCTTGCGCTTGTTCTGATTGTGGAAGCTTCAAAAGCGTTAAAATCTGACAAACTTTCTGACGCAAAAATAAAACAATGAAATTCTTAGAGAATATTGCACTTTTTTTCACAGGCGCACTTAATTTCAACAAAAAAGCATATACGTTAATAGAAAAAGATTTAAGACAGGAAGAGGACAATTTTCTACTAGCCGCAAGAGCGGATCTGCTGGGTCTCAACTTCCCGACAATGTATTATATGTTGGAACTGTTACCTTACATGGTTGAGGAAGAAGAGGCTTGGATCAAGCGCATGGTTAAGAGAAAGAGCATCTGGGAAGAACGTTTTTCAGACCTCGACATGGATCCTTAAGGAGAATCTGATGCTAAAAGTTGAATTCTACGGAGGAAAAGGCGGGGTGGGTAAAACCACCCTTTCTTCAGCAAGAGCGCACCATTATACTAAACTTGGGAAAAAAACATTGTTGGTTTCCACAGATCCAGCGCATTCGATTTCTGATGTATTGGGCGTTCAGGTTGGATCAAAAATAAAAAGCATCACACCCTTACTGGACGCTATTGAAATTGATCCAGAAGAAGAAGCAAATTTATATATCGATCAGATCAGAAGAGATTTGAATTCGATACTAAGTCCTGTAGTTCTGGAAGATGTCAATAAACAGTTGAGGGCAGCAAGAGTAATGCCCGGTACACATGAAGCCAGTTTATTTGACAAAATAATTGAACTTATGGATTTGTATAAAGATATTTATGATGTTATGATTTTCGACACAGCGCCTACTGGTCATACATTGAGACTGCTGACATTACCAGAATTGTTAATTGAATGGTTTGAGGGGTTGATCAAAAAAAGGGAAAAAATTGTAAAACTTAAAACCATGCTTGGTCTAAAAGAGGAAGATCCTATTCTTACTAGATTGAAGATTCGACGGGAAACTTTTTTGAAGGCACAAGATATGATTCGATCAGAAAACACCTCCATCCATTTGGTGATGAATCCTGAAAAAATGCCTCTTGAAGAAACAAAAAAGGCCATGCGCTATTTAAGCGAAGCACATCAACCTGTTTCTGAGATCATCATCAACAAAATATTGCCACCAAATATCCTGGATCCTTTTTTTAAAAATAAAATTGAAAAAGAACAGGAAGTGATATTTGAAGTTAAGGCGTTATTCAAAGACCTTAAAATTACTGAAATATTTATGCTTGATCAGGATATGGATGTCAATTCGCTATTTAAAATTATTGAACAACTTTAAGAACTTACTTTTAATGCAATCGTTATTGTCATGATTTATACAGAGGAGGGTACCAATGAAAACCTATAATGGAAAAGAATTGTTGATGTTGCTAGTTGAATCTGAGAAAAAGGTCGCTGTGCTTTATCATGAACTTTCAAATCAAGTCACCCATCCAAAAGCCAAAGCCGTATTTGAAAAACTTGCTAAAGATGAAGAAAGACATGAGGAAATGTATACTGCATTAATGAACAGATTTGAAGGCGATTTGTTCGTTGAAGTTGAGGACGATGCGTATGAATTTATTGATTCGTTGATTAAATTTAGTTATTTCAGAAACGAAGCTGTGAAAAAGAGATTCATAAAAGAAGATGCTCTTGTTGTTGCAGAAAAAATCGAAAGAGACACTTTAATCTTGGTGCACGAATTGCATACATTGTATCCAAATATTGCGCCTGACGAAATCAAAATAGTGATGAACGAAGAAAAAAAACATCTCAATTTCGTTTTAAGAACATTAGAAAATCAAATGTACCCGACATTGGGATTATAGTTCCAAAATGGAAATATGAGAAAAAAACCACTCAGCAGAAATGTCCGAGTGGTTTTTATTGTCTTACTATCACACTATTTTCTAGATCTAGCCATCATTCTCGCCAGTCCGCCGCCATTTTCAGAATTAATGTAGCCATAAGCCTTGAGAATTTGTAAGGCATAAGCACTTCTTGCACCAGAGGCACAGTAAAGGATAATTTGCCTATTTTTGTTTTCAATCTCAGTGACTCTGTCTTCTAATTCATCAAGCGGAATATTGATGGCACCAGGGTAAGCACCGTAGGCAAACTCTTCGCCAGTTCGGACATCAATAACCAAAGGCCCAGTTGGCACTTCTTTTTTTACTTCTTTCTTTACTTCTTCTTTTTTGACATTGTCTTTTTCATCGAGGTGCGTTTCGCCAAGTTTTTTCGGTTCTGGAGCTGGTAAGTTTAAAACAAAGTTCTGTGGCTTAACAGCTCTTGCATAGTTAGAAAGACTTATAAAGCCACCGCTTACATTCATTACATTTGTAATGCCAGCACCTACTAAAAGTCGCAATGCTTGATGGCCTTTTTTACCCGTTTTATCATAAACAAAGAGTAATTGATCTTTAGGTAATTTATGAAGGGTTGAAGAAAGCATTTCCAGTGGCATATTTACAGCGCCTTCAACATGTGATTTTTCAAATGAAAACACATCTCTGACATCGATCCAAAGTACATTTTTACCTTCTAAATAGACATCTAGTTCATTGATTGTCAAAGCCGGAGAAAAACCAGTCATTCTATTTTCAGCGACATAAGCTGCCATATTAATCGCATCATTTGCGTTGCCTAGTGGCGGTGAATACGCAAAATCCATATCCGATAAATCAGAAACCGTAAGTTTAGCCGCCACAGCAGTTGCCAAAACATCAAGTCTTCTATCAGCACCTGCATAGCCTGCCGTTTGACCGCCCAGTACGATGCCCGTTTCTTTGTCATAAACCACAAGAACTGTTACGAGCTCCGCACCTGGATAGTAAGACGTATGATTTTCTTTATGAATAACGATTGCATCTGCATGGATGCCCTCAGCTCTTGCAACTTTTAAAGAAATCCCGGTCGTACCGGCTACAGCTTCAAAAACTCTAACGATGGATGTACCGATTGATCCTTTATAGTCATGTCTTTTACCAAGTGCATTTTCTGCAGCGATTCGACCTTGACGATTTGCTGGACCTGCAAGTGGCATACGCACTTTTTTGCCGAGTACGCGATGTTCTAATTCAATCATATCGCCAGCAGCGTAAATATTATCGTCACTTGTTTTTAAAGTTGAATCTACGAGTAAACCGCCAGCTGCGCCCAGTTCAAGACCAGACTCTTGTGCGAGTTTTAAAGTAGGGCGCACGCCGATTGATAATAGGACCATATCTGCGTTTACCTGCGTACCATCTTTAAGTAATAAGGTGTTTTTGTGAATCTCTGAGAGTGCCTTATTTGTGTATAAATCAACGCCATAAGCCATCAATTCTTCTTGAATAAAACCAGCTATTTCAGCTTCCATAATAGCCATGACATGTGGCATCATCTCAACGACGGATACTTTCATGCCTCTTTTAGCGAGGGCTTCAGTCATTTCAAGTCCGATAAAGCCACCACCAACGACTACAGCAGTTTTAGGTTGTTTATCCACTATAAATGAATGGATTTTATCCATGTCATCGAGTGTCCAGAGTTGAAAAACATGATCTTGATCAGCGCCAGGAAGCGGCGGTGCAATCGGTTTCCCCCCTTGAGCCAAAATCAGCTTCGTATACTCAAACTGCTTTTTTTCACCTGTTCGTGAATCCACAGTATGCACGATTTTATTTGCTCGATCTATTTCCGTTGCCGCCGTATGGATATGAACCGCAGTTTGGTATGCGTCATTAAAACTCTCAGGACTTTGTAAAATAAGCTTTGAACGGCTTTTAATGTCTCCGCCAATGTAGTAAGGGAGCCCACAATTTGCAAAGGATATATCAGCACCTGCTTCAAGGATTGTAATTTGAGCATCTGCTGAAAGTCTTCTAGCTTTTGCTGCTGCTGTCGCGCCAGCGGCTACGCCGCCAATTATAACTATTTTTTCCATTTAAGTCACCTCTTAATGTATTTTTAGGGAAAATCAAAGTCATTTAACTTTGAAGTGCCTTACTATCTCACTCCGAACCCCCCTGTATAGGGGGTACAATTACATTCTAAAGGCAATTTTTTCTTATGTCAATTATTATAATAAAAGTTTACATTTAAAATACACTTTTATCACATAATTCGCCATATTCAAAAGATATTTCAACCATAATCTTATGTCATAATAAGCCTATCAACAAAACTAAACTTAAAAAGGAGAACAAGTTGAAAGGGACCCAGAGTATTGAAAAAAATAGCTTATAGACAAATAACACATAAAAATAGACCTTATTTCGCCCTTCGTGCTTGGCTTGATATCCGAAGGCATGAGATTAAATGCCTTTGAGAAAGCTATTATTAGGACCCAAAAGTCACGCCAGAAAGGCATGTATACCGATTTTGAGACGGTTAACTATTCGGTCTCTATGGTGGTAGCTGCGCACCGCATCAAGAAAATCAAAGCGCCTAAGCTACAAGTACTTTTAGAACCTTTTGATGAGACTTTTATTGCACTTAAAGCCATGAGAAGCGTAGGTGGCGTATCACTTGCAGCAGGTAATGAAATCGCGGATATGATTTCAAACTGGTTTTTGATTGATTTGATTACTTATGAAATACTCAAGAACTTTATTGGTAGAAACAGTGAGCATATCTTCAAGTTGTTTGAATTTCTAGGACGTATGGAAGCTGCTATAGCGATTGCGTCTTACCAACAACAAATTGGCAATTATTGTATGCCTATGATTGATTATAACGATGCAATTAAACCTTATATTAATAGTACCGAACTACGTCATCCGCTATTAGTTAGCTGTGTTCCCAATGATTTTGAGTCGCAAAAGGCCATTATTCTGACGGGATCGAATGCATCGGGTAAGTCAACTTTTTTAAAGACGGTTGCACTTAACCAACAATGACTCAGGTGTTAGAATCCTTTGTGTGATTGATGAAGTGCTAAGAGGGACTAACACAATCGAACGCATTGCAGCATCCACTCAAATATTAAAAGCACTTAATAAGGAAAACTTACTGACAATAGCAGCAACACATGATTTAGAACTTTGTAACCTTCTTAAAGATGATTTCATAGCCTACCACTTTCAAGAAGAAGTGGATGAAAATGAAATGCATTTTGATTATAAATTGAGAGAAGGTGCTGCAACCAGTCGAAATGCCATTAAATTGCTAAAACTCATGGGCTTCAAACAAGAAATTGTAGATGCAGCTGATCAAACAGCTGCGAATTACTTGGTTACAGGTAAGTGGTACTATTGATTTTGGTTTTGAAAATATTAACAAGGGTATCAATTAAGTATCATTATCAATTAGGAGGTGCATTATGCCAATATTTGCTGGAACGCCTGATCAATATTACGAACAAGTCTCTGAACATCAAAAAGAAGTGATGTATAAACTGCGTGAGGTCATTAAATCACATATTCCAGAGGGGTTTGAAGAAGCTGTAGGTTCTGGTATGGTTGGTTTTGAAGTGCCTTTTAGCCTTTATCCTGCTGGTTATCACTGTAAGCCTAATCAGCCTCTGCCTTTTGTGGGTATTGCTGCACAGATGCACTTTATTGCAATTTACCATATGGGCATTTACTCAGATGAAAATCTCCTAAAGTGGTTTCTCGAAGAATACCCAAAAGCGACGACAGCAAAGCTTGATATGGGCAAGAGTTGTATTCGCTTTAAAAAACTGGAACTGATTCCATTTGAGCTTATTGGTAAGCTGATGGAAAAAATGACTGTAAAACAATGGATTGAAGCATATGAAAAATATCATTTAAGATAAGCTTAGTGAGGGAATTGTATACGACCGCGTTCGAATGCGGTCGTATTTTTTATAATTCGCCTAGAGTTCTGAAACGGTGTATAAACTGCAATTGCTATTATTCAGAGTAAATGATAAAATACTTATAGACCAAAATAAAGCAAAAATGGAGATTATATGAACGAAGTATCAAATATCCAAGCTCGTAATCATCAAATTATGAAGATCATCGCCGTTACATATTCAATTATTGGTGCAATTTCTTTAATCGGCGCATATGGAGTCTTTTTAACACCTGGTTATTCAGGGGATTTAACTGTTTTTTCAATTGGAACGATCACTGTTTTTGCTTTGTTTGCCATTGCCAACGCCATTTATCTAAAAAATCACTTTAGTCGGTTTTCTAACCTGATTACACCCTTATCAGGTTATTTGCCACTGGCATTTTTTAGTATGTTTATGGTCAACTCAAATCGACTTTCATTCTTGACCTTACTCGTGTTTTTAATCCCATTATCACTGAATAGCATGAGAAAATACACGTTGGGTTTTGGACTTTTGGGCTTATTGACTTTAATAATTTGGACGGTTTTAAGTAGTCTGCTGATTACAACTGAAAAAGCGATGCTTTTGGTTATAGGGATTCAGGTATTTGCAACGGTATTAGTGGCGTCAAATGGGTTTTCTAAAGAACTGGATCGCTCGACAAGGGCAGCCGAAGAATTGGCGAAAAAAGCAGAAATAGAACGTAATGAGTTGATTAAAAGACAGGCTTCTGTGGAAAGTGTAAAAAACGATTTGAGTGATATGTTTCATAAGATTGAACGGTCATCAAGTGCTATGAATGCTCTGGTTAATGCCATGGAGGAAATCGCAAAAGGGTCATATGATCAAACCATGGCGACGGAATCTATATCACATCAGAGTAAATTGATTTTAGATTTGATTGGATCGTTTAAGCATGAAGTCACGGAGGTCAATGATTTCTCTGAACATATTTCTGGACTGAGCCACGAACTATCAAATTTAAATAATCAAATTGCCAAATTGGCATCAAACAATACACAGACCATCAATCAACTTAATGGTGAAGTTAAGATTAATGCACAAAAGGTAAATGATATTAAAGGCATCTTGCAACTTGTAAAAGCGGTAGCGAATCAAACCAATCTTCTTGCATTAAATGCCTCTATAGAAGCAGCAAGAGCTGGTGATAGTGGCAAAGGATTTGCTGTTGTCGCACAAGAAATTAGAAAGTTAGCTGAAGATACAGATGAATTATCGGGCAAAATTGATACCGAAATTAGTAGCGTAACAGTTTCTTTTGATCACCTTCAAGACGGTTTTACGGGTTTGGTCGCGACGAATGATGAAACGAGTCAATCTTTAGATAAGATTTCTGAAAGAATTGCCTCGTTAGATCAAGGCACAGAGACTTTAAAAGGAAAAGTTTTAAGAATGGACAATGGTGTTACAAAAATTATGGATGCAAACTCAAAATTATCATCAAGTACAGAAACCATCAGTGCAGCTCTTGAAGAAAGCACAGCCATCATAGAAGAAGTGAAAGCCACAACGGACAGCATAGATAGAGATATGGATGAAATTATGATCAGCAGTCAATCCATAGAAAAAGTTGTGTCTACAATATAAACCTTTTAAAAAACCTGACAGATGGTCAGGTTTTTTTATTGACATCTACTACGGAAGCCGATATATTTATATTACGGAAGCCGATATAACAGCCAACGTAATAACGGGAGGTGACTCAATTGCCTGAAAGCAATGAAAGAGGTGCATTAACTGAAGCCGTGTACTACATACTATTATCATTGTTAGAACCTTTGCACGGTTATGGCATCATGCAAAATGTGACGCTTCTAAGCCGAAATCGCGTAAACCTTGGTGCAGGTACTCTATATGGTGCCATCAATACATTGGTTGAAAAAGTTTGGATTGAACAAGTGTTTTCTGAGACGGATTCCAGAAAAAAAGAATATATAATCACAAAACTTGGCAAGTCAGTATTAAAAGATGAAATTATTCGATTAGAGGAGTTACTTGAAAATGGGAAGACGCTCTTAGGAAGAGGTGTGTGATGAGACATAAAGTTTGGAAAGTGTTTTGGGATTATGAATTAGAAGAAAAGTGGCTGAATGAAATGTCATCCAAAGGGTTACACATGATCTATTTTTCTTGGGCTCAATATATTTTTGAAGAGGACTCACAAAAAAAGTACCAGTATAAAATCGAACTTTTAAAAGAACGTGCGACAAACTCTGAAAGTGTCGTGTATATCAATTTTCTAAAAGAAAATGATATTGAACTAATGGCATCGAATATGCGGTGGATTTATGTTAGAAAAGATTTGAAAGAGGGCGCATTTGAGCTTTATTCAGATAAAGCATCAAAAATCTCACACTACGTTAGAATTATTAGTATGTGGCAAACCCTTATGTATTTTGAAGGCATCGTGGGCGTCATTAACCTTTCCTTAGGTATCGTCAATTTGTTTATTGATGAAAAACTCGGTAATTTTTCTTATGGCAACATTGTTTTATACTTTCGCCAGTGACAGGCACCAAAAATGAAGTTCAATGAAAGACCTGACTAGCGCTGGACACCATCAGCATAATTTTAAAAACACCCACCGATGTCCTCGGTGGGTGTTTTTATGAACATATCCTATTTAAAGCTTACTTAAATCTTCTTGGAGTAGTTTCTGGAGCACAGTTGAAAATAGCGTGAGTCTCTCTTGAATGCGCCCAGGGAATGTCTTTTCAATATAGGCATACGTGTCATACTGCGTATGCCAGATTTCACCGCTGTCACCTAAGCTTACAGCGACTTGTGTATAACCATCCATTTCACCTAAAGACCAGTTGGTAGATTCAAAATTGATGAAGGGGATTCCTTGACTATTGAACGAAGCGTGATCGCCCCAATCCCCTGTGGTGCCGATTGGGTAATCCGGGTTAAGTCCATCTTGAGTTACAAGTGTCAAATTCAACTCTTTCGCAAGATCAAGTGTACGCTCTCTAAATTTGCCGTTTTCATCGGCAGACCCGTAGACATACGCTATTTCACCAGCCACAATACTATCTAGGTTAATCATCAGCAGCGTATCAGCTTTTTCCTCAGCTGTCATTTGTTCAACATAATACTTAGAACCCAAAATGTCGACTTCTTCTGCACCAAACAAAATAAACTTAATAGTTTGAGGTGTTTTAGCATTTTCGAGCGCCTTTGCAGCTTCTAAAACAACGGCGACACCTGAACCATTGTCATCTACGCCATTGGCGGCATCTACAGAATCATAATGCGCCCCGACTATTATAGTGCCTGTACCATCACCCTTTTTTTCCACTATGAGATTTTCTGATTGCTTAGTGCCACCGTCATCATAGTCAAAAGGCATACGTGTGACCGTGTATCCCATCTCTTTAAACTGAATTTCCGCCCAATTGGCAGCCTTGATTTCCATATCCGTCCCAGCTACTCGAGCGCCATTTTGATCTAGGGCATTTAAGTATTCAAGTGCTTGTACCCCTGGTTCTGCTGTGGTCTTGATCGTACAGCCCGTCAAACTCACTAAAACAATTAACAGGAATACAAAATAACGATTCTTATCAACGAATCTGTGCATAAATTTATGCCTCCCCAAAATAATACTACCAAGATTTGTGTATTATTTTCTATAGTTTAACATTAATTGGCACCCACCTTCAAATAGAATATTTCGGAGAGGTAGGCTTGTATTTACCACTGAATCAGCTATAATAAAACTGTGTTTTAGATATGAGCGGGAACAGTGCCAGGCACCAAAAATGAAGCTCAGAGTATTTGCATAGGACGTATATTTAAGTATAATAAGGAAAGCTACTGAATAGGAGAAAACGCGATATGGCACGACTAAAAACGCAAGACGTACAAACATTAAAAGCCTATTTTTTACCGAAGGACTTTGTAATAGATGAACTACCTATTGAACCAGTAGAGCCACTTAAAACATGGGGCGCGGCATTTGAAGCGGATAAATATAGTGCCTTATTTCACCTTGGTTTTTTAAATAAACAGCTTTGGTTTTCACCTTCAATCGACTATCTCCACCATATTACAGAAATTTTGATAAAAAAACTAAGCCAACAGCCCGAAATTGAATTTATTAGGGATGCCATACAAGTTGATTTGCTGGAAGAGGAGCTGTATCACCTTATGGAAGCGCTGCCATTTGTCATTGGGATGGAATATGTTGATGATAACTGGATTCTAGCGGTATGGGAAGCGTTGTTAGCTGTTTTTAAATCGGAAATTAAAAAT
>JBBRVO010000035.1:0-21874 GCA_038246775.1 Peptostreptococcales bacterium | reverse complement strand
TGATGATGTTGCAAAAGCGGATTGGTACTTTAAGGGCGTTCAAACACTCTATGAAGCCGGATTGTTAAAAGACTATGGCGTTAAGTTTAACCCAAGTGACGTACTTAAAAGAGAAGAAATGGGTCTTTTAATAGGCAATTACCTTTTACTTATGGGGTATACGGATTCAAGTGTTGAAGGCGTCATTGCTTTCAAAGATGCAAGCGACCTAAAGACTAAAAATGTGAAGGCAATAGCCATCGCAGTAAACGAGGGCATCTTAAGTGGATCTTATGGGAAATACATGCCAAAAGACCCTATGTCCAGAGAAGAAGCAACCGCAGTATTGTTTAAATTGATGACCAAATAAAGGTTAAAGTAGGTGGGAAGTTCCTTTTTAGGGGGACGGACGCCGTTTAGGAAGCCACCGAGTGTTCAATAGGACATTGGGTGGCTTTCTTCACTTATGACAGCGGTGTTGTTTGCTTCGTTGCAATCACTTGACCTGAGCCGCCTAGAGTGGTATGATAGCGATGTGACTGACAACTGTATATACATATTAAAGTGACCGATAGTGTTTCTTATAAACTGAAAAAGTTGAGGCGAGTGTTTTGAATAAACAACCTATCACATTTAAAAGTGGGATCCTTATAGCGCTTATCGGCTTTGTCGTTTGCTGGATTGGCCTGATCTTTTATTTTTCTTCACAACCCATCAAGGAATCGCTGGCACAATCAGGTGAAGTGGTTTCCATTTATGAGAAAATAAATGATGTGTTCGACATCTCTGATAGTGCTATATTCGGGCGCATAGAGCGTTTCGTGTTTGAAGACGTACTTGGCAACCGTTACAAGACCACCGATGCCAAAGTCAGAAAAACGGCACATTTTGGGATCTATTTTGTGCTGGGTGTGGGGGCTTCTTTTACAGCGCTTAGGTACGTTAAAAAGTGGCCCATCGGTCTGATCATCGGGATTACTTTGCCTACTACCGTAGCGGTTTTAGATGAGTTCAACCAAGGGTTAGGCGACCGGACTTCCTCACTGAGCGACGTGGTGCTCGATGGCTCTGGTGCAATGCTTGGGACGCTTATAGTTCTACTGGTTTATGGCGTAACAAAATGTGTTATGAGAGCACGTACGAAAAGGTGAAGCGTACGAATTCGCAAGATACCATGAAAATGGCCAGTTTCAGCGGTTTTTTATGATAAAATAGACTATCTTAATGCAATGTCACAGAAATGTCACAAGCGTGTTCGCTTGATGTCACAAGCATTTGAGATAATAGGCAATAGTAACAGTCAATGGGGGAATACATATGAAAAAAGCATATCGCAAGGCAATCGTTGCCTTTTGGGACATGGTCTTAGTGAATTTAGCACTTGGAATGGCGATATTTATACACAATGAAGGACACATGGAGATGGCAACATTCTTGGAGTATGCCTATCTATTGGTTGCCATTACAGGGATAAAGATTTTAGTGTTTAAAGCGTTTCAGCTGTATTCGAGCTTGTGGGAATATGCATCCATCGAAGAACTCATGAAGGTGGTCGGTGCAGTGCTCACGGGTAACTTAATCGGCGTCGTCTATGCCACACTCACAGATCTTGATCTGTTTTACGGCGTCTATATCATCTCCATTGTATTTGAAATTGCCTTGATCGGTGGGAGTCGGTTTAGCTACCGAATATTACGTAGAGTCAGGCAGAGCAAAAGCCTTTTCAGGCAAGATGATGGCGACCGCGTCTTAATCATAGGGTGCGGTTCAACGGCGAGCTTGATTGCTTCAGAAATTAAAATGCATACACATCAATATGGTCAACTCATGGGTTTTATCAGTGATGACGACGATTCAAAAGTCGGTCAAACCATCGCGGGTATCAAAGTGTTAGGCAATCGATACGACATACTGAGCATCGTCAAAAGGCGAAAAGTCACCCAGATCATCATTGCGATACCGACGGCTTCAAAAGAACTCACAAAGACCGTTTTAGAAGAGTGTAAACGAACGGGTAGCAAAGTGCAAATCTTACCCGGCATCATGGAAGTCATCGATGGCAAAGTGAGCATGAGCGCAATCCGCAACGTAGAGATAGAAGATTTATTGGGCAGGGAACCAGTTAACCTCAACATAAGAGAAATTGCATCGTACATAGAAGACAGAACGGTTATTATAACCGGTGGTGGTGGATCGATTGGTTCCGAACTTTGCAGACAAATTGCAAAATTTAGACCAGAAAAATTAATTATTTTAGACAGTTATGAAAACAACGCATATGAAATACAAAATGAGCTATTGAGAGAATATGGTGACAGTCTATCAATGGAAGTACTGATCGCATCGGTACGCGATAAAAAAACCATTCAAAGAATTTTTAAGGAACATCAGCCTCACGTAGTTTTTCATGCAGCTGCACACAAGCATGTGCCACTCATGGAACGCTCACCCAAAGAAGCCTTTAAAAACAATGTCGTTGGCACTTTAAATGTGGTGGAAGCTGCCCATGAAAATGGCGTTGAACGGTTTGTGATGATCTCCACCGATAAAGCAGTAAACCCGACAAACGTCATGGGGGCGACCAAAAGGCTTTGTGAAATGATCGTTCAGTCTATGGCCCTTCAATCCAAAACCAAATTCGTCGGCGTGCGTTTTGGGAACGTACTTGGTTCCAACGGTTCAGTGATTCCGCTCTTTAAAAAGCAAATTGAAGAGGGTGGTCCCGTAACGGTGACACATAAAGACATCATCAGATATTTCATGACGATTCCTGAAGCCTCACAGTTGGTGATACAAGCTGGCGGGATGGCCGGTGGTGGCGAAATCTTTATCTTAGATATGGGCGCACCTGTTCGCATCTACGATTTGGCGGAAGATTTGATCCGTCTTTCCGGTTTAAAACCGCATGAAGATATTGAAATTAAAGTAACAGGTCTTAGACCAGGTGAGAAGTTATTTGAAGAACTATTAATGGAAGAAGAAGGCATTAGCGCAACAAGACATGAGAAGATTCACGTAGGGAAACCTATTGAGATCAATTTTAAAATGGTTAAGTCAAATATTGAAAAGCTTGCTGAAAATTTACCCATGCTTTCGGATCACGAGATAAAAGAACGACTCGCAGTACTTGTACCAACCTATACCAGGTTAGATACAAGAAAACCAGAGCAACAACAAACTTTATCACAACGACACCCACAACCACAACAGGGTGAACTAACAAAGAGCAACATGCTTTACTTCGACGAAAAGGTAAACAAAGAAATTTCGTTGGCAACGACGACTTAGGGAGGTTAACATGCGGGGATTAAAAAAAGTACTAGCAATTTTGGTATCGGCACTTCTAATCTGCACGTCAATGCCTATAATGGCTTATGCAGATGCGGCGGAAATCGCTAAAACGTTTACGGATTTACCAAATGATTGGTCAACACCAGGTTTAGTCAGTGCCATAGAAAACGGCCTACTTACTGGTTACAATGGAAAAATAATGCCAAAGGATTATCTTACACGCGCTCAGATGGCAGCGATTCTAAACAGCGCTTTTGGCGCTGTAAAGAAAGGGTCTTTAAGTGCTTATAAAGATATTCCATCTAATAAGTGGTTCTATAACGAATTTGCCAAAGCAGTGGCTATGGGCAGTTTTATCGGTTCCGGAGACAAAATGAACCCTGAGCGATTGATCTCGCGCGAGGAAGTGTTTATCGTTATCGCGAAGCTGTTCGATTTAAAAGGTGAATTGGCTTCAAATCTTTCTAAGTTTTCCGATGCTGATACCGTGAGCACATGGGCAAAACCACTGCTTGCTGCTATGGCTAAGTACGGCTATGCCAATGGTTCGGGCGGCAAGCTTAATCCAAAAGGCACTATGACACGCGCTGAACTTGCTGCGATGATGAACAATATGATTGTTAAATATATTCGTATCGCAGACACTTATACCGGGACGATAAAAGGGACTTTGATGGTCACGGCTGCAGGAACGATTTTAAAAGATATGATCATTGAGGGTGACCTGATCATCGGCGATGGCGTGGGCGACGGCGAAGTGACGCTTGATAATGTCATCGTCAATGGGCGCACCATCATTAGAGGAAACGCACTCTTGGTAGAAGGTATCGGCGATGAAGAAGTTGCTTTAGGTGCTGGTGGTATACCAGGTGGCAATGGAAATGGTGGTGGCAACGGAAACGGTGGTGGTGTCGTTACGCCAAATACTAGTATGTATGGTTTTAGATTAGTAAAAGGAACGACGACTGTTCTGGTAGATGATATCAGACTTAGAGACAATGACCGCGTGGACTTCCAGATGGTAAGTAACGTGTATAACTTAGGACAAGCCGATTTTCTTACAGCTATCGCAGGCCATTCTGATTTTATCAGCCGAGCGCTTGCTTTGACAAGTGACAGAAGTGATAAGCCCTATGCGTTCTCTTTGGCCAGCAGGGTCATCAACTATGATAACCAAAGCCAGTTAAAAGTACTTAATTCTGCCAGTGCACTGCCAATTTTTCAAGCGATTTTCACTGCTGGCAATGCTAGCCAAGCGCAAGTAGATGCCATGGTAAATGTTCTTTTAGGATTTACTTTAGATAAAATCGTCAGCGATCTTGAATTACTCTATGCAAATGCAGACGATTTTGTACCCGCTGACTTTATGATTTCATATTATAACGGCACGACGCTTGTGCCGCAAACCCAGCTACTGATCAAAGATATCCGTTCAACGTATAACACGATTTATCGCAGCTACACCATCTCCTCTTTAGTGGGTAAACGCATCATGATGGTGAAATTTGGCGATGAAGAAGTGTATTTAGAAGTGGTGGTTTTCCCTAATTAAATCAAACGGCTCATAAAAAGTAAGTTATAAAAAATAGAGAGCATCACAAAAAGTAACCATAAAACAATTTTGGTGGGGGTTATATGAAAAAAATTAAAAAGACAATGAGCATTTGTTTGATTGCAGTTCTTATGCTTAGTGTGGCGCCAGCTGGTTTCGCAGATACCGCGAGCTTTTCTGAGTATTCGGATATGCCTGGTAAAACGCATTGGTCGTATGATGCAGTTAGCAAAGCCATTAACAACGGCCTTTTATCGGGCTTCGGTGGTAAGATCAGTCCAAACGGAACTGTGACGCGTGCGCAGATGGCAGCGGTTATCAATAGTGTTTTTGGCGCTACTGAAAAAGCCAATCTTTCGGCGTTTACGGATGTAGATCCTAAAGCTTGGTACTATAACGAAATGGCTAAAGCGGTGCATTTGAAGTTGTTCTTTGGCAGTGGCGGCAAATTAAACCCACTCACGCTTATCACGCGTGAACAAGTCTGCGTGGTCCTTGCAAATGCGTTTAATTTAAAGCCATTAAACGATTATAGCTTAAAGCCTTTCCCAGATAAGGCATCGATAAGCGCTTATGCGACAGACGGCGTAGAAGCAATGGTTTCTGCAGGCTACCTGAAAGGCAAAAACGGCTTATTGATGCCAAAAGCCAATGTATCACGTGCTGAACTGGCTGCTATGATGGCTAATCTCATACAGACGTATTTCAATAAACCAGGTGAATATGAAGGCACTTTCACAGGCAATGCCATCATCAATGCACCAGGCGTGACGTTTAAAAATGCCATAATTAAAGGCAACTTGTACATCGGCGAAGGGATCCAGTCGAAAGAGGTCGTTTTAGACGGCATAACGGTTATGGGCCGCCTGATTGTTAAAGGTTCTGTGATGATTGCTGAACTCGAGCTTTTAGAAGAGGAAATCGCACTTGGTGGTAGCAATGTGCCTGCAGGTCCTGTAACACCGGGCTCGCCCTCTACACCGATGGATACAACCATTACCAAATTGTTGTCAGTGACTCAAAAGTTGAACAACCGCGTGATGCCACTTCTAACGACACCGGTTCAGCGCGATTCCGTGCTGTTAATTAATGCGTCAATTGCCAAATACATCGCCGATACAAGCTATGATATTTCGGCAGATATTTCAGCTGCAAAAGTTTTAGGATCACAAATGTCTCCTGAAGAATATGCCTACTTTAAGAATACGATTACGGGTAATATACCAATCTCAGAATTAGTAGCGCTCAATAATTACTTCAAAGTAATCGAGTATTAATAGTTCCCACCGCCCACCCCAGAACGTTGGGGGGGTGCTTTTTTAGGGTTTATTGGGATGTGACATAGGGAGGTTCTGATGGAGGAAACGATAGAATTAAGAGAGCTGCTTGACATTGTGATGAAACGCAAATGGTTCATTTTACTTATCACTGTCATCTTTTGCGTTGCGGGAGTCTTTTATAGTTTAAATATGGTAACACCTGTTTATGAAGCGAGTACCACACTTATGGTCATCAACACCAAGAGTATGAGTGCTTTAGATTTAACGGGGGGGATTGATTTAGCAAATTTTAGTTTAGGTCAAAAAATCGTCGTCACTTATAGTGAAATCGTCAAGTCGAGAATCGTTCTTGAACAAGTCATCAAGGAGCTGTCACTAAATATGACCTACAAGGAGTTACTTGAAATCACCACCGCACAACAAGTCAATACCACTGAAATATTGAAGATTGCAGTGGTATCAAAAAGCCCTGACGAGGCTTCGAAGATTGCAAATACAATATCATCTGTCTTTATCAAAGAGGTAATGCGCATCCTTAAAGTGGATAACGTGGAGATCATCGATGCCGCTATTCCGATGCCGCTGCCTATCAATATGAGAACGACGATGAACATTGCGATAGCTACAATTCTAGGGTTGATGCTCGGTGTGTTTTTTGCCTTTTTTATAGAATACGTAGAACATAAAATTATCTCAGAGCAAGATGTCGAAAAATATCTAGAACTGCCCGTTCTGGGCATTATTCCAGATTACGCTAAAGATATGAAAAAGATGGGGGTTTAGACATGAAAGAGTTGATTGTACATAACACCCCAAAATCGCCAATCTCTGAGGCCTATAGAGGCATTCGAACCAATTTGCTCTTTTCAAATGTCGATAAAAATGTTAAAACCATCCTCGTTTCAAGTGCTACGTCCGGTGAAGGCAAAACGACAACATTATGTAACCTCGCGATGACCATTGCCGATTCTGGTAAACGCACCATTATTGTGGATTGCGACCTAAGAAAGCCGAGAATTCACAAGTTTTTAGAGTTATCCAATAATACAGGTATCACAGATGTTCTGTTAAGAAGTGAACATTACGATACTTTTATCCACAAGGGTATCCACCAAAACCTGCACGTTTTGACGTCGGGAAAGATTCCTAACAACCCATCGGAGATTTTAAACTCAGATGCCATGAAAAACTTGATCTATGCGTTGCGTGAGGACTATGACTATGTTTTTATAGACACACCACCAATAACTCCGGTGACGGATACGGTGATCCTGTCTACGTTTACAGATCGGGTGATTATCGTTTGTTCATCAGGAGAACTAGATATTGATATGGCAAGAAAAGCAAAAGAAAAAATTGAACGCGTCGGTGGGAAAATTTTAGGTGTTGTTTTAAACAAGGTTAAAATGAAGGGTAAAAAATACCAATACTATTACCAATATTACGGTCAAAATAGCCGATAGCTAGAGGATATCACTATGATAGAAACACATGTGCATATATTACCAGAGGTAGATGATGGTGCATCGAGTTTAGAGACCTCAATGAAAATGCTGGAAATGGCTGCAAAAGACGGCGTGACCCATATGGTTGTGACGCCTCATCTTAACCATGCCTGTAGCAAATATGACTATGATGACCTTCACAGGTTCTATGAGACTTGGGTTTTAAAGGCGAAAGAGGCCTATCCAGAGATCACTTTTAGATTTGGTGTCGAGGTTTATATTGACGATAATTTTACTCGAGATTTAGCCAATATGACCAATATGCCGACTTTTGAAAATTCCAATTACATGCTGATAGAATTTAAGCGAGATACGAAACTTGAAACGATGCT
This sequence comes from Peptostreptococcales bacterium, assembly GCA_038246775.1. GTDB lineage: Bacteria > Bacillota > Clostridia > Peptostreptococcales > Acidaminobacteraceae > Fusibacter_C. The sequence goes on along the minus strand of JBBRVO010000035.1, from coordinate 13,935 downwards.
TTCGGTGGTGTACGAGTTGAAATTGCGTGGTATTACCCCAATCCTCGCGCATGTTGAGCATTATTTAGACTTATTAATTAGTCCTCAAAAGGTCAAGGAACTCTGTCAAGAAGGCGCTTTGATTCAGTTTTCAGCGTCGAGTCTTTTGGACAAAAGAGGTCAAAGATTCTTCGAAAAATTGATTCAGTTGAATGCCATCGACTTAGTGGCCTCTGACGGTCATGATATCAGTCGTAGACAACCGGTGATGCGTGAGGCGTATCACTATGTGAAAAAAATAGCTTCGGCCGAATGGGCCAATCTTCTTTTTGAACAGACACCGCGAAAGATTTTTGACGGCGCCCCCTATATCAGGCAGTATCTCTTGGTAACGCCTAAAAAAAGATATTATGCCGCAGTCACAATGACACTTTGTTTCGGTCTAGTGCTGCTCTTCACTGGTACATCTATGATTAATTCTGAGAGTAGTTTGCCGTCTAGTGCCAGCAGCGGTGGCGATTTGGTAAGTGTGGCAGGGACTGAAGAGACCAGTGGTACAGTTGCGATGAGCACAGTTGCCACAAGCGTAGAAGATATTGATTTGACGGATGAAGGTGTGCCAACCGGTCAAATTGCAACCGGTCAAAGCACAAAAACTGAACCGACCACGGTTCGGGTTTTAACGTATGATGACGTAACCGCACTATATATTCAGCAACTAGAATCGCTTCAAAATAAATATGTCGCCGATGTTGAACGCATCTTTGGCGATATTCAAAATGCCCAGAACTTTGTCGCCGATGAAGCCAAGCGCAAAGCGGCCATCGAAGGCTACATCGAGGAGGTAGGGCGTTTGGAAATCATCTGTGATCGCGAAGTTTACGACGTTCTCTATCTATTCCAAAATGATCTGGAAGCGCATAAATATCCAGTCGCCGTCATCGAACAAACGCGGGCTAAGTATCATCAAATTAAAGAAGAAACGAAGCAGAAGTATCTGAGTAATTTTAAATGATCAATTCGCATAAATAATAAATCCATTGGAAAAAACCAGTGGATTTTTCTGATAGTAGGGAGGACAAATGGCAAAAATATTTATTGTTGAAAGCGATATCAATATTCTAAATATCATGGCAGTTAAAGCCTTTGAATTAAAGACTGTGGTGATTCTTAAGGATTGTAGTGTTAAGAATGATTACGGGTTATTGGCACTGGGCACTTACCTTAAAAAGATGAACTGCCTTGTAACGTACCAAATGATAGACCCATACAATACGGACGAACTTGTGGCGTTCTCTAAGGGGGTGCGTCCTGATGATGTATTTATTGTGCCGACCAATAGGAGCGCCTACATTTTCAATTTGACTTTAATTTTAAAGGGCATCTGCCGGGTTGCATATGTTGAATCGGATTCTGATTTTTATGAACTTAAAGAGGGCTATTTTGTACCTCTAAACATGGATGATTTTGATTTAAATATAGACGATTATGTGAATCAGTATGGGGGACAAATACTAAATTCTAATACTGAAGTTTTTGATAATCCCGTGGCAGATCAGGTGCTCGAGGTGATTCTTAGAAATACTGAACTATATGACAATTTATTGACGCCAGTGCCGATAAAAACCGATGTGGTGAACAGACGATTGGTCCGCCTAAAGCGCGAAATGATCAACCATGCTGAGGGTAAACTTCTCGATGAAATACTCGATATTATGATTCGAAATGGAATCTGTGCTTACCACAGTAAAGGCAGTAAGGATTTTATAGAATTTTACAATATCGATTTTAAAGAGTTTATTTCGAAGAATGGCACTTGGCTTGAAATGGTGACTTACAAAGCGATTAAATCTCTAGCTGAGGTGAGTGATGTGGGCGCAAGTATTAGTTTTCAGTGGCATATGAATCGAAGACTTACTAAAAATGAAGTGGATGTCATAGGGATTTACCGTCATAAGCTCATTATAATTTCATGTAAAAACACGAATAGCCACAATGAACAGTCGCTTTATGAACTTTACACACATTCAGAAAGACTAGATGAAAATCAAGCCGTTAAGATCATGGTCACCACGGGAGAACCTGTAGAAGCGTTTTACCAGAGGGCTCAAGATCTAAAGATTCATATCGTGATCTTTAACGGGGATATGGAGAAATTTGTGCGGGGGTTGGGTGTGGCGATTGCTCGAGGGTAGGGGGTAGGATCGGAGCCAGGCACCTTTTTTAGCGTGATGCGTCAAAGCACTCTGCCTATTGGTGTTGAGCGTTTGCGGCAAAAAAAGTGCCTGGCTCCTAGGTCAAACATTAAAAAAGTAAGATTTAACCTCTTTTAAAGTTGTCAGAATTGTGAGATAATTGCTCAGGAGCAAAGATTTCTTGGATTATTTTGGACGCTGAAAGCCAAGAAGGAGCAATAGCGTAACCGACCTTAGGGTCGTTTTTTTTTGATTAAAATCAATTTTTAGGGAGGATTAAATGAGAAGGAATGGATTAAAAAAACTGTTGATTTTTACTCTTTTGTTAATGGTAATTATCGGACAAAATGGATTGACTTTTTCGGCTGTACTACCAACTAATACACTAGATATAACGACCCCCGATCTTTTATTTAATTTAAATGAGGGCGAAAGTGTCAATTTCTCAGTAAATGCAACTTACAAAAGTAAAATGAGTATTGCTTGGACCCCTGTTTTGAGTGCTGATTCTCAGCTTAAACAGACAAGTGTGATTAAGTCAACTAAAACAGTTAGAAAAGTTGTTACCTATTACGAGCAAGCTAAATACTTATTTGAACCACAAAATGTTGATGCTGTAACAACTTACACATATAAAATTTCAGTCGTCTCAAATACGAATGCGAGTGTAACCGATCAAATAACGGTGACCTTTGTTGTATCACCTATAATTTTACCTGTGAATCAAGCACCGATTGCCGTGGACGATAGTTATTCGATTGAAGTGGGCAAAACACTTGTATTTAAGCCACTCTTAAATGATTCCGACCCTGATGGAGATGTCATTGCGCTGACATCAGTATCAGGTGTTGATAATTTGAGTGTTAATGGTTCGGAAGTAAGTTTTAAACCTTTAGATAGTCAAGTGGGGGAATTGAAACTGAGTTATTCGATTTCAGATGGCGCATTAACATCAACAGCAACCATCACGATCCATGTCACACAAATCGTTGTGGATGATAAATTCGTCTACGTGGCACTTGGCGACTCAATTCCAAGTGGTGTGAGTTATGAAGGTTCGCTATCTGCAAAAACGATTGAATCGTACTCGGATAAGTTAGCTATTCAATTTAAAAGTGTCAACAGTCAATTTGAGTATTTTGATTATGCTGTTTCGGGATACAATGCAATAGATGTGTTTAATCAAGTGAATAATCCGGCCTATCAAAATGCGATTAGCCAAGCAGATGTCATAACACTTTGTGTGGGTGCAAACGATATAATGGATGCTGCAAAACGAAACTGGATAGGCTCTATCAATTTTTATAGCATCGATTGGGTAAAGGCTGATGCGGGTCGACTTGCATTTCAGGTTAATTGGACAAAGATCATTCAAAAAATTCAAACGCTTAATCCAGATGTAGACCTTATGGTTTCTACTATCTATAATCCTTATAACAAAAATGATGCAAAGAGCTACAATAAAATTTCGGGACAAAATGCGTCCTTACTCATTCACGATCAAGTGGATTTATATCTGTGGAATGATACACAATCAAAACTCGGTATGAATACGATTATTGCAAATTATCACGTTTCCAATCAATTAACACTCAATTATAGGGTTGTAGATGTACATGAACTTTTTGAAAGTAATTATTTGAACTCAAAAGGGAGTGTAACAGGATTTTATGGGAATTGGGTTCAAGATCCACACCCAGATCCAAATGGTCAAAAGGTCATCTTTAATTTGCATGTAGCTGCCTATCAGTAAGCCAAAACGTCATAAAAATCAACGCACTAACTAAAAAAGATGTGAAACTTTTTATCAAAGTTTCACATCTTTTTTTTATTCGTCTTTTGAGTCATCAATGGTTTCAAAATCAATTTCAGAAGCTTCATAGACTTCTTCTGCTGTATTTTCTGGCGCGCCAGATGCCACTGGGTTATCAAAGGACTTGTTAATTTGATCGAGTTTTTCTTCTGTATCCGCTTTAAGACGTTCTAGTTCTGCTTCTTTCAACGCGATACTCACATCAAAAGCGGCGACATCGACGAGCTCAGTGGCTACGAGAGCAAGAGAAAAAGTGGCTTTGTCCGACTCGTAAACTTTTTTCCCGATTGAAAAGAGCACGCCATTTTTAGACTTTTTAAGTTCCGTGATTTCTGATTTGATCTTGTTTGAGTCAATTGCAGAAGAAGATTTTGCCGTGATCACTTTAGCACTTTTGTCGATGGTTTGTTTTAGTTTTCCAAAAAAATCTGACATAAAATACCTCCTTTAATAGGTTACATAATTTTAACACTTTGTGCGCTAGGTTTCAAGAAATTCCTTGATGAGTGGGTTGATGACCGCTTGCTTTCTATTTAAAATAAAATGGCCCGCGTGACTAATCCATACGAGTTTTGCCGTGATAAATAGGTCGGATATTTCCCTTATGTGATGGCTGTGAATGATATCATTGCGCCCAGAGAGGATAAGGGCTGGGGGACTCAATTTTTCCAATTGAAGGTTACTAAACGCTTGATCGTGAATCATAAGTGAGAGGAGATCTGATTGCCGACGGATCCAAAGGCTTTTTTGAAAGGGTTTCATCATTAGATATAGAATCTGAAGAGGCAATCTCAAATAAAATTTGAGCTGATTTGGAGAAATATTGGGGCTTATTAAAACCACTTTGTCGATTTGATGTGTCGGTTTGCCGAGGACTTTTAATGCGATATTCGCCCCATCGCTAAACCCGATCATGCTAAAGGTTGAAAGTTTTAATGCATCCGCAACGGTGATGACGTCCTGTGCCATCAAATCGAGTGTCAGTGGAAGTGAGCCATGGGTGGATTGTCCATGGCCTCTGCTGTCCAGTGAGATTATCTTAAATGTTTTTGAAAGAAATTCCGTTTGAAAATGAAAAGAAGAGGAATCCTGTCTGTTTCCATGAAGCATAATAATCGGAGCGCCGTCACCTTGGCAGGTCACAAACAGTTTGGCACCGCCCAAAGCGTCAATCGTCATTTGACTTGCCCCCTTTGACATAGTGTTCAATTAACAGGTCCACAAGCAGTTTTGATACTTTATGTGGGAGCTGTGAACGCACAATGGCATAAGCATACTGGGGTAAAAACGGTTTCGGATAGAAGGCGTAATACCGACTAAGCCAAATCGTGGGTGCGTATTTTTCTTTCGCGTGGTGCAGGGATTTGAAGTCATAAAATTGATTTAAATGTTCGTAGATGTAGCTGAAAAGCTTCTCGCTGATATTGCCCGCCCCATCAGAGCTCACGTTATAAAGTGGCGATAAACCTAAAGAACCTTCTAGCACCCCTTCATCCTTCATTTTCATAAACGCGTCAAAGATGATTTTTTCCAAAACGCCCTGTGGTGCATGGGTGCGTCTTCGCGTGATTTCGGCCAAATAGGCTTTGCCGCTCTTGTAAGGATTGAAGACGACATAACCTAAAACGGTTCCATCTGGATGCATCGCATAAAAATAACGTCTATCCAGTGGGGCATTAAAATTATTACTGCCCAACATAAAGATAAGTTCAGGGGCGTTTTTATTACTCACCCATTCGCTTGAAATTTCCTTAATCTGCTTTAAAACGGGTTCGTTTTCAGCAAGTGAAGGGTCAAACTCATGCACCTCAATGCCGTCTTTGACAGCGTGATTGATGGCGGCTCTTACTTTTGCAACGGCCCCACCTTTTAAGTTATAGGTATTCAAATCAAAACAAGCGTCTTCACCACATTTTAATAAACCGAATTTCGCAGAGTCATAGAGTTTTAAGAAATGATCGGTGACATTCATAAACAATAGACTGTAGTGATTTAAGTTTGCAAAGGCCACGATTTCAGAAAGCATCACAAATTGATCGTCGTCTGCGCAAATCATATCGCCGCAAATCGTCATGACATTTCCGACGATGGTATACGCACAGACGCCTTCAACCATGACGCCAAACAAGTATTGCTTATCCGCCTCAAGAACGAGATAGGACATGGGATTTTGTCCGAATTTCATAACGAGTTCACGCGCATGCGTTTTATAATTTTTATGAATGATAGGTGTGTAAACGAGCGGTTTCATCAAAGCGATAAATGAAATAAATAGTGTCACCCAATAAATAAAGAGCATCGTATCGAGATACAATTTCCCAATGGTGGTTTTATAAGCATAAAGTGAGGTGTCCATAAAGAGATAAAGCTGTATGGTTTGGTAAAAAGCGTCCCAAATCGTTTTCAAACCATGAATGTGTCCGCGCAACAGAAAGAGGCCTAATGTGGTGTTTATGATGATTGAAACGAGGGCAATTGAAAAGTAGATGAGGGCTCTTTTTACACTCGATTTTTCTGACTGCCTTGAAAAATCTTTATAGGATAGGATTAGAATCCCTAAGACGAGGCCCTCAATTGTGATAATGGGCAGCGTAAAGGTATGCAGATAAAATAACTGAGTGGTTACGGATGTTGTTAATGCAATAACTTCGATGATCCACGCATAGCGAATTCTCTTAAATAGATTATAGGACAGCAGTATCATCAATAAACCCACGATGAATGTCAAAACGTGATGCAGGCTTAAGGACGATAGAGTCAAAGTGCGCTTGAGGATTGCTTGATCCAAATCGAGGTACCTAAAGGGCAATGAAAACCAAATATTTTTTATGCCTATAAATAAGAGTGTTATGATGGCGATGTTCTGTAGGATTCTGGCTTTCATTGGATACCTCATTTATAGTCGTTTTAACTATTATACCCCTTTTGAGAGTCAGACACCAAATCGTTAAAAAATTGTAAGCCAGTGCTGGAAAACGACGTAATGCCGATCAGATGTTTTTAAAGAGCTGTTTGATCCCCAAAAATAAAAAGTGCCAAGATCGTTTGATCTTGGCACTAAGTTTCAATAGGCGTGGTCTATGATTCTAAAACAGCGGTCAATTTATTGCGGCTCTTTTTAAAGACCATTACAAAGACGACCCATGCAAGCAAGGTTGAGCCAGCTGCCAAAATCGTCGGCAAGTTGATATCAATCGAGGTTAAGAAACCGGCAATGATAGGTGGTATCGCTTGAGCCAAACTCGCAATGGACTGATTCACTCCTAAAATTTCACCTTGTGAACTGGAATCGGTAAGCCCGGACACGATGGCTGTGGCGTTTGGTTGTGTCAAGCCTTGGAATACTGCAATAAATGGGATAATCGCATAAATCCATCCAGCTTCATTTGGGATAAGAAGGATCGGGAACACAATGGCAAGCAACACGATTGAAAGAGAGAGAATCGACTCTGGGGACATTTTTTTAGACAACGGCCTTAAAATAGCACCTTGTGCCACCGCAATCCAGATGCCCATATAGGCAAACAAATCGCCGATTTGAGATTGATTAAATTGGAACTTTCCAATCAAGAAAACTTGGAAAAATTGAGTAAAGAAGTTAAAACCTATCGTCAATAAGAAGACGACGATGAACATGGTTCTCATCTTTGGCATTTTAGCGGCTTTTCCAATATTTTTAAAGCCAGCTAATACATCGATTTTACCTGTTTTACGTGTGGTAAGTGTTTCAGGGAACAATTTGTAGACCAGCAAAAGGTTAATGCCGGTTAAAATAACGGCGAGCCAAAAAGGTGTATCAAAGTTAAACCAGCTTACGATTGATGGGTCAGAAAGTTTTCCGCCAATATAAGGGCCGATGACAAAGCCTAAACCAAAGGCCATACCAATTAAACCGAAATTCCGAGACTTGTTCGTTTCATCACTGATGTCTGCAATAGCCGATTGCGCGATTGAGATGTTACCACCCGTAAAGCCATCGATTGAGCGGCCAAGAAACAGCATCCAAATATTTTGTGTGATGATGCCTACCGCAAACAAAATATAGCCTATAAAAGTGCCTACCAAAGAGACGGTTAAAATTTTCCTTCGGCCGTGCTTATCTGCTAGAACGCCAAGAATTGGTGCGCCGAAAAATTGAAGAATTGGGTATGAGGCAATGAGGAAACCATAAATAATCGTACGTGTTGAAAAGTCATAACTCATCGGCAGCATGCCTGCCATAGGATTTAGAATAACGGCCGGAAGTATTGGAATAACGATGCCTAGTCCCAATAAATCAATAAAAACGGTAAAAAATATCGGTAAAATAGTTAACTTATTATTTTTCATAAAACCACTCCTTCGCTTTGATGTATATCTTTACACAAAACTGTGTAACTTCTCTTGTTTTTATGATATACTGTTTTTAAAGGAACGTCAATACTTTTTTACACATTGATGTGTAAAAATATAAATATTGTGTAAAATGGAGGGCACTATGAATCGCACGACGAAACGCCGCGAAAAAATCCATCAAGACATACTGGAAGTTGCCGCACAGCTAATTGAAGAAAGAGGTTCTTCAGGTGTAACACTAGAAGAAATTTCTCTAAAAGCGGATGTTGCAAGGAAGACGGTTTATAACCATTTTGATAATAAGGCGGCATTAATAGAAGAACTTGTTTTACCCGTATGCAATCATGCTCGCACGTATCTCAGCCGAATGGGCACACAAAATGCGTTGACCCTTGATCATATATGGGATTATTGCCTTGAAATTTGGGATACAAAAGCATTCAATGTGGGTTTGCTTTATCAGATTTCAAGCGATGATTATAAAGGTATTAATGAAAGCAAACATGGCTTTGTCATCGTCTTTTATAAGCTTCTGAAGCAAATTGAAGGGTATAATAAACTTGAAGACATTAGAATAAAAGAATTTGCCGAGATTATCTATGAAACGTATATGCCGCTTTTAAAATGTTTAAATGACGCCCCTAATTATGAAACTAAATTTAGACACGGGATGTCAGGCCTGCTGAACGGCATAAGCAAAACAAGTGACTAACGCTATACTTTGCCACAGTTTGACCTTTGAGATGACAAGGCCCTTTGATTTATACTCAACTTAAGCCCAAGGGCTAAAAATCAGATTATAAAGGAGAACGGTTATGATGAAAAAAATGAAGAAGATGAAAAAGATATTAGTAGTCGCTATGGCTGTGGCTTTGATGGCGATACCGAGCCTGTCATTTGCAGACGCGCCAAAAGCAATCGAAAAACTTGATCTAAGATTTGAGACAGTTTCCGATAACTTAGCGACAAAAGCGGCAGATGCGCTCGCAAAAAAAGAAGCTTATCGCGCAAAGATGACGGAAGTATTAAACACTTATACCCCTGCTTTACTGGGTGACTTTGAAGCGTTCTGGTCCAATCATGATGCACTTCATGTGTCCTTGATTGCAGAACGTATGCGTATCTTACAAAATAATTATACGGAGTCAAAAGCCTATTTAGAAAGCATCAAAGCGGCTGTAGAAGCCAAAGAGATGACAAGAGAAGAGGCTAAAGCGGCAATCTCTGCTTATAGAGCCGAGCTGAAAATCGAAGGACAAACAACAAAATCCGATATTGAGGCTTTGAAACTTACCTATGATCTTGCTGAAGGCGAGAGAGTAACGCTGAACAAAGCACTGAAAACGGCTATTGGTAGCAAAGATTCAGCTGAGGTAGAGGCAGCGCTTATGAGCATTATGGCTGCTCAATCAAAGCACTTGACTTTTGATCAAGCGAAACTAGATTATTTCATGACAAAATAAGTAATAGAAACAAGTAACTTAGGCATAAACTTATACAAAAAGTTAGGGCTATCTGTGGTTTTAAACTCAGATAGCCCTATTTATGTGGTTTAGTAAGGTGATTATTCTTGATTAAGTTTAGGTTTTATCAGCGACTTGAAAGTCTCATCAATCGTTTCATGTTGAATTTTAGAGGCATCAAATTTTAGTAAGGCGAAGGTTGTCTGAACACAAAGTCCGATGGTCATCGCAGACATTACTGTGCCAACACCTACTTTTCCACCGAGCCACCATCCCGTGATGACTGCCAATATTTCAAGGGCGCCACGACATAGTCCAACAGAAAGACCGGTTTTCTTTGTGAGTGCCACCATCAAACTGTCACGTGGTCCTGCGCCGAATCGAGCACCCATATAGAAGTAAGACGCTAGCGAAATGATAAATAAACCACCCACCATCATAAGACCGCCCGAAAGAAGGTTGTCTTGTTTGGGAATGACTTGCCAAGAGATGATGATATCCATAAATACTCCGATAAGGACCATATTCAGTACGGTGCCAAGCCCGAGTTTCTCGCCAAGCAATAGGGCAATGATGCCGATGACGACGCCAGTGGCGATGGACGCCATGCCAATGGTGATGGAAGCCGTGTTTGCCAATCCGACATGAAAGACATCCCAAGGCGCATACCCAATATTCGCATTGATCGTCGTAACGATGCCAAGTGAATACAGAAAAAGTCCAAACAGTAACCGTATCAATCTCATGGTAAATTTTTTCATTTGTCCCTCTTTCTATGAATAGATATGATTTAATTATATCGAATCTCACAATGATGTCAATGAAGGCCAAATCGGAGCCAGGCACCTATTTAAGCGTGGTGCATCAAAGCTCTCTGCCTAGCAGAATTGAGCGCTTTTGGAAAAAAAGGTGCCTGGCTCCGCCTTTCTTGACAAAATGGAAAATAATGTATAAAATTAAACAAAATGGTAAAATATGGATTAAGAAAGGGGTGCATATGCCAAGACCAAAGCGCAACTTCGTTGAAGGAGGCATTTACCATATTGTTCAAAGAGGGAATAATAAAGCCTATATTTATGATGATCAGTTGGACAAAGCCTGTTTCCTCAACATCATTAAAGAAACCAAGAATGACTTACCCTTCGAAGTACTTTACTATGTTATTATGGATAACCACTATCACATGATTTTAAGAATGAATGAAATTTCAATAAGTAAAATTATGTGGCGTATCAATATGCGGTATAGTGTGTACTTTAACAAAAAATACAATCGAATAGGAACTATTTTTGGTTCAAGATTTACCAGTGTAAATATAAAAAATAACCGACAGTTCATGACCGTGATCAGGTATAACGCCTATAATCCCGTTAAAGCTAATATTGTAAAACAACCAGAACAGTACAAATGGAGTGCCCATATGGAAATGATCTCGAAAAAAAGATACATCTTAAACCGAGATAAATTGTTAGAGCTATTTGATGAGAATTCTGCAAAAGCGATGGCATTATATGAAGATTTGGTTATAAGTTCGGAGCCAGGCACCTATTTTTCTGACATGCAGAACAAACCGCTGTAAGCTAGATATATGAATGCATTCAGCATCAGTTTGTGACTTTGTTTGAAAAAGGTGCCTGACCCCGCTTCTCAAACAAAAGATAAGGCGCCACAGTAAATCTAGTCAATACACTCTAGATTTGCCGTAGCGCCCTTAGTTTATTTGTTGGATTGAATCATCAGATGATTATTTTCTCTTTTTAAGGAATACGCCAGCTGCTGTAATCAAGCCGCCAACGCCGTAGAAGAGTTCAACTGGAAGTTGACCAGTTTGTGGGAGTGCATCTGCAAGTGGGGTTGGATCAAGGAATAACTCTACTTCTTCAGCTACAGTTTCTTCTGCGACAGCAGGAACGTTAACGAGTTCGTCAAAATTCATGATGTTTGCTGCACCAGCTGCGACAGCTTCATCAGTGCCTAAATCTACTACTTCAGCATCAGCGGCTGCAGGTGCTTCAGCAGTTTCAGGAGCCTCATTTGAAGGTTGTAAAACGACAGGTGGTTTAGCTACAACGATTACAGTTCTAGTCACAGAAGCAGTTGCTTCTTTAGAATCAGTTGCAGTATAAGTGATGGTATAACTTCCAACTTTAGTAGTATCAACAGATCCAGTTATTACTGGAGTCAAAGTTCCATCTTCTTTATCCGTTGCGGTTGCACCAAGTTCTGAATAAACCTCTCCCAAGAAAAGATTAATCGTAGAAGCGCCTTTTAGTTCAATGGCTGGTGGTGTATTTTCATCTGCTTCAGGAAGTGAAACGATTACAGTTCTAGTCACAGAAGCAGTTGCTTCTTTAGAATCAGTTGCAGTATAAGTGATGGTATAACTTCCAACTTTAGTAGTATCAACAGATCCAGTTACTACTGGAGTTAAAGTTCCATCTTCTTTATCCGTTGCGGTTGCACCAAGTTCTGAATAAACCTCTCCCACGAAAAGATTAATCGTAGAAGCGCCTTTTAGTTCAATGGTCGGTGGTGTATTTGTTGGATCAACAGGTTTATCAATGTTTTTACCACCCACTACATATCTAAAATATACCACAGGTTCTCCTGTTGGACCAAAATTGTTATTTTTAGACCAAACCCAATCTGCCTTTGAACCAGAAGGCAATCCTTTTAGTCCAGTCCAAGCCGTAGAAGTGTGCTTAAACGTTTTTGACCAATTAGAAGTAGGCACAAATCCCTTGTTATTCCATCCAGCTTCACCAACAAGTGACTGTCTCCAGTAGCTCTCAACGGCTGTTGGGTAGACGTCACCGTTGAAATAAATATCTGCTAAGAAACCAGCAATTACGCCGTCATCTATTCCTTTAACTGCAATAACATCGCCTTCTTTTAGATCTGCGTCATACCATCTAACGGATTGCCAAGGATAATTTGTTGGGGAAGGTGTGAAAACTGGTGTTTGTTGTTGAACACCATTGATATAAAGTTCATACCGATTATCCATAGTCATGTAGATTGTTGCATGATATTTAACAGAAATTTTGGCAGTTGCAGTCGCAATGATTTGAGCAGCATCATCACCATTATAGATGTCAACTAATGAATAATTAAAAGTTTTATTAAAAGTATTTGTCGTCGAATCATATACAAAACCTTGATTAATCAATTCAGACGGAGTATTTGGGATTGCATAAGTGTATGAAATTCCTGGAGAAGAAGGTGCAGTACCTGCTAATTGAGGATTCAGACCATTTTGATAATAAGCCACTTCATTTAAAAATTTTGTGTCATAATCGCCATCACTAACATCTACTGTTAGTGCAATGTTTGCATTTTCACCAGTCAAATATAAAGCTTTATTTGGTGTTGCGGTTAAAGTTGCTGCTAATATATCCTCTTTCGGATTATGCGTTGAAATATCTAAACCTGTTGGATCATATCCTGAAAACCCTCCATCTAGAACATAAGAAGGCATTTCAAATACATTAGCACTACTTATAAATTGAACGGTAATGGATCCATCTGCAACGACAGTATAAGCCAGATTTCTTCCTGAAGCATGGGTGCCATCAACGATAAAACCGTTATTAGTAAATCCTGCATTAGAATAACTGTTAATAGTAAGGTTTGTATTAGCATCATATGGAATCGAATAGGATACAGAACTTCCTTGGTATTCATAGCCGTTTACAAATGCGGTACCACCTAGTTGAACGTTTAATATAATTGTTGCTTCACTTTCTTGGTCTTGGTCTTTGTCTTTGTCTTGATCTGCAAATGTTACAAAAGGTGTTGTTGATAAAATCAATATTGCTACTAGTAGTAAAGATAGTGCCTTCCTCATTCTTTCTTTCTCCTTCGCCAAATAGATTTAATTTGGCAGTCGGACGGTCTTAGTAAAAGCACCTAGCAATTCGTAGATGCTCAAACGTTAGACTCCTGACTTTGCGTCCTCAGCTTTCGCTGAGTTTGCCTTTTACAATGTGATACTTTTATCAAGTGCGTATGCACTGGATGACATTTTTGTGTTTCTCACTTTATACGGCATTCATTTTTCGTGCGTCTTTCCAAGTTCTAGTGGGTTCTTCAACCACGTTAGAGACCTGCACGGCATCGTGAATCAGATTCATCAGTTCCAGTTCGCTTC
>JBBRVO010000034.1:0-21974 GCA_038246775.1 Peptostreptococcales bacterium | reverse complement strand
TTTCATTGTCGCTCTGTGTGACAGCTTTTAAACTATATCAAATCTTAATGCCTTTGTCAACATTCTTTTTTCATAAATGTTTTCTGCGACTCGGCGGCAATTGCTTGCCCTCGTGAGGCGACTTGATTATCTTACACTAACTCACATGCCACCGTCAACCCTTAATTTAAATTAATCATATTAAGAACCCGTCACATTTAAAAAAACCAATCATTTGAACCTTTTCAAGGCAATTTCATCATTAAAATAGCTGATTTTGCTTCAAATCACTTCAAATAACAGTCATATCTTTTAAGGTGACAAAAATAATTATACCCAATTGAATTTTTAATAAACACATAAAAGCACATTTGAATCGAAACTATACTGTTAAAAAATCAAAAATCCAGCGCTCGTACTCGAGCCGCTGGATTTGATTTTTTAATCTTTTTTGATTGGCTTCATTGTTGGGAATAGGATTACATCTCTTATAGACGTTGAGTTGGTCAACAGCATAATTACACGGTCAACGCCAATACCTAGGCCACCCGTTGGCGGTAAACCAACTTCAAGTGCATTGACGAAGTCTTCATCCATCATATGCGCCTCTTCATCACCAGCTTCTCTTTGAAGTATTTGATCTTCAAATCTTTGTTTCTGATCGATTGGGTCATTCAATTCCGAAAAAGCATTTGCAATTTCCCATGAGTTTACAAAAGCTTCGAATCGATTTGTAATTGCTGGATTATCAGGGTTTCTCTTAGCAAGTGGTGACACTTCAACAGGATGATGCAAGACAAAAGTCGGTTGAATGAGGTCAGATTCACAAAACTCTTCAAAGGCCAAATTAACAAGATGTCCTCTTGTATAATGTTTTTCCACTTCTAAATGGAGTTGTTCTTTGGCGATTTTTCTAGCTTCTTCATCCGTTTCGATTGCATAAAAATTTACGCCAGTCTTTTTCTCGACTAAATCGTGCATAGAAACGCGAATCCAAGGCGGTGTGAAATCGAATTCTTTTCCTTGAAATTCGATTTTTGTTTTACCGTGAACTTTCATGCAACATTCAGCGATAACATTTTCCGTGAGTCTAAGCATGTATTCATAATCTTCATAGGCAGCATAGAGTTCAACGGCAGTATATTCAGGATTATGTCTCATAGACATCCCTTCATTTCTAAACATTTTACCCATTTCGTATACTTTATCAAACCCACCAACAATTAATCGCTTGAGGTATAATTCATTTGCGATACGCATATACATATCGATATCCAACGTATTGTGATGTGTCATGAACGGTTTTGCAGAAGCACCACCTGCTATTGTACTTAAAATCGGCGTGTCCACTTCCAAGAAACCTTCTGCATCAAAAAAATCTTTCATTGTTTTTATTATTTTTGACCGCATCAAGAACTTTTCTTTGACTTCAGGGTTTACGATGAGATCGACATAACGTTGTCGGTATCGAATTTCTTGATCTTTAAGACCATGCCATTTTTCTGGCAGTATTTGAAGTGATTTAGACAAAAGGATTACGCCATCTGATTTGATGGAAATTTCATCCTTTTGAGTTTTAAACACAACGCCTGAAATACCAACTATATCACCAATATCGTACGTTTTAAAAATTTCATATGTGTCTTCACCAATAGCGTCTTTTCTAACGTAGACTTGAATACGGCCTTCACTGTCTTGAACGTCAATAAACGACGCTTTTCCCATATCTCTCTTTGCCATGATACGCCCAGCAACACGAACGGTTTTACCATCATACGCTTCAAAGTCTTCATTGATGTCCTTTGAGAAATTCGTTCTATCATATTTTTCTATCTTGAAAGGATCTTGACCGATTTCACGTAAGTGTGCTAATTTATCGTGTCTAATCTGTAGTAATTCATTCAAATTTTCCATTGTTTCTCCTCCATATGAAGTTTTTTAAAAGATTATTTTTAGTCTATTATAGCCTCTACCCATTGCAATGTCAATTATTCAAATGCTCTGTGTAATATTGCTTTTACCTGTTCTACCGTTGTTGCCTTATTAATATCATTTTTATGAACGGACGATTTGGGAATACCTTTGAAATACCATGCCGCGTGTTTTCTCATTTCCAAAATTGCTATGTGAAGGCCTTTGAAAGCCACCAAATTTTCAAAATGTTCTAATGATACCGCTAATCGTTCTGAATAATTAGGGTCGTCGATAATAATCCCGTTTTTCAAATACCTATCGACCTGTTTTAACAGCCATGGATTGCCTTGGATCCCTCTACCAATCATGATGCCATCACAATTTGTCATTTCTTTCATTCTGGCAGCGTCTTCTACAGAAAAAACGTCGCCATTTCCTATTACGGGAATTTTGACAGCTGCTTTCACATCGGCGATAATCTTCCAATCTGCTTTGCCTGAATACTGTTGTTCTCTTGTTCTTCCATGGATGGCAATGGCACTTACGCCTGAAGCCTCAGCCATTTTTGCAAACTCTACGGCATTCACAGATTGATCATCCCAACCTTTTCTGAATTTAACCGTTACTGGTTTCGTCGATTTTTTTACAGCCAACTTTAGCAACTGTTCAGCCAACGATGGCATTTTCATGAGTGCAGAGCCTTCGCCATTGTTGACGATTTTAGGTGCTGGGCAACCCATATTAAAATCAAGGATCTCATTGTTGTGGGCGTTGAGCCTCTCCATAACCGCATCAAGTCTCAATGGGTCCGCCGTAAAAATTTGAAGCGCCATGGGTTTTTCATTTGGCTGCATATGCATGAGTTGTGCAGTTTTTTTGTCATAATAGTACATGGCACTCACACTGACCATTTCACTGACAATAAGTCCATAGTGAAATTTTCTGCAAATCTGTCGAAAAGGTTGATCGGTAACACCTGCCATTGGCGCGAGAATTACATCACTATTTATTTCAATATTGCCTATCTTCATAATTCAAGAACCGTAGCTATTTTCTTCGGTTTGTTCATGTGATAGATCAAGTTTAAGCCATCAAGTGTCAAAAATTTATCAACAACTTCTATCTGTGCGGATTCAGACGCTATCAAAGTTGAGAGACCACCTGTCGCGATGACCTTGACGTCACCCGTTCCAAGCTCCTCCTTCATCTTGCCTACTATATAGTCTACGCTACCAACATAACCGTAAATTATACCCGCTTGTATACTCTGCGATGTGTTCTTACAGATGACGTGGTCAGGTTTTATGAGTTCAACGCGCGTGAGTTTTGCTGCACGTTCATAGAGCGCATCTGCAGAAATTTTGATACCTGGGAGTATTGCACCTCCAAGATATTCACTCTTTTCAGTAATCGCACAGAAAGTTGTAGCCGTTCCAAAATCCACAATAATAAGTGGGCCACCATACTTTTTGAGTCCCGCTACTGCATTGACAATTCTGTCCGCACCAACTTGTCTTGGATTATCATATTTAATGTTCATCCCAGTTTTAATCCCCGGGCCGATAATGATTGCTTCACGATTGAAATACTTTTGTGTCATATGTTGTAGAGAATACATGACATGTGGTACAACCGACGATATGATGATGTCTTTAACTTCGTCCACGTCTAGCTTTTCATGTGCAAACAATTGATGGATAAATATACCGATTTCATCGGCTGATTTTGAATAGTCTGTTGCCATTCTCCAGTTTGTGATTAAAGTGTCTTCTCTATAGACGCCCATCACGATATTAGAGTTTCCCACATCAAAGGTTAATAACATTTTGCCTCCTATTAATTGGTTTTAAACGTAGCCGTTGATGCCCCTCACAGAAACTTCTCCAGATAATACGTTCTCAAACTGTCCATTTTGATTCTTTATGATTAGACTGCCGTCTTCAGCTAGATCTACCGCCTGTGCAATCTTAGTTCCCGTTGATGATGCGATAATTATTTCTTTATTCAAAGTCACGGAATGGCTTTTGTGATAGTCAATAATGGGTGCCATATCCATTTTCAGGAAACTTTGATAGTCATTTGAAAACGCATCGAGAAATGCAATTAATAAATCTTTAGGATTAACAGAAACCCCTTCGAGCTTAAGCGACGTTGCTTTATGCTTAAGGTCTTCGTCAAAATCCAGTTGACCTATATTGATGCCAATACCTAAAATTATATAATGAAGATGATTGAGCTCTGCATTCATTTCCGTTAGGATGCCACATACTTTTTTTCCATTAACAACTAGGTCATTTGGCCATTTAATGCCGATTTTTAAACCACTGGTTTTTTCAATTGCGGCGCAAATAGATGATGCTGCAACGAGTGTTATGCATGCTGCAGATTCTGGTGGCACATCAGGTCGAATTAACAAGCTCATCCAGAGTCCCTCATGATTATCAGATACCCATTGTCTACCAAGTCTTCCCTTACCATTGATTTGCTCAGCAGCAATAATAAGTCCCTGTGAATATTCTGATTCAAGTGCACGCCGTTTGGCTTCGTGATTGGTCGAATCAATCGTATCAAAGTATGCTGAAAAATCAAGGAAACTGTAATCTTGTATGATTTCATTTAAAGATAGTTTACTGATCCATTCACTTTGTGAAATCAAACGATACCCTTTATTGGTGACGGAATCAATTTGATAACCTTCTGAGCGAAGTGCTTTGATGTGTTTCCAAATAGCGGTTCTTGAGACACCTAATACTTCGCTTAAGCTTTCCCCGGATATATACGCACTACGGTCTTTCCTTAGGACATTCAGTATCTTGTTTTTCATCATAGACTCCAACTTTGAGTATTGTAAACATTTTGTTCAACCTATAGCATAACATAATATAATGTATAAAATAAAGTCTCGTTTCTCTGAATGTTTGATTATTATTATTTGGTTGCATTAAAAAAACGCCATAAAGGCGTTTTTATTTTTTTAAGACGTTTCACCTAACTTACTAGAAGCCACCAAATAGAGAGAGGAGGACGCCGGCAGCTACTGCCGATCCGATAACCCCTGCTACATTTGGACCCATAGCATGCATTAACAAGAAGTTACTTGGGTTTTCCTTCTGTCCAACAACTTGAGAAACTCTAGCCGCCATTGGTACTGCCGAAACACCAGCCGATCCAATCAGTGGATTGATAGGATCTTTTGTAAACTTGTTCATAAGTTTTGCAAGTAGAATGCCTGCAGCTGTTCCAAATGCAAACGCAACAATACCAAGACCCAGTATTGCTAATGTCTTTACATTTAGAAATGCTTCAGCAGAAGCGGTTGCACCTACCGTTACGCCAAGAAATATCGTGATAATGTTCATTAGGGCATTTTGTGCGGTATCCGTCAATCTGGCAACTGCACCTGACTCTCTGAATAAGTTACCCAGCATCAACATGCCCACTAAAGCGGCTGCTGGTGGTACGATCATTGAAACAATCAAAGTTGCGAAAATTGGAAATACAATTTTTTCAATTTTAGAAACAGGTCTTAACTGTTTCATTTTAATTTGACGTTCCGCTTTAGTTGTTAACAGCTTCATAATCGGCGGTTGAATAACCGGTACGAGGGCCATATACGAATAAGCAGCTACAGCTATGGAACCGAGTAAATGTGGCGCGAGACGTGATGCTAAAAATATCGCTGTTGGACCATCTGCGCCACCAATGATACCAATAGATGCTGCTTCAGCTGGCGTAAATAAGCCAGAAGCAATTGCACCGAAAAACGTGATAAAAATACCAAACTGTGCAGCTGCACCTAGTAATAATGATTTTGGATTGGCAATAAGTGGACCAAAGTCTGTCATCGCACCAACGCCAAGAAAAATAAGTGGTGGAAATATACCAAGCTTATTGCCTTGATAAATATAGTGAAGTAAACCACCCACATTTTTGAGAGTACCATCTGCTGCATACTCAGGATGAGCCATAAGTCCAGCCATCGGTAAATTTGTCAAAAACATACCAAAAGCTATTGGTATTAATAATAACGGTTCAAAGCCTTTTTTGATTGCAAGAAAAATCAATAAAAATGAAACTAGAATCATTATGACTTGTTGGTAGGTGATCGAAGCGAATCCTGTAGATAAATAAAAATCATTAATCGTTTGAAGCATCGTGCATCTCCTTTCATGATTAGTAAATAATCAAATTATCCGATTACAACTAAAACGTCCCCTGAATTTACTGATGCACCTTTTGTAACATTAATAGAAAGCACTTTACCTGATGAAGGCGCCATGATCTCATTTTCCATTTTCATAGCTTCGAGAATTACGAGTACTGTACCATTTGAAACGGCATCCCCAACATTAACTTTAATATCTAGAATAGTTCCAGGCATTGGTGAATTGATTGTCTCTCCACCGCTTACGACAGCTTGAGCAGGAGCAGGTGCCGCTTTTGGTGCGGCCTGTGGCACTGCCTGTGCAACAGAAGGTGTTGCGACGGGTGAAGATTCGTGACGTCTAGCAGGAGCCGGCGCACTACTTCCACCGATTTCTTCAACGTCTACCTCGTATGATTTACCATTCACAGTGATGTTAAACTTTTTCATGTTATCCTCCATCAAAACTCTTAATTTAATTAAAATCTAGCGTTCATTACATCATTTCTGCCACTTTTTCCCCACGTTGGTGTGGCATCTGTAATGCGTCTAATATTTGTGACTCTAATGCTTTGAACCGAAGTGCTTAACGATGATGCAATCGCAGCAGTAATAACTGCAACCAGTTCATAGTCATCCTCAACTGTCAATGCCTCAATAACAGGCGTCGCAAGCGGTGCTGATTTCTGGGGAGATAAAGTTTTGACTTCTGTCAAATTCGCTTTTGCTTCAAATTTATGAATTGTTTTTGACATTAAGACGGTAATCCACCATATCAAAACCAGTGCAATAAACGTAATGCCCATACCCAGTATGATAACGTATCCCGTTGCAATCAATTTGTCACTCTTACTCATTTGAACAAATGTATCGGCATGTTTGAAATTATCCAATACGTGCATTGTTTCACCTCATTTCTATAGTGGGATATTTCCGTGTTTTTTCGCAGGTCTAATCTCACGTTTTGATGAAAGCATATCAAAAGCGTCTATTAATCTAGGGCGTGTTGTTGAAGGTTCAATGACATCATCGACGAATCCTCTTTCAGCTGCTTTGTATGGCGTCGCGAATTCATCTGTATAATCTTGAATTACTTTTGCGCGGGTTTCAATTGGGTTTTCAGAGTTTTGAATTTCAGCTCTGAAAATAATATTCGCTGCTCCTTGAGGTCCCATAACGGCAATCTCAGCTGAAGGCCACGCCAAAACCACATCTGCCCCTAAGTCTTTTGAACACATTGCTAAATAAGCACCACCGTAAGCTTTTCTTACGATTAACGATAATTTAGGAACAGTCGCTTCACTATAGGCATATAGCATTTTTGCGCCGTGTCTGATGATGCCGCCGTATTCTTGTTGTGTACCTGGAAGGAATCCAGGAACATCTACGATGTTGAGAAGTGGAATGTTGAACGCATCACAAGTCCTTATAAATCTTGCAGCTTTGTCCGATGAATTGACGTCAAGGCAACCCGCTTGAACTTTCGGTTGGTTGGCGATGATGCCGATCGTCTTACCGTTTAATCTTGCAAGGCATGTAATGATGTTTTTAGCAAAGTAAGGTTGATACTCTAAATAATCGCCATCGTCCACAATCAATTTGATAATGTCAAACATATCATATGGTTTGTTTGGATTTTCTGGAATAATTGAATCGAGTGCATCATTGAGCGCATTTAGGTCAGAGTCACAGAGGTATTCTGGCGCTGTCTCAAGGTTGTTTGATGGCAAGAAACCAAGTAATCTTCTAATTTCTTCGATACACGCTTCATCATTGCTTGCTATAAACTGAGCGACACCACTCACAGCGTTGTGCGTCATTGCGCCGCCAAGTGCTTCCGCAGTCACTTCTTCACCCGTTACAGTTTTGATAACTTGCGGTCCTGTAATAAACATTTGTGAGGTTTTATCTACCATGAAGACGAAATCTGTCAATGCTGGTGAATAAACAGCGCCGCCTGCACAGGGTCCCATAATTGCTGTGATTTGTGGAATGACACCTGATGCCAATGTGTTTCTGAAAAATATTTTGCCATAACCAGAAAGCGCATCTACGGCTTCCTGAATTCTTGCACCACCAGAATCGTTGATGCCTACAATTGGCACGCCCATTTTTAAGGCATTGTCCATCGCTTTGCAAATCTTTGCCGCATGCATTTCGCCTAAAGAGCCCCCAACTACTGTGAAATCTTGAGAATAAGCATAAACCAATCGACCATCGACTTTACCATAGCCAATTATGACACCTTCTGCTGGTGCATCAACAGATTCCATACCAAAATTCGTACATCTGTGTTTAACAAAGGCATCCATCTCAACAAAACTATTCTCGTCAAAGAGTAAATCTAAGCGCTCTCTTGCTGTTAGCTTACCACTGCTATGTTGCTTCTCGATACGGCTTTTACCACCGCCAGCGAGGATTTTTGCTTTTTTCTGTCTTAAGTCTTCTAGCTTGTTTACAGACATTTCAAAACCTCCAAATCCCTATTCTTATCTTTCACTGAGTTCCACCAAAACGCGGTTTGAACTCTTTGGATGAACAAATGCAATTTTAGCGCCACCTGCGCCATATCTTGGTTTTTCGTCAATCATTTTCATACCCTTAGAGAGCATATAATCAATAGCTTCTTGGATATTATCGACTTTAAAGGCAATGTGTTGAACCCCTTCGCCGTTTTTTTCGATAAATTTGGCAATCGGTCCATCTTCCGAAGTAGATTCTAAAAGCTCAATTTCAGTATCTCCGACGGGCAAAAATGCGACGCGCACTTTTTGATCTTCAACAACTTCAGTACCATGCAATTCTAAGCCCAGTACATCCGTATAAAAACGCAACGTTTCATCTAGATTTTTTACGGCAATGCCAATATGGTCAATTTTCAAAGCTTTCATAATCCTTCTCCAATTCTACATAAATTCTATCAGTATCAACAAATCGTGTAAACATTACAAATAAACTATAAAAAGGTGCGCGCTTTCATAAATAAAGCAGTTTGTTAATTCAGTTAACTTAAATTCTATTTTATTACAACTGTCGATTTATAGGATTCAAAAAGCAAGTTCACGACAGTAAATGGATCGATTGAACGTTCGACAATGCGTTTTGAAAAGTCTAAAAGTTTTTCTTCATTATGTGAATTATCGAGTATTGATCGTTCAATGCGTTCCTTGATCATCTCAACTACTTCGCTTTTCGCATTTGAGATGCGCTTTTGCTTAAGCTTACCTGAATCAATCAAATAGGCCTTATGTGCCATTAGGCTATCCAATAACTCTGAAATACCTTGGTTTTCTGAAGCGATGACAAGTTTTACAGGTGGTCGCCACTCGAGATGTTTATTGAAGTCCAGCATCATGTCAATTTCTCTAGCGGTTCGACTGGCACCGTCACGGTCTGCCTTGTTGACTGCGAATACATCCCCAATCTCCATGATGCCCGCTTTGATCGCTTGAATGTCATCCCCTAGACCAGGCACCATAACCATCAGTGTTGTATCGCAATTTCTGACAATATCTATTTCTGACTGACCAACACCTACCGTTTCAACGATGATATAATCCGAGCCAAAGATGTCCATAATTTTTACAGCGGCAGAAGTCGCTTCAGAAATACCGCCCAAATGCCCTCTGGCACCCATGCTTCGAATAAAAACACCCTTGTCCATACTGAGGTCGTTCATCCTCACTCTATCGCCGAGTATTGCACCGCCAGTAAAAGGAGACGTAGGATCTACTGCTATGATAGCTACCTTTTTATCTTGTTTTCTAAGCAGCTTTACGAGTTTGTCAGTCAGTGTGCTCTTACCAGCACCTGGTGGGCCAGTTATTCCAATAACATAAGCGTTGCCGCTATGTGAATAAAGATTCCGAAGGATTTTTAAGCCTTCAGGATCTTTATTTTCTACCATGGAAATCAATCTTGCCGCAGCACGTTTGTCTTGATTTAAAATATTTTTTTCAATATCCATTTAATCCTCTTTTGTCGATTAAATCGCTTTCTTAAGAAGCCGTATCCTATGTTAGAAATTAACTATCTATTGACGTTCTCTCTAATATAATCAATAATCGTCTGTGTTGTTGAACCCGGCGTGAAGATCTCCTTGATACCTTTTTCTTTTAAGAATGGGATATCTTCATAAGGGATGACGCCACCGCCTAATACTAAAATGTCACTTGCATTTTCTGCATTTAACAATTCCACTACTTTAGGTAACAACGTATTATGCGCACCCGATAAAATACTCATAGCCACACAATCAACATCTTCTTGAATTGCGGCATTGACAATCTGTTCTGCTGTCTGTCTCAAACCAGTATAAATGACTTCCATACCAGCATCTCTAAGCGCTCTTGCTATAACCTTCGCACCTCGATCGTGGCCATCTAAGCCTGGCTTTGCAACTAATACTCTAATTGGTCTATCCATCTTGATCCTCCTCGGTCTATAAGTTGATTGATTGTTGGTACTCGCCAAACACTTCTCTCATGACATCGCATATTTCTCCTAGTGTCGCATACGTTTTTACCGATTCTAGAATAAATGGCATAACGTTCTCAGTGCCTTCACATGCCACTTTCAGTGCAACTAACGTTTCATTGACTTTCACATTGTCTCTTGAAGCTCTTAGTTTTGCGAGTCTTGCTTTTTGCATTTCACCAACTGATGGATCCACACGAAGGAGGCCTTTTGGAGATGCTTCTTCAATTTGGTATTTGTTCATGCCGACAACGATGATTTCTCCCGCTTCGACTTTTTTCTGATAGTCGTATGATGCATCCATAATTTCAGATTGTATATAGCCGGCATCAATGGCTTTCGCTGCACCGCCAATTTCATCAATTTTTTTGATGTAGGCCATAGCAGCATCTTCAATTTCTTTAGTTTTAGCCTCAATGTAGTATGAGCCAGCAAGAGGATCGACAACTTCAGTAACGCCGCTCTCATGTGCGACGATTTGTTGTGTACGAAGTGCTACTCTCACAGAATCTTCAGTTGGAAGCGCCAAAGCCTCATCTTTAGAGTTTGTATGCAAACTCTGTGTGCCGCCTAGAACTGCTGCAAGGGTTTGAATCGCAACTCTAACGATATTGTTTTCAGGTTGTTGCGCAGTAAGTGTAGAACCGCCTGTTTGAGTATGAAACTTGAGTTGCATAGACTTCGTATCTTTCGCGCCAAATCTTTCTTTCATGATTCTTGCCCATAGACGACGTGCCGCGCGGTATTTAGAAACTTCTTCCAGCAAATCGTTGTGTGCGTTGAAAAAGAAAGACAATCTTGGCGCAAATGAATCTACATCTAGGCCGGCTTTAATGGCAGCATCCACGTAAGCAATACCGTCTGCAAGTGTGAAGCCGACTTCTTGAGCGGCTGTTGAGCCCGCCTCTCTAATATGATATCCAGAAATTGAAATCGTATTCCATTGTGGTACTTCTTTAGAACAAAATGCAAATATATCAGTTATCAAACGCATTGAAGGCTCAGTTGGGAAAATGTAAGTCCCTCTTGCAATGTATTCTTTTAAAATGTCGTTTTGAATCGTGCCTCTAAGTTTCTCAGATGAGACACCTTGTTTTTCAGCTACTGCTATATACATAGCAAGCAATACGGATGCAGGTGCATTAATTGTCATAGAAGTACTGACTTTATCGAGCGGTATGCCCTCAAACAGTAATTCCATATCGGCAAGAGAGTCTATTGCGACGCCAACTTTGCCGACTTCACCTTCTGAAAGTGCATGATCAGAATCATAACCAATCTGCGTTGGCAGGTCAAATGCAACGGATAAGCCGCTTGAACCTTGTTCTACTAAAAATTTATAACGTTTGTTTGATTCCTCCGCTGTAGCGAAACCTGCATACATCCTCATCGTCCAGAATTGACCACGATACATATTCGGTTGAACACCTCGTGTATAAGGAAATTCTCCTGGCAATCCTAAATCGTCCATGTAGTCCAAGTCAGCTATATCAACTGGTGTATAATACCTATTGACTGGTGCACCTGAACCTGTGGTAAAGATATTCTTTCTTTCAGGTCTTTTTTGCAATTTTTCTTGCGTTTTCGCATTTTCTTTATCTACAGCTTCTTTAAGAATTGAAATCTGATTCTTATCAAACATCATAAATCCTCCTTCACCTTTTTTTGACCGCATCCGGTTTTTCCTTATTAAGAATATCACAAATCCAATCAAATTACATTGTTTTTAACAAAGTATAATTGTATACTTTGATTACGTTTTTATAAAGAAATCAACAAAATAATTACAAAATGAGTTTGCAAGAAAACTTGCATACCTAAATTTGACGCGTTTTTTATGTTTTGACAAACAAAAATGTCCTCCTTGTAAATTGATCACAAAAGAGGACACTATCTTTATTTTTTAGTGAGAATAACGTTGAGCCAATACTGCGAATGGTGGTTTACTCTTGCATCATTTGTTTTCCAAATTTCACTCAGTTCAAACTGAGGCACTTCGTTCATCAATTGCTGAAATTTTGATTCATCAAAATCATTAAAATAGCGGCCATGTCGATTTATTTCTTCCGTTCCATATTTAAATGAAATATAGATAACCCCTTTGTCTTTCAGGGCTTCTGCACATTTTAAAAGCACATCTTTAAGTTCTGTTTCAGTAAAATGAAAAAAAACAGCACTTGCCCATATACCGTTAAATTCATTTTTGTATCTGATGTCCTTCACATTTACGAGCAATACCTCTGTGTTGAGAAGAATTCTCCCACGGTTATAAACTTCTTGTGCAAAATCGATGGATACGACTTCAAAACCTTTTGCATCAAAATGCAAACTGTCTCTACCCGATCCAAAACCAACATCAAGAATTTTCGAACCAGGCTTTAAATGGCATTCAAACCGATCATAAATCGGCTTCAAATCTACCTTAAGTGTGTTTTCAATCATATTGTAAGCATTTAAATTATAATATTTCTGAATCATAGGCAATTCCCCCTTTACCAGTTTCTTTTTATAAGTGCTCTTTGTCAGCTCTATTTTTGTACTTTTGCGGCTGTGTTTGATAGAGGTTGTTTCCCAATGAGTCAATGGCAACGATTACTGGCATATCTACAACCTCAAGACATCTTAGCGCTTCAGCGCCTAATTCATCAAAAGCGATTACGGTGTTGCTTTTTATACAACCCGAAATCAAAGCACCTGCGCCACCAATTGCTGCAAAATAGACAGCGCCATACTCTTGAATACAAGACACGACATGTACATTTCGGTCCCCCTTGCCAATCATACCTTTGAGCCCTTTCTTTAATAGCGGTTCTGTTAGATCATCCATTCTATAACTCGTCGTTGGCCCACATGCGCCGATAACTTCTCCTGGTTTGGCTGGTGATGGCCCTGCATAATAGATGACTTGACCCTCAAAATCGATTGGTAGTGTTTCTGAACGTTCTATCATCTCCACAAGCTTCTGATGGGCGGCATCTCTCGCCGTGAAGATTTTCCCTGAGAGCAATACTTGATCACCTGAATTCAAGCTTTTTATGACGTCATACGTCAAAGGTG
The DNA here is from genome assembly GCA_038246775.1 of Peptostreptococcales bacterium. GTDB lineage: Bacteria > Bacillota > Clostridia > Peptostreptococcales > Acidaminobacteraceae > Fusibacter_C. Next base: position 8,404 of record JBBRVO010000034.1, on the reverse strand, counting down.
TGTTTATCTTTATTTTATCCATTTTATCCTTCTATAAAACAACTTTTTTATGACGCGATGCATGGCAATTAATATTGACGACAACGGGTAGACCTGCAATATGAGTCGGAAACATTTCTATATGAACAGCCAAAGCTGTCGTCGTACCACCAAGACCTTGTGGCCCAATGCCTAAGTTATTGATTTCAAATAGTAGTCTCTTTTCAAGTTTTGCAACATGCTCCAAATTGCCCGGTTCATTAAGCGGTCTAAGAAGCGCGTGCTTTGCTAATTGAGCCGCTTTATCCAACGTTCCGCCAACGCCTATGCCGACTACAATTGGCGGACAAGGGTTCGATCCAGCTTTTTCAACCGTTTCTAGAACAAAATTGACGATGCCTTCAACACCGTCAGACGGTTTTAGCATCGCACTTCTCGACATATTCTCGCTTCCAAACCCTTTTGCTGCAAGCTCTATCTCGAATATATCGTCCTCAACCAAATCATAATAAATAATGCCTGGTGTATTGTCGTTCGTGTTTTTTCTAAGGATCGGATCGGAAACAATAGATTTCCTCAAATAACCTTCCTCATAGCCTTGACGGATTCCCTCTTGAACGGCTTCAGACAGCAACCCACCTTCGATTCGGATGTCTTGTCCAATTTTTATAAAGGCGACAATCATGCCGGTATCCTGACAAATTGGCGCTTTATACGTACTTGCTACTTTTGAATTTTCAATCAAGTCCAGTAGGATACTCTGCCCGATGTCGGAGGCTTCACTTTGTAAAGCGCCTTCAAGGCGACTTAATATATCTGGATCAATCAAAAAATTCATCTCAATGCATGCGTCCTTTACTGCACGTGTAACCGCTTTAACTTCTATAACTCTCATGCGTTCACCTATAAACATTCACGTTTTATTTATTACTTTTTTGCTTTACGCGATCTAAAAACTTTTTGGAATCAATGATGTAACGACCGTGCATCCCTTCACCAATCTTTTCTACTTCATCGAAAGCCTCGACTTTAAACGTCAGCTTTTTCTCTGAGACTTCTATGAGTTCTGCTGTAGCCGTTATTTTTTGCCCTATCGGTGTGGCTGCGAGGTGTTTTATATCTAGCGATGTCCCCACGGTGCTGTACCCATTTTCTAAACTGCTCTGAGCGCAATTGAGCGCTGCATTCTCCATGAGACCTATCATCATAGGTGTTGAAAAGACTAAAAGGTTGCCGCTTCCAAAAGCTGCAGCTGTATGTTTTTCTTCAACGATCAATTCCGAAGTGAAAGTATCGCCGATATTTGGTTTTTGCATGATAACCTCCTGATCTTGTGTAGATTTAAGTGCACGATTTTATACTATAATACCATTTTTATTCTCATAAATGGAAGTTTTTTTCAAAAAAAAATAGATGGGACTCTCCCATCTATTTAACTTTTGATATTTTTAATTAATTGGCGCCTTCGCTGAACGGATTTTCAGAGTGTGAGACATGGTGAGCATCCTCTTTCTTTTCATTCGCTTTGTCATAAGCCAATCGATCGATTTCATCTTGAGCACGCGACGCACGTCGCTCTTCTTCAACGATTTCACGCGATGAGTCAACTTGTTCGGTCAACGCATCAAGACCTTTTTCAAAGGCGATTTGGAATTCTTCGCCGCTGATCGTCTCAAATCTGAGAAGTGCTTCCGCGATGACGTGTAACTTGTCAAGGTGCGCTTCGAGCAAGGTTTTTGCCTTGTCATAAGCTGAATCGACAATATTTCTGACCTCTCGGTCTAGTTCTGCTGCAACATGCTCTGAGTAATTCTTCATAGTTGAAAAGTCTCTGCCTAGGAATACTTCGTCTTCTGTATCGTAGCTCATAGAACCGAGATTGTCACTCATCGCATATTTCATAACCATTGCCTTCGCAATTTTAGTGACGCGGCTAAGATCGTTTTGTGCACCAGTGCTGATATCTCCAAGGACTAGACTCTCAGCAACACGGCCACCCAGAAGAATAATCAATTCGCGTTCCATGCCTTTTTTAGTTGCATAGCTACGGTCTTCTTCAGGAAGTTGCATTGTAAAACCACCTGCACGGCCTCTTGGAATAATGGTTACTTGATGAACTGGATCCGAATCAGGTACAACATTAGCAAGTACTGCATGGCCCGCTTCATGATAAGCTGTCAATTTTCGTTCTTTTTCACTAACAATACGACTTTTCTTTTCAACACCAGCAATAACTTTTATAATCGCTTCTTTAATGGATTCCATGCGAATGACTTTATCATCTTTTCTAGCAGACAATAGCGCCGCTTCGTTCATGACATTTTCAAGATCCGCAGGTGTAAAACCAGGTGTGCTTTGAGCAAGTTTCGCATAATTAACATCAGAAGCGGTTGGTTTGTTTTTTGAATGGATCTTAATAATCTGTTCGCGTTCTCTTACATCAGGTACGCCAATCATGACTTGTCTATCAAACCTGCCCGGTCTTAAAAGTGCTGGGTCAAGGATGTCAGGTCTATTAGTTGCCGCGATAACGATAACGCCTTGATTGTCGCCAAAGCCATCCATTTCAACCAGTAATTGATTGAGTGTTTGCTCACGTTCATCATGCCCGCCACCAAGTCCTGCACCACGTCGTCTACCAACTGCATCTATCTCATCGATAAAGACGATACAAGGCGCATTTTTCTTAGCTTCTTCAAACAAATCTCTTACGCGGGACGCACCGACACCTACGAACATCTCAACAAAGTCAGAGCCCGAAATTGTGTAAAATGGTACCCCAGCTTCCCCGGCACACGCTCTAGACAAGTACGTCTTACCAGTTCCTGGAGGGCCTACCATGAGGATTCCTTTAGGAATTCGCGCGCCAAGTGCAAGGTATTTTCTTGGAGATTTCAAGAAATCAACGATTTCTTGCATCTCTTCTTTTTCTTCTTTTAATCCAGCAACATCTGCAAAAGTAAGCTTTCTAGCTGAATCCTTTACAATTTTTGCCCTGCTTTTACCAAAAGACATCACTTTGTTTCCGCCGCCTTGTGAATTTTGCATGAATACAAACCAAAATACGACAAGGAGTAGAATCATGATAACTGTCGGTAAAATTTCAAGTAAAAACGGTGTGTTAGCAGGTTGAATCCCTGTAACTGAAAATGCACTTCCAGATGCTTTGTATTCTATGATCATCTCACCCGTCTTAAGTGCAAGCATGCTTGGCACATAACTGGTAAACAATGTACCATCAACCAAAGTACCTTTTACTTCATTTCCGTTTATTTGGACATCTGTAATTTGATCGCTTCCCAATTTCACAACAAATTCATCATAAGATAATTCTGTAACCTTCTGAGTATTAACCCCATTCACAGTCACGAAAATCAAAATTCCGATAAATATTATTATATAAATCGAGGCGCCTTTCAAACCTTTCTTCATAGCATCCTCCTTCGTCGAGTAACCATCGTATTATTTTAGCACAATTCATCGCGTTCAACAAGTTCTTGAAAGCTCAAAATTATGATGTTCTTCGTTGTTTCGGTGATTTTACACCGATTATCGAGCCTCATATTTTGAATCCAGATAATTTTTTCATCATCACACACTAGATGAATTCTATCGCGATCATTTTTCGGTACTTTTTCATCAATAAAATAATCTTTTATTTTTTTATGCCCTTTCATGCCAAGTGGCACAAAGTAATCACCATCTTTTCGAATTCTGACACATAAATCGCCCACAACCTTATCAAAATCGATAGCAACACATGTGTTATCTAATTTGTACTTAACTATCTCCTGCCTCGCGATGCGTTTTGTATACAACGCACAGGCCTCCACAGGTTTCTTTCTAGTAGGCTTATAAAGTACTAGAACATCATATTGTTTGATTACAGAGTATTCCTCATCTATTTTACATAAGGCACCCGTTCTTTGTAGCTTTGTAATTCTAAAAATTGTATCGAAAGATACGTCAGTAAGGTTTCCCTTTAATTGCACAATGCAATGCCTAATCAATTGATACTTTTCAGATTCAAGGAGCCTATCAAATATTTTTTGATCAATATGAATGTCGCCATCAACCCATTTGCAGTTTGTATCGAAAAGTCTTTGACGATGTACGCGCCAAAAGTCCTTTTCCGACTTCATAATGTGAATCGTCTTGCCAATTGTTTCATCAATCGCTGGGTTGAAAGTTTCTCTCACATAAGGTAAAAATTCATTTCTAATCTTATTGCGCACGTAGTCGTTTTCATCATTGGTGTGATCATGTCTTGGGCTCAGATTATTTTGATTGCAATATAGCTCTATGTCCTTGCGATTGACATCTAAGATTGGTCTGATATATAAACCGTCACGCATGTACTCAATAGATGCTAATCCATCTACACCCGATCCTCTGAATAAATTGATGAAAAATGTTTCTAATACATCGTTTTTATTTTGTGCAACAGCAATCTTGTTTGCCGCCACCTGTTCCATAATGTGTTCAAATTTTTCATATCTGACGCTTCGACCTGCCTCTTCAAAAGAAATACCCAATGCTCTGGCCTTTGCCTGAACATCCACTCTGAAAGAAAAACAAGGCAGATTTTGGGTATTACAAAATGATAGGACAAATGCTTCATCCGCATCAGCGTGTTCCCCGCGAAACAAGTGGTTCACGTGTACCGCATAGAGGGATAAACCAAAAGACTCTCTTATCGTTAAAAGGGCGTGTGTCATAGCCAATGAATCAGGCCCCCCCGAAAGTCCGATAATAATACGGTCACCATAGGCGATTAAACCATTTTCTTTTATGGTATTTAGCATCGTTTCAATCACTTTATACCTCACCTAACGCCATAATAAAAATCATCATACCATATATTTGTGAACGACAATAGTATAAAAAAGTAATTAGTCACCCGAAATAGTCAGTGCTTTGATTTTTACAGATGCTGAACCCGTATAATCTGATGACAAGATTGAAAATCTGAAATCATTTGAAAACATCTCGATGTCTTTGAGCATTTCAAAGTAATTGCCTGCCACTGTAATTTGACTTACAGGTCTACCTATTTTACCAGACTCAATCATGTACCCGTGACATTGAAGCGAAAAATCACCGGAAATGGTATCAATGCCTGCGTGAAGCCCTTGTAAACTCACAACGTAAACACCATCTTTTATCGTCGCTGCCATTTCTTCAAGGGACAGATCGCCCGGTGTCAAAATCAAATTGGATGGTGCGATGCCAACGGTCCCTTTATAAGACCCTTTGCTCGCATTGCCAGTTGATGCTATGCCATCTTTATTCGACGTTTTCAAATTGTGAAAATACGTTTTTAACACGCCTTTATCAATAATTGCCTTCTTTTGCGTTGCAACACCTTCAGCATCAAAGTTGGATGAGGCCAAACCAAGTGGCAAATGCGGATCATCGAATACTGTAAGTACTGATGACGCAATGCTTTCACCTATTTTACCTGCCATAGCAGAGAGCTTCTTTTGTACGCGTTCTGCATTGAATATACCCACATATGCGCTAAATAGCTGAGCAAATGTTTCGTTTTTGATGATTACTGGGCATACTCTTGATTTTGTTGATTTAGCCCCTAACATTGTGAGTGCTTCTGAAGTGGCTTCTTTAATTATATTTTCTTTGGATAGCTTATAAAAATCATTAGATATATCGTAACCCAAACCGGTTCTTGTGTCCTCTGTATCTTCAACAACTGGCATTGCGTAAGCTAAGCAATAGTTTGTCGTATCTTTGACATCTAGACCTTTTGTATTTTTTATCCATCTAAAGGATTCCACTTCGTCATAGCTGTTGTTGGAAACGTTTTTAACTCTTGGATCAAACTGTTTCAGATCCGCTTCAAGACTTAACATAAATGCGATTTTTTCTTCCATAGGTACTTTGTTAAGTAATGGGTTGAAATTATCAATTTTATGATAATCGCCTTGTCCGTCGTGAAGAAATACTTCGTCTTCTAATTCAAGGACCACAGCATTTTCATACGCTTCATCGACGAGCATATCAAGTGAACGCTCATCTAACAGCTCCGTATAGGCATAGCCAAGTTTGCCCTTATACATCCCTCGATAAGACAATCCGCCGTCTTCTGAGAGATTGTATTTGTCTATTTCGCCATTATAAACGGAAATTTCAGTGTTTTTATTTCGCATATAATAAATTTCTTGTGCTTCGAAGCCTTTTACTTCCCCTTTTTCAAAGAGTTTTTCAATCAAATGTGCGTTCATCAAGCTTCCTCCCTTCCGCCTACTGTGATTTCGGATACTTTTAACGCAGGTTGTCCAAGACCGGCTGGAATTGATCCACTTAGAGAGCCACACATACCTTCGCCAGAATCGAAATTATCGCTGACCATTTCGATCTTATTGAGAATTTCAAGACCGGTTCCTATTAATGTTGCACCTTTTATTGGTGAAGTTATCTTTCCATTTTCGATGAGATAGGCTTCCTGAGTCGCGAAGTTGAATTCGCCAGTGACAGGGTTAACCGAACCGCCCCCAAGGTATTTTGCGTAAAGACCATACTCTATGGATTCGATCATGTCGCTAAATTTTGATGTACCACCTAAAATATACGTATTCGTCATTCTAGATGTTGGCGCGAATTTATAAGATTGGCGTCTTGAAGAACCTGTAATATCCATATTCATGCGTCTTGCATTGAGTTTATCTATCATAAACCCTTTCAAAACACCCTTATCTATCAATAGATTTCTTCGTGTCGGTGTGCCTTCATCGTCATAATTTGCAGATCCCCACTCATTGGCTATCGTGCCATCATCTACAGCGGTTACAATATCAGAAGCTATCTTTTGCCCAAGCTTATCAGCAAACACGCTGTTCCCTTTAGCAACTGATGTTGCTTCAAGGCCATGACCACACGCTTCATGAAAGATGACACCACCGAATTTATTGTCAAGAACCACTGGAAATTTGCCACTTGGCGACGCTTTTGCATCAAGCATGGTTGTCGCAATGCGCGCTGACTCTCTGCCTATCCATTCTACATCGATGTCATCATAGAGTTCAAAGCCTTTTCCAGAACCCTTTCCGATGTTACCATTTTGCATTTTTCCATCTCTTTGAGCCACTGAATTTACCACATATCGCGTCCTCGTTCTCTCGTCCTCAACAAATTTGCCTTCTGAGTTGGCAATCAATACGTTTTGCGTATAATCGAGATAGGTCACGACAACTTGATTGATGTCCTTCGAAAAGCTTTGTGCAGCGTCATTGCCTCTTCTCATCAACTCTACTTTATTTGATTTTGAAACCGTTCGAGGTTTTATTTTAACTGCATGGTTGTTTCTCGGTGCTTCCAAGACAAAGTCTACCATTGCATTAGTTGGCAACCCATTCAGCGCAGCTGCTGCTTTTTTTGCCACTTCAATTAAATGACTATGTCCATTTTCACACGTATAAGTATAAACACTATTGAAACCTTGGAAAATTCTGATTCCAATACCATAATCTCGTCCTGTAAGCGATTTTTCCACTTTACCTTTTATCATTTCCATTGAATTGTTAAAGCGGTCTTCTACAAAAATTTCAGCAAAATCCCCACCCGTTGACATAGCCGCGGCCAATACCTCTCGAACTACTTGCGTATTTAACATTGAAAACCTCCAATTTATTACCTTTAACCATAATAATACGCATTAAACATAGCGTAAATAAGGCAAGAATGTAAATTTTTTTAATACTTCAGTCTTTTGATTCATTTCATATAAAAAAAACGATATACCATTCTTATTCTACCCAATTATGAGCAAAATGCAAAGCATTTTGCTCACCCAACTTCAACTCTTGCACGTAACAGAGTACCCTCCTACCAACTTCCTACCAACCCTCCTACTAACCCTCCTACTAACCCTCCTACCAACCCTCCTACCAACCCTCCTACTAACCCTCCTACTAACCCTCCTACCAACTTCGTTGCTCATGTCGGGCAAGTTTGCTTGCAAACTTGTGGTTGCCAAAGTTGAGTAATTTTCAATTTCTAAAATTGTATAAAAAAAAACCGTTTGATATCAAACGGTTTATAGTCATATGAAACAGTGTAAAGACACCTTTTAAAAAATGGAGCCGGTGATGGGACTCGAACCCGCGACCTACTGATTACAAGTCAGTTGCTCTACCAATTGAGCTACACCGGCATGAGCTGAATGCATTTATTTTTTGATTGCTAAATTTTAGATTTTAATTATTTAATCACTTTTGCTCATCTAAATCTCGTATATAACTGAGAACCCATATGTCGGGCAATTACATCTATATTCATCTCGTTATATCAACTGAGAACCCTCCTAGCAACCCTCCTAGCAACATTCGTTGCTTATGTCGGGCAGGTTTGCGATGCAAACCTGTTATTGCTTATGTCGGGCAATTTTCGCAAGCGAAAATTGTAAATG
>JBBRVO010000033.1:0-22299 GCA_038246775.1 Peptostreptococcales bacterium | reverse complement strand
TATTATTGTAGGAAAGTTCTTTGCCATGCAGCTGAACCGCTTCTGATAGCGTGCCTTTCGTATCAAACACTTCTTTATAAAAAGCAGCACTTTGATGTGGGTTTTCGCCGTATCTCAAGTCTTGCACTTTTTCATACGTTAGCGTCATTGTCTCAGGGTATGGGTTTCTGTTGCCATGCTTCACGAGGTAGGACGCAATCATGGCATCATAATGCGCGGTATGTTGAAACACTTTGAGCGCGAGATCATACTTCGTCTCGTAAGGCACTTCGCCGTGTTCTTTTAGCGCTGTAATAACCCGTAAATAATCGCTTGGGTCGATGACCACCACCACATCAGCGTGATTTTTTGCCGCAGATCTTAACATGGTAGGCCCGCCGATATCAATGTTCTCCACCGCTTCTTCAAAATGAACGCCCGGTTTGAGCACCGTTTCTTTAAAGGGATAAAGGTTGATGACGACAAAATCGATGGTCTGAATCGATAACGCTTCAAGCTGCTTCATATGGTCTGGGTTAGACCGCATGGCCAAAATACCGCCATGAACCGATGGGTGCAGCGTTTTGACGCGGCCGTCTAGACATTCTGGAAAATGCGTGATTTCACTGATGTTTTTTACGGGTATCCCCGCTTCTTTAATCGATTTTTCTGTGCCACCTGTGGAAATGAGCTCAATGCCCATCTCATGTAACGCCTGAGCAAATTCTACGATACCCGTTTTATCAGATACACTGATTAGTGCACGTTTCTTCATTTTTGCCTCCAATTATTACGCGGCCATTCGCGATGCTTTCAAGGGTTAGTACCAATAGTTCATGTTCAATTCGAAGAACCTTTTGGCTGAGCGATTCAGCCGTATCGGCCTTATTAACTTCAATTAGCGCTTGATAGATGATGTCCCCCGTGTCAACGCCTTCATCTACAAAATGCGTGGTCGCCCCACTATAAGGCTCCCCTGCAGCGATGACCGCTTCGTGCACATGGTGTCCATAGAAGCCGGGTCCACAGTATTTCGGAATTAGAGCGGGGTGAATGTTGATGATGCGCCTTGGGTAAGCATCGATGATGCGTTTTGGCAGTATAGAAAGGTAGCCTGCTAAAACAATCAGGTCTACATTTTCAGCGGCCAGTGTTTCAAATAGAGCAAGCTCCCGCTCCGATGGATCCGGATGAGAGCCCTTGCCTATATAATAAGCTTCAATGTCAAATTTTTCAGCGCGTTTTAGAGCAAACGCGTCTTTTCGGTTAGAGATCACGCACGCGATTTCCACGGGAAGCCCTTTGCCACCGATGGCATCGATAATCGCCTGTAGGTTAGAACCGCCGCCTGATACCATGACTGCTAGTCTTAAGCGTTGCATAAAACGACCCCTTTGTCGCCAGATACGATTTTGCCGATGACATTTACCGTTTCGCCGTGTGCTTCGAGGATGCTCAGTGTTTGCGTGACATCTTCAGGTGCAACCACTGCGATGTAACCCACGCCCATGTTGAAAGTTCCGAACATTTCTTCAAGCTCAATTTGACCTTTTTCCATCATGTAGCTAAAAATCTCCGGCACGTTCCAGCTGCCGAGTTCGATATTGGCACATAAGTCATCCGCTAAAATTCTTGGGATATTTTCAAAGAAACCACCACCGGTCATGTGTACCATGCCTTTTACATCCACCGATTCCAAAAGGGCCGTGATGGCTTTTACATAGATGCGCGTTGGTGTAAGGAGTACATTTCCAAGGGTGTCACCCAGTTCAGGGACAAATGAGTCCACGCCCAGTTCGAGTTTTTCAAACAGTAATTTTCTCACAAGTGAGTAGCCGTTGGAATGAATGCCGCTTGATGCGAGGCCAATCATCACGTCGCCCACTTTGATGGTTTTGCCGCTGATAATCTTAGGTTCATCGACGACGCCCACTGCAAATCCTGCCATGTCATATTCGCCGTTTGCATAAAATCCCGGCATCTCAGCCGTTTCGCCACCGAGAAGTGGCATGTTCGAAAGCTTACAGCCATCCGTAATGCCTTTAACCAGAAGTGCTGCATTTTCCGCTTTAAGCTTACCCGTTGCCAAGTAATCAAGGAAAAAAAGTGGCTTTGCACCTTGGCATAAGATATCGTTGACGCACATGGCGACGAGGTCTTGCCCCACCGTATCGTGTTTGTCCATCATAAAAGCGATCTTGAGTTTGGTGCCAACGCCGTCAGTACCCGCTACGAGAACAGGGCTCTCAAATTGACCGCTAAGGCGAAGCAGTCCACCAAAGCTACCGAGGTCTCCAATGACGTCCGAGTTGAACGTTTCTTTCACGTGTTTCTTCATCAGTTCAACCGCGCGTGCGCCTTCTTTAACATCTACCCCTGCTTCAGCATAGGTTAATTTTTTATCGGACATGATATCTCCTAATATTTATTATCAGATTTAAACTTATAACATCATAATCAAATTTGATCAACTTGATACATAGTCATACATCGGTTACACATGGTTACGCGAATCTAAATTTATTCGCTTCTTCTGGTACGTCCATTGGGTAATCACCGTCAAAACACGCTTTACAGAGCCCATCGCATTTTTGGAAACCGATAGCCTCTGTAAGGCCTTCAATGCTGAGATAAGCCAAACTGTCTGCGCCAATCATTTCGCAAATGCCTGCGTTTGTATGCGTTGCGCCGACAAGATGGTTTCTATCTGGCGTGTCGATGCCAAAGTAGCAAGGGTACTGTACCGCCGGTGAACTGACGCGCAGGTGCACTTCTTTGGCGCCAGCTGCTTTGAGCATACTGACGATGCGTTTGCTCGTGGTGCCTCTGACGATGGAATCGTCGATGAGGATGATGCGTTTGCCGTCTACGTTGTGTTTCATGACGTTGAGTTTAAGTCTCACCGCGAGTTCTCTGGATTTTTGATCCGGTTGAATAAACGTACGGCCCATATATTTGTTTTTAATCATACCGATGTTGTAAGGGATGCCCGATTCTTCCGCGTAACCAATGGCAGCCGCCACACCTGAATCTGGCACGGCGATGACCATATCTGCCTCTACTGGACATTCTCTTGCGAGAATTTTACCGGATTCTTTTCTTGCGACAAACACATTTCTGCCGTCGATGATGCTATCAGGTCTTGCAAAATAAACATATTCAAAGGCACAGATGGCTTTTCTTTGCGTCGTGTCGTACATAATAGACTCGATACCATTTGAATCGATGATGACAATCTCGCCTGGTAAAACGTCTCTGATAAAGGTTGCGCCAACCACGTCGTGGGCACACGTTTCTGATGCCAAGACATAGCCGCCGTCGATTTTAGCGATGGATAGTGGGCGCAGGCCATTTGGATCTCTTACGCCGATGAGCATATGGTCGATCATGATGGTGAGTGCAAATGACCCTTTGATTTCTCTAACCGATTCGATAACCGCTTCCTTCATGCCCATGTGGTAATTTCTTGCGATGAGGTTTGCAATGACTTCTGTGTCGATGCTCGTTTGAAAAATCGACCCTTCATCTTCAAGTCTTGATCTAATCTCGCCTGCGTTGACGAGGTTTCCGTTGTGGCCAAGCGCTATGCTGCCGCCTTTGTATCTCACCACGAGCGGTTGTGCATTGGACACATAACTCTCGCCAGTTGTAGAATATCTCACATGCCCGATGCCAATATCAGCAGGTAGTCTCTCTAAAATTTCGCTATTAAAAACCTCTTGAACGAGGCCCATTTCTTTATAATATTGCATTTTATCGCCCTTAAGTACGGCGATGCCAGCGCTTTCTTGTCCCCTATGTTGAAGGGCAATGAGGCCGAAACAGAGCATTTGAGAAATCGCTTCCACGCCCGGTGCATAGATGCCGATGACGCCACATTCTTCACTGAGCTTGTCGAGCTTTAAAAAATCATCCATTTATATGCCTCCACAGGTTATCCCTGAATTCTACTCAATACTTCCTGATACGTCTCTTCCACATTGCCAAGGTCTCTTCTGAATCTATCTTTATCCATCTTTGTATTGGTCTCAGCATCCCACAAACGGCAAGTGTCTGGTGATATTTCATCTGCTAAGATCACTTGTCCTTTATAGAGGCCAAATTCCAGTTTGAAATCGATGAGTTTAAGGCCGCGGGCAATGAAGAACGCGATAAGCAGGTCATTGATTTTAAGCGACATGTCCTTAATCGTTGCCACTTGCTCAGGGGTGGCATAGTCCATTGCATAGATGTGCGATTCATTGATCATAGGATCGCCAAGCGCATCGTCTTTATAGCAAAATTCTAAAACTGTCTTTTTCATGACGACGCCCTCTTCGAGACCGAGTCTTTTGGCAAGTGAGCCCGCCGCTACATTTCTGACGATGACTTCGAGAGGTAAGATCTTAACGGCTTTAACGTATTGCTCTCTATCGTTTAAGAGTTCTTCAAAGTGAGTTGGGATGCCTTTTTCTTCAAGCATTTTGAAAAGAAGTGCGCTCATCTTGTTGTTGACGACGCCTTTGTCGTGAATGGATCCTTTTTTCTCGCCATTAAATGCCGTTGCATCGTCTTTATATTCTACTAAATAGTGATCTGCGTCGTCTGTTTTGAAAACTTTCTTTGCTTTGCCTTCATATAATTGCTCGAGCTTTTTCATAAGTCGCCTCCATTGTATGTGTTGTTTTTCCTAATATTTGGACTGAATCGCCCGATCTTTTTCAAGCACGGCATCCGCCATGTCTTTTTTATACTGTTTCATCTTGACCCTAAGCTCTGGGTATTTAATAGAAAGCATCTGTACCGCGAGTAGGCCTGCATTTTCTGCCCCATCGATGGCTACTGTGGCCACTGGAATGCCACTTGGCATCTGTACGATTGAAAGAAGTGAATCCAGACCGTCCATGGTCGAGGATTTGATGGGAATGCCGATCACTGGAAGGTTTGTCACACCTGCGATAACGCCTGGAAGATGTGCCGCTTTACCCGCCGCGCCGATGATGACTTCAATGCCGTTTGCTTCAGCTGCCATGGCATATTCGATGGCGAGGTGCGGTGTGCGGTGCGCGGAAAGCACTCTGGCTTCCACTTCTACGCCGAATTTCTTTAAAATGTTGATGCAGCGTTCTACCACTGGAAAATCAGAATCGCTTCCCATAAGGATAGCTACTTTCATAAAACCTCCTAAAATCCGAATATTAAACTTATATAATTCATATTCATTCGTCTATGCTAATCTTATAAAAGAATTGCCCCCACGTCAAGTTAAAAGCGAATAATATTATCTAAATTTTATTTAACAATCGTGTTTTTAAATAAAAAGCACCCGCGACGATGGCCTTAGAAAGGTCGTGTGTCGCAGGTGCTAATTTATGTTGATAGATGCTAAATGCTACTTTCATAACACCTAATAAAATTTAAGTACGATTTCATTGAGGTATTTTTCGCCAGCTTCAAGAAGACTTAGTGTATTCGGATAGCGTTGCGGTTCAAAGCAAATGCCGCCGTGCTTCTTATAGGCCAGGTTATTGGTATAAACCACGAGCGCTGGCTGATTGCTCAATAACGTCATAGTCCTTTGAGACACAGGGTCATGATAAATGACACTCGGCTTATCAAAGGCCACTTGGTTTTCTAGTGCGAAAGGATGGTCGATGCCCTCTAAGTCACTTACGTAGGATTGTTTAATCGGACGCGGCTCAGAAAAATCAAAAGGCGATCGTTCAACAGGCACTTTTGGGTAAAGTGGCAGGCCATTTTCATCCACTTTTAAATAATATTCGGCATTTATGAAAAGTGAATGTTCGTCTATTTTGGTTTTTTCGTTTCCGGACAAGTTGTAATAGTTATGGTTGGTCATATTGAGCAGACAGTCGCGATCCGATAAAGCTGTGAAAGTGATCTTCAGTGTATTGTCATCATACAGCGTATAAATTGCTTCAATGTAAATATTGCCTGGAAAGCCATCTTCTAAGTGCTCATGCGAATATTTGAGGCCAATCTCGCAACGGTCCGTGAAAACATCCTCATAGCCAAGCATCCAGACCTGTTTGTCGAGACCTTTAAAACCGCCATGTAAATTGTTGATGCGTTCGTTGATCTCAACTTCGTAATCGTTTGTGCCAATAGAAAATGCACCTTGCGCTAATCGCCCTGCATTGAGGCCAATTGTCGCATTGAGATAGAGGGGATTTTCAATGTATTGATCGACATTTTCGTACGTCACTAAAATATTTTCGCTTGTGCCATGCACATCCGGCACATTAAGTCCGAGCATGATACAGCCATAGGTCAAGAGTTCAACCGACATACCTTGATTGTTACTCAATGTGATTTTATCGATGCCCTTTCCAAGCAATTTTGTTAAAGGCGCATAGTTGTCAATTTTAATTTTCATGAGTCACCTCGTCACACGCTTCAAGAAATGTTCTAATGTGCGCATAATTCTCTTTATAGATGCCCGCATCTTCTAAAACCCGTTCAAATTTGAGGCCAATTTGTGCTTTGAAGCAGGCGAGTAATGCGACTTTTACGGCGTCATCGTCCTCAGTTTTATTTATTGCGTTGAGAAGCGTCTCTTCGATAGATAGCGTCCAAGGCACGTGCTTTATCAGATCATCCACGGCAAGTAGTGCGCCCTCGTCTATCTTATCAAGCGGTTTCGCACCCGCTAGATGCTTCATATCAATCAGAGCATTTATTAACCCATCAATTTCTTCCACAAGACGTGCGGGTAAAACTGCAAGACCCATCACTTCGATCAACCCGATATTCTCACGTTTGATATGATGGTGTTCGGCGTGTGGATGAAAAAGGCCATCCGGATGGGCATCGGTACGTCTATTATTTCTGAGTGCAAGATACATTTCATAGTCGTCGCCATTTTTTCTCAGAATCGGCGTGACGGTATTGTGCCTTTCAAAAGTATGCGCAATAAGGTCCACGGATGCATCTGAGTAACCAATCCACTTTTGGAGAATCTGCCCAGATGCTTCTATAATAGACGCTTTGTTATGGCTCACGAGCTTCAGGACTGATAACGGCCACTGAATGACATCGATGCGTACATCGCATACGAATTTTGGCACATAGCTGTAGAGCGTTTTTGCACGCATCATCGGCATCTCATAATTGCCCGCCTGGTAGTGGTCATGCGTTAAAATCGAACCGCCTACGGTGTGCAGATCCGCATTGGATCCAATAAAATAATGAGGTAAATAATCCACAAAGTCACACAATCTAACAAAAGTGTTTCTATCGATTTTCATATTGCGATGTTCTTGGCAAAGCACGATGGCGTGCTCGTTATAATAGACATAGGGGGAATACTGAAAATACCACGGCTCATCTGCCAAATTCATCTCGACTAGGCGGTGATTGTGTCTGGCTGGGTGGGAGATATTGCCGCTATACCCTGCATTTTCAACACATAACAAACACTTGGGATAAACGGACGGCTTGGCGTGTTTTTGAAGCGCAATCTCTTTTGGGTCTTTTTCAGGTTTTGAAAGATTGATGGTGATGTCCATATCGCCAAATTTTGACGCACTTTTCCAAGAGATGTTCTTGCTGACGCGGTCCATGCGGATATAAGTAGACGCGTTTGAAAGGTCATAAAAGTAAGCCGTTGCCATAGTGGGGTTGCCACTATGAAGCGACCAAAAGATCGTATTGATCTCGGAATTTCTAGGCATGAGCAGCGACATGAGTTCGGCACGGAACATATCCTCTTGATATAAAAACGCTAGTTTCTCACCAAGCGCTTTTGCTTCACTGGCAATTTCATTTAAAAGGGTGTAAATTGCCATGGGGTCTGTAGCCATCGACTGCAAAGCTTCGAAATCTTGAGACCCTTCGGATAATTTAGGCACCTTTGATAACCGTTCTTCTTTAAGTGCTGCCAAGTCGCATTCAATATTAAGCCTTCTCCAAATTGCATTGCGAACGACATCGATGTCCAGCAGATGCATCATGTTGTTTTCCAGTCCATATTCGATTAATTCTTCAATCAAATGAAACACTCTATTCGACACGATCCGTTCCTCCTGATATTTCTGCAATATAAAACGAAGCCGTCAAGCCTGTAAGTTCTGAATATTTTTGTGCAATGTGTTCCGTTGACTGCAACAGATGGTCTTTGTGAACGAGCGCGATGGCACATCCCCCAAATCCAGCACCCGTCATGCGGGCACCGATGACGCCGCGCAGCGTACGGCAAATGGATACGACGACGTCCAGCTCTTTGCAGCTCACTTCAAAATTGTGTTTCAAAGACTCGTGGGAACTATACATCCATTCGCCAAATGCGATGAGATTGCCTTGAGAAAGGGCTTCTTTGCTCTGTATCGTACGATAATTCTCCACAACCGCGTGATAGGCGCGTTTATAGACATAAGGGTCCATGAGACTTTCTGAAACCGTCAAGAATTCTACTGGGGTGAGGTCACAAAGCGCTTTGATCTCTCGCCCTTTGAACGCAACTTTTAAAGACTCATAAGCACGTTCACATTCCTTGCGCCGCTGGTTGTATTCCGAGTCCACTAAACCGCGCTTTTTATTGGTGTTGATAATGACGATGCGATAGTCGCCAATAGCAGCAGGAACATGCTCATAGGCCAAAGTGTCACAATTGAGAAGTACCGCATGGTCTTTTTTGCCCATAGCGATAGAGAATTGATCCATAATGCCGCAGTTGACACCATTGAATTGATTTTCTGACCTTTGACAGAGCAGGGCAATCTCAACCGGAGTCATTTTTAAATCGTAAAAATCTTTGGCGATCGTTGCCGTCAACACTTCAATCGACGCTGAGGAAGAGAGGCCTGCGCCATTTGGAAGATCGCCATAAAACAACACGTCAAGACCATGAGTCACTTCATAACCCATTTGGTGAAGCGTATGAAAGACGCCCATCGGGTAATTGCCCCAATCTTTTGCAGCCTCATAAACGATATCGTCAAGCGAAAAAGCGACGATACCCTGTGCCTCAAAATTGAGTGAAATCATCCTTACAACGCGGTCTGACCTTTTTGCTACCACTGCATAGGTTCCAAGACTTATGGCAACCGGGAGCACCATACCGCCGTTATAATCGATATGTTCACCGATGAGGTTTACGCGTCCTGGTGAGAAATACGTTCGAAGCGTCGACTGGTTTTCAGTAAATACGTCGTGAAATCTAGTTTTAAGCCATGTCCATTGATCGCTTTCAACGGCTGTTTGTGCGTGTTCTTGCGTCATAGCCCTATACCCCCTGATCCGAATTAAAACCGTTTGGATGCTTTTTATGCCAGTTCCATGCATCTGCCACAATCGTTTCGATTTGGGTATATTTTGGGTGCCAATTAAGAATCGACTCTGCCTTTTGAGACGAGGCAATCAAAACAGATGGATCGCCTGCGCGTCGTTCCGCCATAATTGCTGGGATTGGATGGCCCGTAATTTTTCTGGCCACTTCGAGAATCTCAAGTACCGAGAAACCTTCGCCGCTGCCGAGGTTGAATAGGCCGCTGTCATTGCCCGCTCTTAGATAGTCAAGTGCTTTAAGGTGGGCATCGATGAGATCGGTCACGTGAATATAGTCCCTAATACACGTACCATCTTTGGTTGGATAGTCATTACCAAACAAAGTTATCGCTTCGCGTTTTCCAAGGGGTACCTGCAATATGAGGGGGATGAGATGCGTTTCGACGCCATGTGCTTCCCCAATATCACCCGATGCGTCCGCACCTGCCACATTGAAATATCTAAGCGATACGTATTTAATACCCTGTGCGTAATCCGACCACTTAAACAATTTCTCCATCATAAGTTTGGATTCGCCGTAAGGGCTAGTTGGTTGCGTTTCATTTTCTTCTGTGATAGGTACCGTCTTAGGCTCGCCGTATACAGCTGCCGTAGAAGAAAACACGATGTTCTTTACCGCGTATTTAGTCATGAGCTTAAGTAGTGTAATCGCACCACCTACATTGTTATCAAAATATTTGATCGGTTGCTGCATTGATTCTCCCACTAAAGAGTTTGCACTAAAATGCAGGATGGCATCGATTTTATTTTCTAGAAATACTTGCTCAAGCGCACTCTCATCTCTGATATCCACTTCATAATACTTTGCCATTTTATGAACGGCCGCTTGATGGCCGGTTTCCAAATTATCCACTACGACGACCTGTTCGCCGTGATCAATCAACATCTTTACGGCATGACTGCCTATATAGCCCGCACCACCTAATACTAATATCATAAATATCTCCTTAACCCGTCATAATAAAAAAGTTTCTACATTCATATAATACCATACAGGTTAATAAAATCAATTATTTTAGTAAATTTTTACTTGGCGTTTTTTCAGTGAGAAAATTCCAATATTTTTTCGGCATAAGTTGCTGATGCCTTTTGGGGCTTTTCCTTTCATCGATGGCGATATGGTCAAAATAGGCCCGCCACATTTGTTGGTAAACTTTTTCTACACTGGAATAATATAGCGCCTCAACTGGATCTAAATCGCTAAAATGAACCGTTTCTTTATTGTAAAACGCCGCTTTTCTGCGTTTCGTATCATGGATGACCCACACTTGGTCGGAAAGTCGATCCACAAAATGTGGCACGACAAGGCTAAGCAGATCGTAAGTGGGTTCGAACTGCGCATAGAACACCTTTTCTTCGAGCTGTGCAAAGCGCATAAAGCCTATCATGCGGTGGGATTCTCTCGCAACTGCGTTGTAGCATTTGTAGAGTTCAAGGATATCCGGATCAGATAAATTGTCCATCGCATTTGCGCCCAGTTTGTAGGCGCGCTTTAAAAATCTGAAGAGTTTCGTGCCAAATGCATCGTCTTCAGACAGATAGGCATAGCCAATTTTTCTGAACGTTTCAGAGCCAAATGTTTCTAGGATAGAACTGGCCACTTTTGCCGCACTTTCTGCATCGGGATACGTCTCTATGACCGCTTCAAGAATCTGATATTGATACAGCTCTCTCACGTGTAAGGACTGATCATCCATCGCCCCCTTGTCGTGAAACATGCGGTAAACGGCAGACAGTGCCCCTTCGAAACTGCCATCATACAGATAAATCATGGATGGCACCCCCAAACTGTCCCGGATAAAGTTCCATCATGGAAAGCTGGTCACTCCATCCCTTCGGTGCATCCAGCAAATGCATTTTGAGTTTGATAGGCTCGAGATCCATCGCGCCAAAAGTTTTACCACTGCATGTAATAAAATACTTTGCACGTTTCATAACGATACCCATCTTAGTGAGGTTTTCAAAACCTAAGGCACCAAAACGCCTTGATGCGACAATTCGCCTCGCCGTGACATTGCCCACACCGGGGATGCGCAAAAGTTCCATTAGACTGGCTTTATTGATTTCAATAGGAAAGAGGTTCATATTTCTAATGGCCCATTGACACTTTGGATCTACGTCCATATCAAGATTTGGGTCTTCCTTTGTCAAAATCTCATCTGCTTTAAATCCATAGAACCTGAGAAGCCAATCCGCCTGATAAATCCTGTGCTCACGTTTTAAGAGTTGCTTTTGTCCAAATACAGCGACGTCGCTGTTTAATGCGGGAATCAGAGACTTGTTTCCGACGGGTATATAGGAAGAATAGTAGACGCGCTTCAGCGACATGCGGTTGTAAAGCGCTTCTGAGATCTTGATAATTTTCAAATCGGACTCGTTTGTGGCGCCGACGATCAGCTGCGTACTTTGGCCCGCCGGGATAAAACTCGGGGTATTTTTAAATTGCTTGCGCATGACGCCATATTCCGCCATTTTTTCTTTGATGAACCCCATCGGCGCAATCATCTCGGCGCGATTTTTTTGAGGCGCAAGCAACCTGAGACTTTGCGTCGTTGGCAGCTCGATGTTGATACTCATACGGTCCACATAAAGCCCCGCGCGTTCAATCAGGCGTTGGTCGGCACCTGGAATTCCCTTGAGATGGATGTACCCATTGAAACGTTCAACCTCTCTTAGTTTCTTAACGACCTGTATCAATAGTTCCATGGTGTGGTTAGGATTTTTAACCACACCCGAACTGAGAAAAAGCCCCTCTATGTAGTTGCGTCGATAAAAACTGATGGTAATATCCACGACCTCATCCGGCGTAAACTCGGCTCTTGGCATATCCGCATTGGAAGACCGATTGATGCAATACGCGCAATCGTAGATGCACTTATTCGTATATAATATTTTAAGCAAAGAAATACAGCGGCCGTCTTCTGCAAAACTGTGGCAGATGCCAGGGAGTGCGGTGTTTCCCAGCATGGTTTTATCCCCTTTTCTATCACTACCACTAGATGAACAAGAGACGTCGTACTTTGCGGCGTCTGCCAATACTTTCAATTTGTCTAGTGCGTCCATACAAGCCTCCAACAGAACATATGTTCTATTTGATTATACCCCTTTTCTTTCAAATAGTAAATGTCAATTGCAAAAAAAAAACGTCCAAAGAGACTATCTTTTGGACGTTTTTTATAACGGCGAACCAATTATTTTTTATGCATTTTTCATGTTCCTTATCTGTTATCAACGGTCTATGATTATTTTCCAGAACATGCACTTGGTTATATTCTAGAAATAGAAGTAGTCGCCTTCAATCAATTTATAAAAACTATCTGACTTGCTCGTAAACGGTCTATTGTTGAAAAACAGACAGTTTTTGGCAGTAAAGACACCCATTAGCGCTCTCTTTGCTGCAATGACACTTAGTTCGGTCGGCTCTGAAGTCGCGAAGCCACTTTTATAGGCCGGTGGAAATTGTCCGCGTTGATAAATAACTTCATAAATCGAATTGGGAAATCTCGGACTTGCCACGCGGTTTAGAACCACATTAGCAACGGCTATTTTTTTATCTAGTGAGCCGCCTCGCGTCTCCGCGTTGATAATGCGCGCTAGCCATAAAACGTCTTCAGAAGTAAAGTTGGTTTTTCTGACTTCTGCAGGATCAACGGCTAATTTTTCACCAGTAATCTTGGCAAGAAGCAAAGTCTCGTCCCATGCATATGTGGCACCAAGTTTATCAAGTAAAGTGTCAAGCGGTACATAGAGCCTGCCGTCTCTCATAAAGGCGTTGCCGTGCATTTCAAAAATTTCGTTATTGACTAGCATAATATTTGAATCCATTTGAAAGCTCACGTAGTTGTCATTGATATTGAGTACTGCCATTTTTGCGGTTTGTAACCATTTTACTTCAACGCCCATTCTACCAGTAAACTCTGAAACAAGACCATATGCAGTACCCGATTCGTAGATAACCATATCGTCGTGGTTCAAAAGCTGATCGTTGACCGACACCAAAATTTCGCTTGCAAAGCTCATTCCAGCCAACATCATACAGGCAAAAAGTGTTAAAACTAAAATTTTGATTTTCATAAAACCTCCTTATTTTTTTGGTGGCGAATCATCGTGACGACTGCGTAACGACTTAGGGATAAAATAACGAAATATCGCCCACCATTTTTTTGACCGTTTATGAAAATATCTAAACTATGTTCAAGATTCTATCACAAAAAATCAAAAAGTAAAAGACATATTTTACCAATATGCCCTTTACCATTGAAATTCCAACATTCTATTTAAAGTAATTAACACCAGATTTGAAGATATCAAAGTCTTTTTCGCCATAGATATTTTTATAAAGGTTCTTACCGACGCGTTCAACGTGACCCATCTTGCCAAACACCCGACCATCTGGCGACAAAACGCCTTCGATAGCATGCACTGAACCGTTGATATTCCATTTGCCATCCAGTGTCGCATGCCCATCTGCGCCGACGTATTGCGTCGCTATCTGCCCATTTTTTACCATGGTTTCGATGACGTCGTCATTTGCATAAAACCTGCCTTCACCATGTGAAAAGGCCGTTTTAAAGACATCGCCAACAGATACATCCGATAGCCAAGGCGAATTGACCGAAGATACGCGAACATCTGCCATGCGTGCGACGTGTCTGCCAATTTTATTAAAAGTCAACGTCGGTGCGTTAAGGTCGAGGTCTCTTATCTCACCATATGGGAGTAGTCCAAGTTTTACAAGCGCTTGGAACCCATTGCAAATTCCAAGCATCAAGCCATCTCTCTGCGATAAAAGTTTCATAACGGCTTCTGCAATCTGCGGGTTTCTAAAGACGGATGCGATAAATTTTCCCGATCCTTCAGGCTCATCTCCGGCACTAAAACCGCCCGGTAAAACAATAATCTGTGAGGACTCAATTGTTTTGACAAATGCCTCAATAGAGGCTTTGACATCGGCAGCTTTTAAATTTCTAAAGACGATGGTTTCTACCTCTGCGCCGGCTCGTTCAAAAGCCCTTTGTGTGTCGTACTCGCAATTCGTTCCTGGAAAAACTGGGATAAACACTTTCGGTTTGACGCTTTTTATCGCAGGTCTTATGTTTGCATGTGTGTTGTAAGAAAATGTAGTTGTCTTTCCATGATCATGATGCTGCGTTGGGAACACCGCCTCAAGTGGTGCTTCCCAAACCGCAAGAGCTTTATCGCTATCGATGGCGAGTGTCCCAATCTCAAATAATTTTTCAGGTGTCGTCTGTCCGATTTTAATGAAAAGCCCCGCTACGCCGTTCAGCGTTTGGATAAAGTCAGAATGCGCTTCAAGGACAATACTGCCATAGGCTTCTTCAAACAAATTAACGTTGCAATTATCTTCCAATCTAAAGCCGATCTCGTTTCCGAAAGACATCTTGGACAGTGCAGCAGCAAGTCCGCCTTGACCGATTGCATAAGCTGATAAAACCTGGCCAGACAAAATCCCTCTGTGAATGGTTTCATACGCTCTATTCAGTTTGTAAAAATCCACCATTTCTGCAGGGTCTCTTTCTGCATAGAAATAATAAAGATTCGAATCCGTTTTTTTGAATTCTGGTGAAATCACATCTTCTGCGAGGCCGTGTGAGACGGCGAAAGAGATCAATGTCGGTGGCACATCGAGGTCGTTAAACGATCCCGACATGGAATCTTTGCCGCCGATAGCAGCCGTGTCAAATGCCTTTTGTGCCATACTTGCGCCGAGGAGCGCCGCCATCGGCTTGCCCCATTTAGCAGATTTATCGCCGAGCTTTTCAAAATACTCCTGAAGAGACAATCTAATTTTCATGTGATCACCACCCGTTGCGACGATCTTTGCAATGGATTCTACAACGGCGTATAACCCGCCGTGAAATGGTGACCATTTACCGATATTGGGGTTGTAGCCATAACTCATCATCGAGACCGATTGGGTCTGAGCGCCGAGTACAGGGAATTTGGCAACCATCGTCTGTATTGGCGTATTGTATTTTATACCACCATATGGCATGAGGACAGTTCCCGCGCCAATTGTATTGTCAAACCGCTCAACAAGACCCTTTTGAGAGCACACGTTCAAGTCTGCTAGCATGGAGAGCCATTTAGATTCAAGTTCTAAGCCTTCAAGGCTTTTATCAACCGTCTTAGCGAAAAAGCTCTGCGCATTTGGCGCTGTGATGCGCACATCCGCTTCAGCCTTTACACCGTTTGTATCTAAAAAGGCACGGGATACGTCGAGTATCGACTGACCTTTCCACGTCATGATGAGTCTGCCGTGGTCCTTAACCACAGCAACTACCGTCGCTTCGAGATTTTCTACGGCGCACATTGCCATAACAGCCTCTAAATCACCTGGATCTATGACGACGGCCATGCGCTCTTGAGATTCTGAGATGGCAAGTTCCGTGCCGTCCAATCCTTCGTATTTCTTTGGCACTTTATCGAGGTCAATTTCTAAGCTGTCGGCAAGTTCACCGATCGCGACAGAAACGCCGCCAGCGCCGAAATCATTACATTTTTTAATTTTTTTAGAAAGTTCTGGGTTTCTGAACAACCTTTGAATTTTGCGTTCTTCTGGCGGATTGCCCTTTTGAACCTGGGCGCCACATTCCAGCAAACTATCCGCATCATGGGCTTTTGAAGAGCCCGTTGCGCCACCAACGCCATCTCTACCGGTTCTACCACCAATGAGCAATATGAGGTCTCCTGTTTCAGGTTTCATTCTGATGACATTTGCTAGCGGCGTCGCCCCTATAACCGCGCCGACTTCCATGCGCTTTGCCACAAACCCATCGTCATAGACTTCGGAAACGAGTCCCGTTGCCAGTCCAATCTGGTTGCCATAACCGCTGAAACCAGCTGCCGCTTTCTGTGTAATCACCTTTTGAGGCAATTTGCCGTCAAGTGTGTTTTCTATAGGTTGATTTGGATTGCCCGCACCCGTGACGCGCATACTCTGATACACATAACTTCTGCCTGAGAGCGGATCGCGAATCGCACCGCCAAGACAGGTAGCAGCGCCGCCGTAAGGTTCAATCTCAGTGGGATGGTTGTGCGTTTCGTTTTTAAACATCAAAAGCCAAGGCGCCATTGTGCCGTCTACATCGACAGACACTTTGATGCTGCAAGCGTTAATTTCATCGGAAACGTCAAGATCGTCTAAACCACCACTTTTCCTTAAAGCCTTCATGTTGATGGTGGCAAGATCCATAAGTGAAAGCGGTCGGTCTCCATTTGGATAAACCTCTTGTCTCATATCTAAATAAGACGCATAAGCGCTCTTAATCGGTTCAGTAAAAAGGCCATCTTCGATTTCGATTGACTTCAGCTGCGTCATAAACGTCGTGTGTCTGCAATGATCCGACCAATACGTGTCGATGACTTTGAGCTCTGTGACTGTGGGATTGCGTTTTTCTTCTATCAAAAAATAATCTTGAACGGCTTTTAGATCCGCTTTAGACATTGCAAGCCCCATGGAATCCCTATAGGTGTCGCGCTTTGCATCGCCCCATTCAATAAATGCGTCTATTGTTTCAACATGGCTTGGTGCGTGCGTTTGTAGTTTAAGAGTCTCAGGTTTCCCGATGGATACCTCGTGCGCTTCAACTGGGTTAATCATAAAGTGTTTGACTGCTTCTATTTCCGCCGACTTAAGTGAACCCGATAAGACGATTATCTTAGAGGCTGCAATTTCTGGACGGTTTTCCAAGGTGACAATTTCTATGCACTGAGCAGCAGAATCTGCTCTTTGATCGTATTGTCCAGGTAAAAGGGCTATTCTAAACGCAACTTCGAAAGGTGCCACTTCAAAACCTTCTTCAGTCACGGTATCGACGTTTGGTTCTGACAATATAGAAGACTTTATACTTTCCAAATTTGAAGCGCTGACCTCTTCTAAATCGTAGCAGTTAACGATGCGTAATGACTCAAGACCTTCCAAATGTAATGATCTTACGAGTTCGTCTCTAAGCGCTACAGCTTCAACATTGAATCCAATACGTTTTTCAACCAATATTCTAGTAACCATCTCTGCCTCCTCAGTTCACAAAAAAATCCTACTACCTATTTATACCCACATTTTATCACACACATTATAATAAATAAAATTAATATTATTAATGCTTTAGATTAGATTAACTAATACAAGGTGTCTCTGTTTGCGAAAAAAAAGAGCCCACAGTAACGTGCGCCCAAACCTTGTACTTTTATTGACTGCTAATTGCTAGCGTTTAAGTCGTATAAAAATTTTCCCATAGACGTTTAAGCAGTTCTTTGTTGGTACAATAATACAATTTATTTCCCTCTTGAAGGTTTAAAGTGAAGAGCTTGAGGGCAATCAAAATATTTATATGATGGCTAATTGTCGCTTTTGAAAGCTTGAGTCGATGGGCGGCAACCTCGAGTCAAGAACCCTGTAACTTACTTTTCAGAATTCTCAATTAATTCTTGTTTGTTTAATGCTTATTTTGGTATAATATCATTAGCTGAACTAATTAGAATTTTAAAACCAATCAGCAAGGTTAATTCTCGGCCCGGGAGGACATATGCAGCAGTATCCTAACCATTCCATCAATTTCGAACTCTATAAGATTTTCTTTCACGCTGCCACATCTATGAATTTTTCGAAGACCGCGTTGACGCTACACGTCACGCAATCGGCAATCAGTCAAGCTATCAAATCATTGGAAAACCAATTAGGTATCGCTCTATTTTTTAGGCAAGGTCGACATGTCACCCTGACCTTTGAAGGTGAAATCCTCTATGCACATATAGAAAAGGCGTTTAATTTTATCCGTTCTGCGGAAAACGCCTTGCATAGTATAAAATCACTGGATGAAGGCACTGTTTTCATCGGTGCCAGCGATACCATTACACGATATTTTTTGATTGATGCCATCAAAGCCTTTCATGCCGAGCACCCACGTGTAAAAATTTCCATTAACAACCGTCCATCGCCTAGATCCGTTGAAAAGCTCATTAACGGAGAGATCGACATCGCCGTTATCAATATATCGCCTGATGCCAATTACGATGGCCTTGAACTCTACCCACTCGCCTCGCTTGAACATATATTCATCAGTAAATATTCACTCGGTGGCAAGATATTCTCACTTGCTGAACTCGCCAACCACCCGCTTGTTTGTTTGGAACAAAATTCCACGACTCGGCGCGTGCTTGAAGACTTTTACAAGTCACACGGTATTGCCTTAGAACCCGCTTTTGAATTTGGTTCATTTGATGTGATTCTCGAAGCCGTTAAAGCTGGGATGGGTGTTGGATTTGTTCCTAGAACTATCGCTTATGAGGCACTTCTCGAGAATAAATTTGAAGAAATTCACCTGAAAGAGAGTATTCCTTCTATAGATATAGGCATTTTGATTAACAAAAGCAAACCATTGTCACTTGCAGCGCAAAAGTACTTGGAAATACTTAATAAAACAACCGTGAAAATTGATGAAAAGGAGGACAACTGCTTATGAATGAATCGAAAGAAAGCGTTCTTGAAAAAGGTTTCTATTATATAACAGACGGCTCGATGGACGTTCACTTATTTCACGAGGGCACCAATTACCACAGCTACAACTTCTTTGGCGCACATCAAACCAGCTACATGGATATGGATGCCGTACGCTTTGTCGTATGGGCACCAAACGCACTCGAAGTCTATCTCGTCGGCGATTTCAACGATTGGAACGATTTTGGCTACCCAATGCACCGCATTGGCGACAGTGGCGTCTGGCACGTTTGCGTCATAGGGGTTCAATCTTATGACCGATACAAATACAGAATCACGTCACCGACTGGAGAAATCCTTATGAAAGCTGATCCTTATGCCTTTCACGCCGAGGAACGTCCAAATACTGCTTCCAAGTTTTATGACCTAAGTGGATTTATGTGGCACGATGAAACATGGCTTTCAGAACGAAAAACCAAAGACCATCACCATAGTCCAATGAGTGTCTACGAAGTCAATCTGTTATCGTGGCGCAAAAAATTTGACGGCGCACAATATTCCTATCACGATCTGGCGCAAGAATTGATACCCTATGTTAAAGAGATGCACTTTACGCATATAGAGCTCATGCCCATCATGGAACATCCTTACGATGGTTCATGGGGCTATCAAGTAACCGGTTATTACGCGCCGACGAGTCGTTACGGCACACCAAAAGATTTTATGTACTTCGTTGACACCTGTCATCAAAACGGTATTGGCGTCATCCTCGACTGGGTGCCCTGCCATTACTGTAAAGATGCACACGGGTTATATCACTTTGACGGCGGTGCAACCTTTGAGTCTCCCGATTACGACCGCGCACACAACGATCAATGGGGCACCATCAATTTCGACTATGGCAGACCTGAAGTTCAGTCCTTCTTAATCTCCAACCTTCTCTATTGGTTTGACCAATACCATATCGATGGCATTCGCATGGACGCCGTCGCATATATGCTATATCTCAGCTTTGGCGGCAAACAACTCAAGAATAAGTTTGGCGGTTTTGAAAATCTCGATGCCGTTGATTTTATTAAGAAACTCAACACGGTCATCATAAAAGAATACCCGGATACGCTTCTCATGGCCGAAGAGAGCACTGCCTGGCCAAAAGTTTCAAGTCCCACTGACGAGGGTGGACTTGGGTTCAACTACAAATGGAACATGGGTTGGATGAATGATATCTTAGAATATATGCAGCTCGATCCCCTCTTTAGAAAAGGCCTTCACAAAGCCCTGACCTTTACCATGACTTACGCGTTTTCAGAGTTTTTTATCCTCCCGCTAAGTCACGATGAAGTGGTGCATGGGAAACGGTCTCTCCTTGAGAAAATGCCAGGTAACTATCAGGAAAAATTTGCAAATCTCAGACTGTTGTTTGCCTATATGTACGCGCATCCAGGTAAAAAGCTACTCTTTATGGGCAATGAATTCGGCCAGTTTATTGAATGGAACGAATGGCAGCCACTTGACTGGCATTTGCTCGAATACGATTCGCACAAAAAGATGCAAGCCTATATGAAAGCATTAAATTTGCTTTATAAATCAGATCCTTGTTTTTATGAGCTTGATACATCATACGAGGGGTATCAATGGATTGAAGTTGACAATTCAGATGAGAGTACGATCTCCTTTGCTAGACTCGATAACTCTGGACGCCAGATAATCGCCATCTTCAATTTCACGCCTGTCGCGCGCGATGCTCACCCTATAGGTGTGGATGTGGCCGGTTCCTATGAAGTGATTTTTAACACAAACGATGAAAAATACGGTGGCACGATAGCCTCTCCACAGAAAACGGTCGTGGCAACTAAAGATCCAGCATTTAACAAACCTTACTCAATACGTGTGGCAGTACCAGCCCTAGGCGGATTGTTTATAAAATATAAGGAGGATTAACCGATATGAAGGAAGGAAAAATGATTGCAATGCTCCTTGCCGGTGGACAAGGCTCAAGACTTAAAGCGCTCACAAAAGAAGTGGCAAAACCCGCAGTACCGTTTGGCGGCAAATACAGAATTATCGATTTCCCTTTAAGTAACTGTTCGAATTCCAACATCTTCGATGTCGGCATTCTAACCCAGTACAAGCCCTATCACCTTAACTCTCATATCGGAATCGGCAGCGCATGGGATCTAGACCGTCGATCAGGCGGCGTGCGTATTTTGCCACCGTATACCAATGAACTTGGTGGCCGCTGGTACAAAGGCACCGCCAATGCCATCTTTGAAAACATCAGTTTTATCGATGAACTAGACCCGCAATATGTTCTTATCTTGTCTGGTGATCATATCTATAAGATGGATTATTCAAAAATGTTGGATTTTCACATTGAAAAAAGCGCGGATATTACACTTTCAGTTATTGAAGTGCCTTGGGAAGAAACCTCGCGATTCGGTATCTTAAACATCGACGAAAATCAATTTATCACAGAATTCGAAGAAAAACCCAAGCATGCCAAGTCAAATCTCGCTTCTATGGGTATTTACATTTTCGACTGGAAATCGCTAAGAGCCTATTTAATTGCCGACGAGAAAAATAATGTCTCCTCAAACGACTTTGGAAAAGATATCATTCCTCAGATGAAGAGAGACGGTAAAAAAACCTTCGCCTATAAATTCCAGGGCTACTGGAAAGACGTTGGTACAGTGAAAAGTTATTGGGAATCCAACATGGATTTGCTCTCAGATGACAATGAACTTGACCTGTACGATAGCAATTGGAAAATATATACGAAAAACAAACATTTACCGCCTCAGTACATCGCAAATGGTGCATCCGTCTCTAATTCAATGATCAACGAAGGCTGTTTTATCGAAGGTTCACTTGATGGCTGTATCTTATTCAACGAGATCAAAGTCAATAAAAGCGCGAAAGTAACGAACAGCGTCATTCTCTCCGGCGTTACAATTGAAGAGGGCTGTGATATTTATAACGCCGTTATCATGGAAAATGTAGTCGTCAAAAAAGGATCCGTTATCGGCAAACCAGACAGCAATTTTGTCTACTTAGTCAGCAAAAATAAAATAATCGAAACGGAGTGAGGTAACTATGAAAAACTGTCTTGGTATCGTTAATTTAAGTGAGGTTGATAGTCAGTTCGGCATCCTCTGTCAGAACAGACCAACCTCTATGTTGCCATTTGCAGGACGTTATCGCGTCATTGACTTCATACTTTCTAATATGGTAAACAGTGGCGTCAACAGCATCGGCATCTTCACTGGCAACAAAGTACGTTCGGTAATGGATCATG
The DNA here is from genome assembly GCA_038246775.1 of Peptostreptococcales bacterium. Lineage (GTDB taxonomy): Bacteria > Bacillota > Clostridia > Peptostreptococcales > Acidaminobacteraceae > Fusibacter_C. The sequence goes on along the minus strand of JBBRVO010000033.1, from coordinate 280 downwards.
TGGGTTCCGGTCAACCGTGGGACCTAGATAGAAAAATAAACGGCTTGTTCCTTTTCACGCCGACCTATGATTATACAACCGTCAACCATAAGATTGGCGATATCGATTTGTTTTACCAGAACAAATCTTTTGTGCGCAATGCAAAGCAGGAGAATATCTTCTTCGCAAAATCCTATATGATAGCAAATATGGACCTCAATGCAGCTTATCAAGACTTCTTGGATTCTGGCGCCGATATCTCTATCATCTACAAGCGTGTTTCAGATGTCAAAAACCGCTT
>JBBRVO010000032.1:0-22888 GCA_038246775.1 Peptostreptococcales bacterium | reverse complement strand
GAGAAATCGGCATCATCAAATAACCACTCTGAGGTCATGTCGTGTGTCACGAGGTCTTCATTTAGAGTATTTCTAATGATTGTATCAACAATCGCTGTTTTATGCATTATCGTTCTCCTTAAGTACATGTCCTAGCATTTCTTTCATTACGACCAAAGCATTTTGCTTTTTAATAGCCTCGCGAGTGATCACCGAATCCTTTTGCGAGGATTGAAGCAGCCTCTCCAGTTTGTCCATCATATTTTCGATTTGCAGATAATTCTTCTCACTCCCCATGTTGGCATCCATCCACTTGGAAAGTTCAGGAAGCTCGATGTCAAAATCAGGCACCCTGCCGGATCTGTCGACACTTTGAATACGCACCTCGGACGGTTCAAGTGACCATGTGTGCGGTTCAAGATGTGCATCATTGATCGACTGTGCGGTCTTTTTTGCAAACACGATGGCTTCAAGGAGTGAGTTGCTTGCCAGTCTATTTTTACCATGTACCCCTGTGTAAGCACATTCACCGACGGCATAAATGCCCGCACTAGATGTCTTGCCATTCAAATCCACTTCGATGCCACCCATAGCATAATGCGCACCTGGCGCAACGGGTATAAAATCAGTATCTAAATCAAGTCCGTGCGCTCGACAATAGGCATAGATCGTCGGGAACCTATGTGCCATCCTGACGTTTCCAATATGCCGCACATCTAACCATACAAATGGGTTGTTTTGATTTTGAAGTTCAAGGTGAATCGCTCTAGATACCACATCCCTTGGTGCAAGTTCAAGCTTTTCATGATAGTTCATCATAAAACGCTCACCGTTTTGGTTACGTAATTGGCCACCATCGCCTCGAACGGCTTCCGATATGAGAAAACCTTCTTGCGCACCCACTACGTTATAAAAAACCGTTGGATGAAATTGAATCCAATTAAGGTGCCTAACAGAAATACCCGCTTTGATCGCTAAAGCAATCCCATCTCCAGAAATATTTTGGTTATTGCTCGTGCGATTATACAGTCGGCCCATACCACCCGTGGCAATGACGACGGCCTTTGCCCCTATCTGAAGCAATTTTTCGCATGACAAAACATCCAGAACTTTTATGCCGTTCTGGCTATTAGTTAGTTTGTAAACAAGTGCCTCATCAAAGATAGCAATGTTTTTTCTTTCTAAAATCCGCTGCCACAGGGTCTCCATGATGGCTTTCCCCGTATAATCACCTATTCTGAGAATTCTTGGTAGACTGTGTGCGCCCTCCAAACCAAACGCGAAACTGCCATCCTCACAAAGATCAAACTGAACGCCAAAGGCAATCAGCTGATCGATTTCTTCTTTTGCGCCTTCTGTAAGTTGTTTCACTGCTGCGCTATTATTAACGTGATGTCCGCAAGCCATGGTATCTGAATAATGGCGCATCACTGTGTCTTGTTTCCCAACGGCAGCTGCCACGCCACCCTGTGCAAGGTAACTATTTGTCGCATCGATAGATCCAGTGGATACAATCGCAAGGTTAAGGTGTGCATCAAGTGAAAGTGCTGTGTAAATGCCCGATAAACCAGATCCAATTATGACGACATCAAATTCGAGGTTCTCTTTCATTTCTACGACCTTTCAATCATTCGGACGATGGCTTTGGTAGCCATTTGAGCCACTTCCAGATCAACTGTGATTTCTCCTGTCTCATTCTTTAACACTGAAAGTATGTCCTCAAGTGTCGTCTTTTTCATGTTTTTGCAGATCATATGTTCATCTAACATAAAAAATTCCTTCTCAGGCAATATCTGTTTAAGGGTATCGAGTACGCCTTGCTCTGTTCCAATGATGATTTTTTTAGCTTCTGTTGTTTGGCAGGCTTCAATAATCTGACCTGTGCTTCCGATAAAATCTGCCAATGCGAGCACTTCAGGACGACATTCAGGGTGTGCATATAAAACCGCTTCTGATAGGGCATCCATTCTAGCAATCGTTTCAAGCCGTGTCACGCGATGGTGTGTGGGACAGAAGCCCTTCCATAAGTGAATCGTCTTGTCTGGACACTGTTTTTGCACGTAGTGTCCAAGGTTCTGATCTGGCACGAATATAATTTCATGTGCTTCAATTGAGTTAACTATTTTAACGGCATTGGATGAGGTACAACAAATGTCGCTGACCGCTTTCACCGCTGCCGATGAGTTCACGTAGGCTACTACCACCGCTTCTGGGTATCGTGCTTTCATTTCTAATAATTTGTCTATAGTGACCATGTCGGCCATCGGACAACCTGCAGCCGCATTTGGTAAAAAAACGCGTTTCTCTGGTGCAAGCATCTTGGCCGTCTCAGCCATAAAATGAACGCCACATAACAGAATCATATCACCATCGGTCTTCGCTGCGATTTTTGAAAGTTCTAATGAATCTCCAACGAAGTCAGAAACTTGTTTGACCTCTAAACTTTGGTAATGATGCGAGACGATCACCGCATTTTTTTCTTTTTTTAAACGTAAAATTTCTTCTATCATAAGCACCTCTTAAATGAAAAACAACTGCTTGAGCGAACACATCTCTGTGCCGACACGCGTATGTGTTGACAAGTGTCTTGTCATTAAACTTCCCTCAATATATCACAACAGCTAAAAAACTTCAAGATAAAAGCTCAGATTGACAAGGGCTTTCCGCCTCATCAAACTGAGCTTTTTGTATGCTTAACGTATCACTTCAACTATAAATATTTCTTTCTAGCCGAAGTCATCATATTTTTTTCTAGGATATCCAGATGTTCAAGACTCATGCCAGTTCCTTTAGCAACACAGCTTACCGCATCGTCCGCAATATATGTCGGTATGCCTGTACGCTTTTCAATGAGTTTGTTAAGTCCATGAAGCAGTGAGCCGCCACCTGTCATAACGATGCCTCTTGAACTGATATCTGAGGCCAGTTCAGGCGGCGTTTTTTCGAGGACGAGATGCACGGCATCTGCAACCGCATTGACAACTTCTTGAAGGGCTTCAAGCATTTCATCACTTGAAACAGATATATTCTTAGGCAAGCCCGTAATCAGGTCTCTGCCTCTACAGTCCATTTTGATTGCTTTGGTTCTTGGATACGCTGTACCTACATTAATTTTGAGTTCTTCAGCGGTACGCTCACCTATTAGCAAGTTGTGTTTTTTGCGCATATATTTGACGATCGCTTCATCAAATTTATCTCCCGCAACTTTGATTGAAGTGCTTACCACAATTCCACCAAGTGAAATCACGGCGATATCAGAAGTGCCGCCGCCGATATCGATGACCATATTGCCATCAGGTTTTGTGATGTCAAGGCCTGCGCCAATAGCTGCTGCAATAGGTTCTTCAATCAAGAATGTCTTTCCGCCGCCCGCTTCCATCGTTGCATCCAGTACAGCGCGCTTCTCTACTTCAGTGACGCCACTTGGCACACAGATGATAATTCTAGGTTTAAATAGTCTTCTCTTACCGCATGTTTTATTAATAAAATATCTCAGCATTCTTTCAGTCACATCGTAATCCGAAATCACGCCATCTTTAAGGGGGCGAATTGCGATAATGTTCCCCGGTGTTCTTCCCAGCATCTTTCTTGCTTCATTTCCAACAGCGATGACTCGGTCTGTATTTTTATCTATTGCCACGACAGAAGGTTCTCTGAGGACAATCCCTTTTCCCTTTATGTACACTAACACACTAGCCGTACCTAAATCTATTCCAATCTCTGCGCCTACACCAAACATCGCGGTCCACCTTTCATTACATTTTTATGCATCTATTCTTCGGATTTTTGCACCAAGGCTCACTAAATCCTTTTCTATTTGTGGATAGCCACGGTCGATATGAAATATTTCGTCGACTTCAGTGATGCCTTCGGCAATCAAACCTGAAAGGACTAAGGCTGCACCCGCTCTTAAATCTGTAGCTTTCACCTGTGCCCCTTGAAGTTCTTTGACGCCTTGAATCACTGCACTATGACCTTCGATTTTGATGTTTGCACCCATACGGTTGATTTCAGCAACATGTCTGAATCTGTTTTCAAAAACGGTTTCAGTAATCACACTAGTGCCTTCGCAGACTGCGAGAAGCGCCATAAACTGGGCTTGAACGTCGGTTGGAAAACCTGGGTAAGGCAATGTTGTCAAATCCACAGCTTTAAGTGGTCCTGTTGTGTAAACGCGAATGGTATCGTCATCATCTTCAACGGTAACGCCCATCTCACGGAGTTTGGCTGTAACTGGTTTAACATGGCTTGAAACCACATTCTCGATAGTAATGTCGCCCTTAGTAAGTGCCGCTGCAACCATATAAGTTGCGGCAATTATGCGGTCAGGTATCGTTTGATGACGTGTGCCACCTAATTTTTCTACGCCCATAACTCTGATTGTATCTGTTCCAGCACCTTTTACATTGGCGCCCATTTCATTTAGAAAATTGGCTAAATCGGTAATTTCAGGCTCTTTGGCGGCATTTTGAATCAGGGTTTGTCCCTTAGCCATCGTCGCTGCCATCATAATATTTTCAGTAGCGCCAACACTTGGGAAATCTAGATAGATTTCAGTGCCGACAAGCCCGTGATCTGCTTTCGCTTCAATATAACCATGACCTAGAGTCACTTCAGCGCCAAGCGCCTGGAAACCCTTCAAATGAAGATCGATAGGTCTTGCACCAATTGCACAACCACCAGGCATCGATACTTTTGCAATGCCTTTTTTTGCGAGCAAAGGCCCCATTACTAAAAATGACGCTCTCATTTTTTGAATTAATTCGTAGGGTGCTTCACATTTAAGGTCCACAGCAGGATGTATCGCAACAACTTCGTTCTCGCGGTCATAATCCGTCGTCATCCCAAGTGCCTCAAGCAAAGTAATCATGACTTCAACATCGATCAAACCGGGTACACTTTCAATGATACACGTTTCATTACCCAATATTGACGCTGCCATGAGTTTAAGTACTGAATTTTTTGCACCTTTTATTTTTACAGACCCAACTAATGGTCCGCTTTTCTCTACAAGTAACTTAGCCAAATTCGTCCTCCATTCCGCTTTCAAAACAAATCATTTTCTCTATATAAAGTGATTTCATATTTTCTAACTCAATTCAGTAAACCAGTTAAAACTAGTCATAGTCATTTATTATTATATATAAAAACGATGGTACTATCTATACATTTTTAGTTTTTTTTGAAATTTATTTGAGATAACGTACAAAAAACAAAAAAAATAGTGTGAAATCGCTCATAAAAGCGTTTCACACTATATCGTTTGTCTACTTGTAAACTTCTCTAAGTTTGATTCTGTTAATCGCCCTTTCAAGAGAAGCTTTTGCTCGAATAAAATCGACCCCTTTATCCTGACCTTCGTTGATGCGCATTTCAGCTCTCGCTTTTGCTTCAAGTGCTCTTTCAAGATTGATCTCTGTAACCCACTCTGCCGAATCCACAACAACTGTTACTTTATCGTCATTTACAGTTAAGAAACCCGCTGAGCATGCAGCTATAAGAAATGATTTGTCCTCTTGACGGACACGCATACTGCCAATACGTAGAGGTGCAACCAGAGGTTCATGGTCATATAAAATTCCGATATCACCTTCTGTCGTTCTCAAAATCACCATGTCGGTCTCACCTTCAAAGAAAGTGCGATCTGGTGTTACGACTTCCAGATTGAATTTATTGCCCATTCGTTCACCCCCTATTATGCCTTACTATTTTTGTACTTTTCAACAACATCCTCAACGCTTCCGCAGTACAAGAAAAATTGTTCTGGAATTTCATCATGTAAACCATCTAATATTTCTCTAAAACTTCTCACGGTTTCTTTGACAGGTACGTAAACACCTTTAAAGCCTGTGAATTGTTCAGCGACATTAAATGGTTGAGATAAAAATCTTTGAATCTTTCTAGCGCGGCTTACAACGAGTTTGTCGACATCTGAAAGTTCATCCATACCAAGAATAGCGATGATGTCTTGAAGTTCGTTGTATCTTTGTAGAAGTTCTTGTACACTACGCGCAACATTATAATGCTCATTGCCAACCACGTCTGGCGTAAGAATTCTTGAAGTAGAATCTAGCGGATCAACGGCTGGATAGATCCCTAATTCCGAAATTTTTCTAGACAAAACCGTCGTCGCATCAAGATGCGAGAACGTTGTTGCAGGAGCCGGGTCAGTTAAGTCATCTGCAGGTACATAAACCGCTTGAACAGAGGTGATAGAACCCTTGCTCGTCGAAGTGATACGCTCTTGAAGCGTACCCATGTCCGTTGCAAGTGTCGGCTGGTAACCAACGGCACTTGGCATACGACCGAGAAGTGCAGAAACTTCTGAACCCGCTTGTGTAAATCTAAAGATATTGTCAATAAATAGAAGGACGTCTTTACCTTCCTGATCACGGAAATATTCAGCCATTGTAAGTCCAGTAAGCGCAACACGCATCCTTGCGCCAGGGGGTTCATTCATTTGTCCGAATACTAGTGTCGTTTTATCAATAACGCCGGATTCTTTCATTTCATGATAAAGGTCATTGCCCTCTCTTGTTCGCTCGCCTACGCCAGCAAAAACCGAAAGACCACCATGGTTTGTCGCAATATTATTGATAAGTTCTTGAATGATAACTGTTTTACCAACACCAGCACCACCAAATAACCCGATCTTACCACCTTTTGCATAAGGGGCAATAAGGTCTACAACTTTTATGCCCGTTTCAAGCATCTCAGCACTTGTCCCTTGTTCTACAAATGGAGGGGCTTGTCTATGAATTGGCCAAAATTCTGCCTGTGAATGATCTATTTGTCCTTGCTCGTCAATGGTTTCACCTAAGACATTGATAAGTCTTCCCAGTGTGGGTTTTCCCACTGGTACCATTATAGGTGCGCCTGTAGATACTGCATCGATTCCTCTAATAAGACCATCTGTAGAACTCATGGATACTGCTCTTACAGTGTTGCCGCCAACATGTTGCAGTACTTCGGCAACGACATGGATATCTTTATAATCAATTCTTACAGCATCATAAATATTAGGAAGCTCATGGGCTTCAAATCTAATATCGAGTACAGGTCCAATGATTTGCACGATTTTTCCAATCGCTTGATCCATACTCTTCCACTTCCTTTCAAACATTATTTTAGTGCTTCTGCACCACCAACAATTTCAGAAATTTCTTGTGTTATTGCTGCTTGTCTCGCTCTATTATAGAACAAAGTCAAATCATCAATAATTTCTTCCGCATTATCCGAAGCATTTTCCATTGCAATACGTCTAGCTGCTTGTTCAGAAGCTGATGATTCAACCATGCCACCAAAAAGAGTACTTTCAAAGTACTTAGGAATAATATACTTAAGTACTTCTTCTGCTGAGGGCTCATAGTTAACAACTTCCATTGGTTCTTCGTTACCGTCATCCGTTTCAACCGGACGTTCAATTGGAAGCAACAACAAATCCGTGGCAACTTGAGAAATCGTACTAACAAAACGGGTATAAACAAAGTGAATTGAATCAACCTCACCTTTTTCGAACAAAGTCATCGCAGCTTTTGCGATTTGAATCGCATTGCTATAATCTGGTTTTTCAGATATATAGAGAAAACTGTCAATCACGTTAAAGCCATGCTGCTTAAGGGTATCAAAAGCTTTTTTGCCGACAGCGATGAATTTTGCATCATCACCTGGAGCCACATTTTCAACGGATTTCTTGATAGCATTTATGTTATAACCACCGCATAATCCACGGTCAGATGTAACAACAATATAAAGTGGTTTAACACCCACGCTACTGGAAACAAATTTACTCTTAATGGTTCTATCGGCACCTAAAATATCTTGAACGGCAGTCTGTATCGTCTCGAAATATGGTTTTGTGATATCCATCCGGTCTCTGGCGCGTTTTAACTTTGCAGTAGATACGAGTTCAAAAGCTTTAGTGATTTGCATGGTGCTGTTAACACTTCGAATTTTTCTTTTAATATCGCGTGTACTACTTGCCATGTTATCCCTCCTGTAAGGAAGCTTACTCCACTACAAAGCTTGCTTTAAATTTGTTTATTGCTTCTTTAAGCTTTTCTTCATTTTCAGAAGATAACTCTCCTGTTTCGGAAATGCTTTTACCAATTTCAGGATGATTTAGCAGCATGAAATCAACTAAACCAGTCTCAAATTTGGAAATATCCTTTACCTCTACATCGATCATATAACGGTTTACAATCGCATAAATGACCATAACTTGTTGCTCAACTGGTACTGGTTTGTATTGAGGTTGTTTTAACACCATCATCAATCGCTCGCCGTGAGCCAGTGTTGCTTTTGTATCTTTATCAAGTTCTGATCCAAATTGAGCAAACGCTGCAAGTTCTCTATATTGAGCCAATTCAAGTTTAATCTTAGAAGCTACTTTTTTCATCGCTTTTATTTGAGCGGCACCACCTACACGAGATACCGAAATACCTGCATTAACGGCCGGTCTATGTCCAGCAAAGAACAATTCAGATTCAAGATAAATTTGACCATCTGTTATTGAAATAACATTTGTAGGAATATAAGCGGATACGTCACCTGCTTGCGTCTCAATAATTGGAAGAGCTGTAATAGAGCCTCCGCCAAGCTTGTCGCTGAGTTTAGCCGCGCGCTCAAGTAATCTACTATGAAGGTAGAAAACGTCTCCCGGATAAGCTTCACGACCTGGTGGTCTCCTTAATAATAATGACATGGCACGATAGGCAACCGCATGTTTGGACAAATCGTCATAAACGATCAGTACATGCTTGCCATTATACATAAGTTCTTCAGCCATGGTTACACCCGCATATGGTGCAATGTATTGAAGAGGTGCTGGGTCTGCTGCTGTTGCCGATACGATACACGTATAGTCCATTGCGCCATTGTCTTCTAATTGCTTAACAATTTGAGCAACTGTAGAATTCTTTTGACCAATAGCGACATAGATACAGAAAACATCTGTATTTTTCTGATTGATAATCGTATCAATGGCTATGGCCGTTTTACCCGTTTGTCTATCTCCGATGATTAATTCACGTTGACCTCTTCCAATTGGAATCATAGAGTCAATGGATTTAATACCCGTTTGAAGGGGTTGATGCACTGATTTTCTATCAATTACGCCTGATGCTCTGGCTTCTATCGGTCTAAATTTTGTCGTCGGAATCGGGCCTTTGCCATCAAGTGGTTGACCCAATGAATTTACAACCCTACCAAACATCGCTTCGCCAACCGGAACTTCTACAACGCGTTCAGTACGTTTTACCAAATCGCCTTCTTTAATTTTGTCATCTGATCCAAATAAAACAACACCAACACTGTCCTCTTCTAAGTTGAGTACCATGCCATAAACTTCAAATGGAAACTCAAGAAGTTCCCCTGACATACAGTTTTGAAGACCATGGACTCTCGCAATACCATCGCCTACCTGAAGGACCGTACCAGTATCCTCTACTTGAAGCTTAGACTCATACTTTTTAATCTGTGCTTTTATCACAGAACTAATTTCTTCTGGTCTTAGATTCATGTCTAACACACTCCTACTTAAATAATTATTTGAGTTAAACCTGTGAGCATACCATCAAGCTTAAATCTAACTGAGCCATCAATGATTTGATCACCCATCTTAACCACGACACCACCAAGTAGTTTCGGGTTAAGTGCTGTGCTGATCTTCACTTTTTTGCCCGTTCTTTGATACAAATTATTAGCTAAAGATTCAAGTTGTTCTTCAGTTAGTGGAATAACTGATTCCACCGTGGCTGTAATAACCCCATTATGCGCATCAACACGCAAATCAAAATCCCTTTTGATATCCAGTATGTCAGTGCCTCTATTCTTATCTATGATGATTTTCAAAAAATTGAGCAGTGTTTGTGAAATGCTGTCCTTAAACGTTTCTTCCAATACCATTTTCTTTTCTTCAATATTTATTTTTGGCGTTTTTATAATGTTGTAAAAATCTGGAAATTCTGTAAAAGCTTTAACGACAAAATTAAATTCTTGCTGAATATCATCTAAGCGCCCTTCCTCAATAGCATAGTCAAAAATTGCCTCTGAGTAAGTTTTGCTTACTAATTTTGCCATTGAGACTCACCTACTTCACTGATGAACTTATTGATAAGTTCTTTGTGATCTGCTTCATTAAGATCTTTTTCTACGACCTTAGAAGCTGCAAGTATTGTAAGCTCAGAAATCTGACCTTTTAACTCATTTACCGCTTTAACTCTCTCTCTTTCAAGCTCTCTGTGTGCATTGAGCTTCATGGTTTCTACTTCTGCTTCAGCTGTTTTAACGATATCAAAAGCTCTGTTTTCCGCGCGTTGGGTATGTTTTTTTACGATATCTTTACCCTCTTCATCCGCTTGTAGAAGTTTAACTTGGTACCCCTCTTTAAGCTGTAGCGCTTCAGCGCCCATGATTTTCGCGTCTTCAATTTGCTTCTTGATTTCGTTTTCTCTCTTTTGCATAAAGTTAGTTACCGGTCCAAAAAGAAACTTTCTGAGAATCAAATATAGGATGAGTGTATTTATCAGCTGGAATACAAAGGTCCAGTTCAGTTCCACAAGCCCGAGTCTCAAGCTCGCAGTTACTATATCCATACTCATGTAATACCTCCTGTTATTGTCCTATACTATTAGAGCATTCTCACCAATGGGTTAGCAAATAATAAAATGAGTGCTACAACGAGGCCATAAATACCTGTTGTCTCTGCAACTGCAGCACCAAGTAACATGGTTCTTACGATATCACCTTGTGATTCCGGTTGTCTACCTACCGCTTCTGCGCCTTTACCAGCTGCATAACCTTGACCGATACCAGGGCCAATACCTGCAATCATAGCTAAACCAGCACCGATCGCTGAACATGCCAGAATTAGTGCTTTTCCTGTAATTAATGTTTCCATAAATAATATCCTCCCTTAAATAATGAATAGTCTTTTTTAAAGATTTAATAATGGGTTTGCAAATAATAGTACCAGTGCAATAACTAAAGCGTAAATTCCCGTTGTTTGAGCTACCGCTTGACCAACGAGCATTGTCCTTACAATTTGCATTTGCATTTTAGGTCGTTTACCTACCGCTTCTGTTCCTTTTCCAGCCGCATAGCCTTGACCGATTCCGGGTCCAATGCCAGCAATCATAGCAAGACCTGCACCAATAGCCGAAGCCATAATGATGAATTCATTGCCTTTTAATCCAATCAAAGGATTACCAAATAGAAAAATCAGTGCGATGACTAATGATAAAATACCAGAAGTCTCTGCAACCGCATCCCCTACAAACATAACCATCATTGATTGTTTACTTGCCTTTGGATTTTTTGAAACGGCTTCAGTTGCTTTTCCCGCTGCATAGCCTTGACCAATTGCAGGACCTATACCTGCAATCATTGCGAAACCAGCACCAAGTGCAGATCCCAGGAGTACAAGAGGATGACCCACAAGCTTTATGAGCGGATTGCTAAATAATAAAATCAGAGCAACAACGAGGGCTAAAATACCTGAAGTCTCTGCAACAGCTGCTCCTAAAAGCATGGTCATCGTGGATTCACGACTGACTTTAGGATTTCTTGCCACTGCCTCAGCGCCTTTGCCGGCTGCATAGCCTTGGCCTATACCAGGTCCAATGCCCGCAATCATTGCAAATCCCGCTGCAATAGCGCTTGCTGCTAGAACAATTGCTTTAGGTTCAAAACTCATCAGCCAATTAAAAAAATCGACGATAAAATTACTAGTTTCCATGAGTTCACTCCTTTAAGTCGTATCTTATTCCATAGCGCCTGAAATAAATACCATAGTTAACATTGTAAAAATAAATGATTGTAACAGGCCAGCAAATAAATCGAAATAGATGTGAAGTACTGCTGGTATACCCGCTTGAAATAAAGGAATAGTTAGGCCAAATAGCGCCTCTGTTAAACCGCCAAGCGCACCGTATAAAAGTGCCATAATAATTACACCTGCTACGATATTTCCGAATAGACGGAAACCTAATGAAATTGGGTTTGCCAATTCACCAATAATATTAAGTGGTAGTAAAAATGGCATTGGCTGTAAAAAACCTTTTCCAAAATTTACGATGCCCTTACTTTTGATTCCGAAAAATTGAGTCAGTACAAAAGTGGTAATTGATAAGCACATCGTCGTATTAAGATCAGCCGTAGGTGGTCTAAAGCCCAAGAGACCGATTAAATTTGATGTGCCGATTAACAATAATAACGTTCCAACATAGGGTGCCCAAACTAAATTGTGTTCGCCCATATTTTGCTTTGTCAGATTATTAATCACTGTTATTAGTTGCTCAACAACTACTTGCAACCCTTTCGCTTCTTTTTTTAGATTTCGAGTCACAATAATCGAGAACATAAGAATTACAAATATTATTAGCCAAGTTACTGTAACCGTTTCAGTTACGGGAATCTTACCAATATAAAATGCAATACGTGGTCCAAAACCTTCACTGCCCACTAGATTCATCCTCCTTTCTACTAAAGATATTTTTGAAATATTTCTTATCACTGAATAAATTTGATACTAAAATGATAAGTTTGATACTTATAAGACCTAAAAAAGTGCCGATTACATTTATATAAGGCGCAACAATAGATACATAAATCACTACTGTCATCACAAAATACCTAATAAAATATTTAATAACTGTGAAACTTTGCGCCTTTGCAGGTGGCATCAAAACGGCTCGATTTAAGGTGTTTGCCAATTCAACAAAATTTAGAGCACTTATGGATGCGCCAAATATCAAACCGATGATAAAAGGCAATGGTTTTGAGAGAAATAAAGCGCTCATAGCAATAATAACCAAATTCAAGACTAACGATCCCTTTAATATTTTATATTGCATTTGTTTTAAAGCATTCATTTAAACCACCTTACTTAACATTTACACTATTATATCACTTATGATTAAAATTGGTAATTTATCTTTTGTTTATTCCTTGTCTGAACTTTCTGATTTTTCTGATTTTTCATCCTTTGAATCACCCTCTATTGTATCTATTGAGGGCGCTTTTTTTATAGATTTTTCGTACTTTTGAACATATGAAGCTGGCGTTTCTTTATTTTCGTACTGTTTGCTCTTTTGCATGGATAGCATATATAGATTTCTAAATGACGTGCCGACACCCAATAAGATGAATACAATGAGAAAAATACCATTGGTTTTTGCAAAGCGGTCTAGATAGGCGCCAATTAAAACGCCGCCCAGTATTGGCACAGTCATCATAATACCCACTTGCGAAACCAGTGCTAAGTTCTCAAAAATGCCTTTATTTGACTTTTTCCAACCCGACATAATCTACCTCAGATTCTTTCAGTAAAACGCATGATTTATTATAGCATACTCCAAGAATAACGGATATGAGTTTGTTAGATTTTTCTCAATCTCGATTTAACTTTTTATTTGTCTGTGCCACGCTTTGATGGCTTCAACGATACGATGACTTGCTCGTCCATCACCATATGGGTTCACAGCCTCTGCCATTTTCTGATACATTACGTTGTCATTTATTAAATGTGACGTGATTTCGTAAATCGCATTGATTTCTACCCCTGCAATCACAACAGTCCCAGCTTCTACCGCTTCAGGTCTTTCAGTTTCAGTTCTGAGAACGACGACGGGTTTCCCGAGTGCAGGTGCTTCCTCTTGAATGCCTCCAGAATCTGTCATGATCAAGTAGCATCGACTCTGAAGATTTGCAAATGCTTCGTACTCAAGAGGCTCAATCATATGGATTCTTGGGTGCCCAGCCAAGTGCTTATCTGCAATTTGACGGATTGCAGGATTCATGTGAACTGGGAATATCAACGCGACATCGTCAAAGTCTTCAACCAATCGACGCACAGCACCAAAAATATTTTCCATCGGTGCGCCCAAATTCTCGCGTCTATGGGCCGTCAACAAAATGACCTTTTGAGCATCGAAATCAATTTTATTTAAACGCTCATCTTCAAAAGTATAATTTTTATCTATTACGGACATGAGCGCATCGATGACTGTATTGCCTGTTTTTACGATTGCTTGTGGGTCAATGCCTTCGCTAAGTAAGTTCTCCACATTGCCCTCAGTGGCTGCAAAATGGATCTCAGCTAACCTCGACGTCAACAAACGATTCATTTCTTCAGGATAAGGGCTGTAAATATTGCCACTTCGAAGGCCCGCTTCGACATGCCCAACTGGAATTTGTTGATAAAAGGCAGCAAGTCCCCCAGTAAAAGTTGTTGATGTATCCCCATGGACCAAAACAATATCGGGCTTTTCATAGATAAGGACCTCTTCGACACCAAGCAATACCCTCGATGTAATTTCACTTAGCGTTTGTCCCGCCTTCATGATATTCAAATCGTGCTTTGGCGTGATATCAAATAGCTCTAGCACTTGGTCCAACATTTGTCGATGCTGTGCCGTTACGACGACGACGGATTCAATCTCTGGGTCCGCATCGAGCGCCTTTACGAGTGGCGCCATCTTGATTGCCTCGGGTCTTGTTCCGAATAAAGTCATGACTTTGATCATATGTCCCTCCGTTTGCCTGAAATTATAAGTCTATTTAGTCGATATTCCGTCTAGCTACCGCTCGGTCGACCTCTAAAAAAGAAGCCTTCGAAAAATCGAAGGCGTTTTGCTTGTTATTATATCTGCCTATGATGGATTAATCTAAATTATTCTTTTTTTGAGTCAAAACAGATCGGTTAATCGGGATAAACACTACAAATGCAGCAAGTCCCAATAGCACCGTGGCATGAATCCAGTTCTGTTTAAGTAGAGCAATCGCTCCAGCACCCATTAAAGCACTAATTAAATACATGGACAAGACCGTTTTTTTCTGGCCAAGCCCCATCCCCATAAGCCGATGATGTAAATGACCTTTGTCCGCTTCCATAATCGGTCTCTTGTTGATCAATCGTCTCAATATCGCAAAAGCGGTATCGAAAATAGGTACGCCAAGCGCAAGAATCGGTACGACAACGGTGAGCGCCGTTGCACCTTTAAGTGCGCCATCGACAGAAATCGCCGCAAGAACAAGTCCTAAAAACAATGCCCCTGCATCCCCCATGAATATTTTGGCGGGGTTGAAATTGTATGGTAGAAAACCAATGGAACTGCCTGCCAAGATCAATGTAATCATAGCCGCATCATAACGTAGATTCAAGATGGCGATATAACTAAGTGTCACCGCTGCAATAGCAGAAATACCTGCCGCCAAACCATCCAAGCCGTCGATTAGATTTACTGTATTCGTCACGCCAACAATCCATATCACTGAAATTGGAAGCGCTAAACTATGCAAATAAATGACTTCGGAACCGCCGAAAAAGTTTGTGAAATAATTGATTTCATAGCCTGATTTGACCAAAATTACGGCTGCGATAATCTGCATCAGCAGCTTGCCCTTGGCACCAAGTGGTTTGACATCGTCGATCATTCCAGTGATGAGAACCACCACTGAAGCGACAAACAAACCAATGAGTTTGCCTGTAGCAATATTTGAAAATAAAAACATGCTCACAAAAAAGCCAGTGAATATGGCAATTCCACCCCAAAGTGGCATGGGTTTTTTGTGCATGCGTCTGTCATCTTTTGGTACGTCAACCGCTCCAAATCGATGCGCTATTCGTATGACTAGCGGCGTCATAATAAAAGTGATTAAACAGGCAATAATTGCTGGAATATACATTCTTACACCTCAATATCTATTTAGTGCCGAATAAACGGTCCCCTGCATCCCCAAGTCCTGGAACAATGTAAGCGTGATCGTTGAGTTTTTCATCGATTGCTGCGATATAGATGTTTACATCTGGATGTGCTTTTTGAACAGCCGCAATACCTTCAGGACATCCTATCAAACAAACGAACTTAATGCTGGTTGCGCCTCTATCTTTTAAGAATGTAATCGCCGCATTGGCAGAACCACCAGTTGCAAGCATAGGATCTACGACGATCAAATCGCGTTCATTGATATCCGTTGGAAGTTTGCAGTAATATTCCACGGGTTCAAGTGTCTCAGGGTCTCTATAGAGTCCAATATGCCCAACTTTTGCAGCTGGAAGAAGGTTTAAGAAACCGTCTACCATGCCCAGTCCAGCTCTGAGAATTGGGATAATACCCACTTTTCTGCCTGAGAGCATTTTTTGCATAGATTTACAAATAGGGGTTTCAATTTCCACATCTTCAAGTGATAAATCACGCGTTACTTCATAAGCCAACAACATGGAAACTTCTTTCACAAGCTCTCTAAATTCCTTTGAGCCTGTATTTTTGTCTCTGATTAGACTTAACTTATGTTGAATCAACGGATGATTCATTTCAATTACTTTACTCATTTTGCACCCCTTATAAATTATTTAGTTCAATGTTTTTTATTTTATCAACACGACATGCGTGACGACCACCTTCAAATTTAGCATCAAAAAACGCATCGATAATTTTGAGTGCCAAGCCTTCTCCGACAACGCGCTCACCGAGTGCAATGATATTGGCATTGTTGTGTCTTCTCGCCATCTCTGCGCTAAACGTATCGCTCACTGGCGCTGCGATGATGCCTTTTACTTTGTTGGCCGCAATGGATATGCCTAAGCCAGTACCACAAACCAAAACGCCCAGTTCGCAATCTCCGGATAGAATAGCATTTGAGACGACGAGCGCATAGTCGGGATAATCTACAGAATCTTTGGTGTCACAGCCAAAATCTACAACATCAAAACCTCTCGCTATCAAATGCGCTTTAACGACAAGTCTTAGATTGAATCCGCCATGGTCAGAACCTATTGCAACTCTCATTCACAACCTCCTAGGTTTCAGTTTATAAATCAATCATTAAAATTAAACGGTTTAAATTGCCTAATACATTATAAAATTAACCACTGTAAAAATCAAATTAAATTCTCGTTACTTTACCATCGGAAGCCTTCTTCAATCGATTCATAATCGCGCCGCCGAGACCAATTTCTTCTACACCGCGGACCAATACAACCTCACAGCCAAGTTCATCCACTCGTCTTAGGCATTCAAATAATTTATTTCCATAGGACGACCAATCTTTTGCTGAGCCCAGAGGCAAGATCGAAACTTTCTCGTAAACTTCAGGAACATGAGTGAATAACTTATATAAAACCTGAACATCCTCATCAAAAGTCATGATGCCTACGCGCGTACTTGATGACGCCACAAGTGAAAGTGTCTTCTCATAAAAAAGCCGTATGAGATCCGAGGTTGCACCGACAAATACATGCACTTCTGCTTTGGGCGCATAGTGTTTGTATTTCATGCCAGGTGACCTAGCGATGCCCGACGTATCTATGCTTGCCCCTTTGATAGCAGCATCCGTTTCGCAAACCCCAACACATTCTTTAATCTGTTCTCCGGTAATTTTTCCAGGTCTTAAGATGATAGGTATATCACCTGTGACATCAAGGACGGTCGATTCTAGACCGACGTCACAATTGCCACCATCAATAATGCAATCTACACGGCCAAACAAATCCTCTATGACATACTTGCTCGATGTAGGGCTTGGTTTGCCCGACAAATTCGCAGAAGGTGCTGCAATGGGTTTTCCAGACAGCGCAATTAATCTGAGGGCAATGAAGTGACTTGGCATCCTAACCGCTATTGTATCAAGCCCTCCAGAAACTTTGTTCGAAATTTCGGGCCTCTTCTTAAAGACAAAGGTAATCGGGCCAGGCCAAAAGGCATCCATAAGTCGATAAACATAGGGTTTGACTTCTAGTGCTAATGCATCGAGCATATCAATTGAAGCAATATGGACAATCAAAGGGTTATCTGAAGGTCTTCCCTTTGCTTCATATATTTTTTGGATGGCCAAATCGTCGAGTGCATTTGCCCCTAAACCATAAACGGTTTCAGTTGGAAATGCCACCGTACCGCCCTTAGCAAGCATCTCAGCAGGTATTTCGAGTAATGCATCCAGTTTTATAGACGCACAATTTTGCAGGTCGCAGGTCTCATATAACGTCGCTTCATCAATTGTGACGACCATCGTCTTTTCTTTCGCGTTCATTTTCTATACCTCGATTCTAATCATATCAATAATCCGTCTAAAAACATACACTCTTTTTTGCAAAATAAAAGCTCGAAAAAAAACAGAGTGACCTGTTTCTTCCGAGCTTAAACACCATACGGTTACTTCTAAAATTCGTCAAGAGCCTTGAGCGCTTCCGTTTGAAAGAAGGTATGCACCTCATCAATCATCTCGTCGATTTCACCTTCCATGTAACTATCGAGCTTATATATTGTAATGGGTACTCTATGATCGGTTACGCGCGCTTGTGGGAAGTTATAAGTTCTAACTTTTGCACTACGATCGCCTGTACCCACCTGACTACGTCTTTGCTCAGCAATCTGCTCATTTTGCTTATTGAGTTCTATTTCATAGAGCCTTGCTCTAAGCACTTGCATGGCCTTTTCTTTGTTGGAAAGCTGTGATTTACCATCTTGGCAGCTCACGACGAGACCTGATGGCATATGCGTGATGCGAACCGCTGAATCTGTGGTGTTAACACTCTGTCCACCATTTCCAGAGGATCTGAACACGTCTATACGCAGGTCATTTTGTTTGATATCCAAAACGACATCGTCAACTTCCGGCAACACGGCGACAGTGGCTGTGGACGTATGAATTCTTCCGCCCGATTCTGTCTGTGGAATTCTTTGAACGCGATGGGTACCGCTTTCGTATTTGAGTCTGGAATAGGCGCCGCTTCCCTTGATGAGAACGGAGGCTTCTTTGATGCCGCCCACGCCTGTTTCATTGGTGTTGAGAATCTCAACTTTCCATCTTTTGCGTTCTGAATACCTTATATAGAGTCTTAAGAGTTCAGACGCGAAGAGCCCCGCTTCATCACCGCCGGCCCCTGCTCTAATTTCCAAAATAACATCTCGTTCGTCATTTGGATCTTTTGGAAGCAACAGCTTTTTCACTTCTATTTCAAGTGTTGTCACTTGGGCTTCAAGTTCGGAAAGCTCCCCTCTGGCTAGCTCTTTCATTTCGTCGTCGTCACTGTTATGTAGCAACTCTGTGGCTTCTTCAATACCTTCCTTAACTGCTTTGTACGCACGATACCTTACGACGATGTTCGAAAGCTCGGAATGTTCTTTCATCAAGCGCTGCCAAAGTTTTTGGTCGTTGATGACTTCTCCATCGGAAAGTTTAAGACCAAGCTCTTCATATTTTTCTTCAATAAAATTCAATTTTTCAAACATTGCTAATCACCCTCCAAATGGTGCCTTTTACCATATACAAATCTAGGAATATCATTTAAATCGGAAAAATGATTGACCTCGACATAACCTGAATCTTTAAAAAGTGCTTTAATCGCCTCACACTGATCATGCCCCGCTTCAAATGCAAGCAATCCATAATCGTTCAAATGCTCTATGGCTTCAGGAATAATTCTTCTATAAAAATCTAGTCCGTCTAAACCGCCAAATAGTGCGATATGTGGTTCGTGCACAAGGACTTCTGGTTCGAGCCCAGCTGCGTCGCTCAGTGGAATATAGGGCGGATTGGAAACGATGATGTCAAAGCGCTCGCCTTTGATGGCGTCAAACAAATCGCTTTTAATCCAACTTATACGATCAATAACGCCGTGCTTCTCACCATTGAGCTTAGAAACGATCAACGCTTCTTCAGAAATATCGACCCCAACGACTGTGAAATTCGGGAGTTTTGTCGCGAGACTAATGGCGATTGCACCACTTCCCACGCCGATATCTAGTAACTTACCACTTTTGCCTTTTGCATAGTCGACGAGAAATGCCACGAGACATTCCGTTTCGGGTCTTGGAATTAATACGGAAGCGTTCACATTAAAATCGAGTCCATAGAAGTTCTGTACGCCCAAACTATACTGAAGTGGATAGCGGCTCAGCCTTTGATCCACTAGTTCTTGGATTTGTGACACCTCATCTATTGTCAGTTCTTTCGATTTTAAAAAGATGAGATCAATGGGTTCACATTTTAAAACATGACAAAGAATCATGCGCGCTTCCACATGCCACGAGTTCGTAACCGACGACAGCTGTTCTTCTATTTTTTTTAAGATTTCAAGAAGCGTTTGCATTATTACCTCACAAACAGGTCACATTAGGATCATTTTCATCTAAAACGCTTTTAAAGGCAACGATTGCCACTTCGAGTTGTCTATCGTCAGGTTCGCTCGTTGTGATCTTTTGCATCATGAGTCCTGGGTAGCTTAACGCTTTGACAATTGGATGACTTGATTTTCCTGCCAGTTTGATCATTTCAAAGGAAAGGCCTGCAACTAACGGAAACAATAACAGCTTGGTCAATAGACGCGTCACGACATTTTCCCAACTGATGAATGTAAAGATAATAATGCTGATCATGAGCACAAAAAATATGAAACTCGTACCACATCTAGGGTGTAGTGTTGTAAATTTTCTTGCATTTTCAACGGTTACTTCTTGGCCGCTTTCATAGCAATGGATTGTCTTATGCTCAGCACCGTGATACTGAAACACGCGCTTAATATCTTTCATTCTTGAAATGGCTAAGATGTAGATGATAAATACGGCGATTTTCATAACGCCCTCAATGGCGCTAAGTACCATGTTGTTATCAATGAAGCCTCTCAAAAAGCTCACGAGTGCCGTTGGTACCGCACCAAATAGAATCATTGCAAACACGAAGGCAAATAAGATGGACAGTGCCAAGATGACATCGTCGGCTTTTTTACCTAACTTCGCATAAAGCCACGTTTCAAATTTTCCCTTTTCTTCAGTGCCATCACCCTCGACAAAGAACTCCGCGGAATAAGTCAGGGCACGAACGCCTATGACCATTGAAGCAATCAATGCAAATATGCCTCTAATGACTGGCATTTTTGTGAGCTTAAACCCTTTCTTTTTCTTGATCATCTCAACTTTGAGGTCAATCTCGCCATCGGGCTTTCTTATAGCGATGCCAATTTTATCAGTACCACGCATCATAACGCCTTCTATCAAGGCTTGTCCACCGATAGAAGTGTATTTTGGCGATTTATTTTCACTCATGTATTTTCACCTTTTTTCCTTTGTACTCGAAGTAACAGTTTGCACAAAGAGATTCATATTCCACATGATTATCACCATCGATGACGATCTGTTCGCCTTCGAAGACAAATTCTCCATCGATTTTCCTCGCGTTGAGTATGGCCTTACGACCACATCGGCATATGGTTTTCAACTCTTCTAAACTGTGTGCGAGCAATAGTAGACGCTGCGAACCCTCAAACCCCTTCATTAAGAAGTCTGTACGCAGGCCATAGCATATTACCGGTACATTGCCCGTTACGGCAATTTCAAACAATTGGTCGATTTGTTCTGCTTTTAAAAATTGGACTTCATCTACCAAGATACACTGTATAGGGCCATTCTTGGTAATCCATCCATTGACCGCTTCAATGACATTTTCATCGGACTTGATCAATAAATCAGCTGTTTTAGAGATGCCGAGTCTTGAAACGACTTGATCGCCACCTTTTGTATCCGTATAGGGCTTTATCATCATTGCTTGCATGCCGCGTTCGAGGTAATTGTGCATCACCTGCATTAAAGCAGTGGATTTACCACAATTCATTGCACCGTATCTAAAATATAGTTTCGACATCATTTTCTCCTAAAAACAAAAAAGGCTAGGACTACCCCATCCTAACCTATTTACCAGCAACTTATTTAAGATTATATTTTTCTTTGAATTTTTCTGCTCTACCGCCACGTTCAACTTGCTTAGCAGTACCAGTGAAAAATGGATGGCATTCTGAACAGATTTCTATTCTGATTTCGCCTTTTGTAGAACCAGTCTTAAAGTTATTGCCACACGCACAGTGTACGTCTATTTGTTGATAATTTGGATGAATATTTTCCTTCATGTCGTTCACCTCTCTCCTTTAGCTTTATTTATATCAATTTACGATAATCAAATTTCAAGCCTTATCATTATAACACAGGTTTTTTGAAACAACAATAACAATTCCTTAATATTTTTCTCAATAAAACCATGTCATTTTATGGTATAGTCTATAATAGGATACTATGTGTATGCATACTTATAACCAATACCAATTTACGCTTATGAGTTCATACTAACACACTTTTAATTTCTTATCAAATGGTGGTAGGTTATATGTTTAAAAAAAATCTGATCCTTTTATCAGTGGTCATAGCAATTACTGGAAGTGTGGCATTTGCAAATCCCAGCATGGGCGGCGAGCCAGTTTCCGGCAAAATATTCCTGTCAAATCAGGAAATTGATTTCTCAAATACACCTTTTGTCATCAATGGTGAAATCATGGTGCCCGCTAAATTATTTTGCGAAAAATTGGGCGCCCAAGTTCTTTGGAATGAGGACTCTCAGGAAATGATCAGCTACCGTGACAACATTTTCATAAAATTCAAAAACAACTCTAACTTTGCGTATGTCAATGGAAAGCCAAAACTTATGCCAGTAAGTTCTTTTACTTATAAAGGCGAGCTTTTCATACCGGCCTCCTTTGCAGTTGATGCGCATGAGCTAGCATTTGAGACCGAGACGGCCAGACACACTTTGTCCATCGCATTCAGAGAAAACATACCAGAATATAGTCAAATCGGCTTCAAGCATTACAAACGCATCAGTTTGACCAATTACGGCATTAGCTTCTCCGTTCCAGAATACTGGTTGGCGTTTGCAAACAAAGCCAGTTCGTATGGCGTTGACAATGCGTTTGAATCCTATAGCTTTGAAACTAACGTAATGTCATTAAGTCCACAATATACAAGATCGATTCTCACCAAATCCCTTTTGGATGGTTTGATAGCAGAACATGGCGATACTTTAAACTTAGTATCAAGCAATACTATGGTACTAGGCGAATACACTTCAGATGCCATCTATTATG
>JBBRVO010000031.1:0-22985 GCA_038246775.1 Peptostreptococcales bacterium | reverse complement strand
AAGAGCTAGAATTATTGCTTTATTACCATTCGTTAGCGAATAAATATGACGCTGCCTATCAGGGCAGCGTTTAATTTTTTTGTCTCAAGGGATTAAAAAGTGCTCGAAATAGTGTATAATCAATAGTGATGAGAATAATTACGGAGGTTTATTGTTTTGAACAAAACGAGAGAAATTACAGAGGCGGGATTGTTTGCGGCGCTTATTGCGGTCTTGATTATCGCGTCGTTTTATATCCCCATTATAGGCAGCATCATGGGTATGTTTTTACCTTTGCCCATTATTGTTCTCACTATGAAAAATAAACCACTTTATGTGATTGCATCAGGGGTTGTTGCAATAATCCTTGCAGGAATGGTCGTCTCCATCATTAGCAGCATTGCTCTAGGCGGCATGGCATTGCTCGTTGGATTCCCAATGGGAATGGCCATGAAATATAAAAAGAAGAATTTAGTAACTTTGCTGATTGGCAGTTTGTCCGCAGCAGCTGGATTCTTCCTTGTTTTTTCAATGATAGAGATCACAACCGGCATCACACTTATGCAAACGATCGAAGAAAGCTTTAAGATGTCCATGGATATACAATCTGGTCTGACATCAGCAGTACAAGGCTTGGGTGTTGATTCAAAAACATCGCTCGTAGAAGCTCAGAAGCTCATGGACAACCTATTATATCTCATGAAGCTCATTATGCCAGCAC
Source organism: Peptostreptococcales bacterium (assembly GCA_038246775.1). Lineage (GTDB taxonomy): Bacteria > Bacillota > Clostridia > Peptostreptococcales > Acidaminobacteraceae > Fusibacter_C. The sequence continues at coordinate 22,285 of JBBRVO010000031.1, read as the reverse complement.
TTATACTAGTTATGGCCATGTTCTACTCTGCGGCAAATCTGATGATTTCACATCAAGTATTGAAAAGACTTAACATTGACCATGTGCCACTTGGTACATTTGATACGTTTAGATATCCAAAACACTTGGCTTACGGCAGCATAGGCATGATGGTACTCGCATACCTACTAGGGTCTTTTAATATTGTGGATATGCAGTTAATCACCGCCAATTTTGCCTATCTCTTCACGGCAATTTTTTCCATCCAGGGGATGTCACTCATCTACTATTGGATGAAGAAAAGAACGGGTAAGGCGAGTGGCTTTATATTGATTGTTCTGCTTGCATTTTTCGGTATGATTCAGTATATTGCTTTTCTAGGCTTCTTTGATGTCTTGATGGACATCCGAAAATTTGAAAAGAAACAAAGCAATTCCTAAATATAATTGAAATAAGAAAACCATGAGGTCAACAAATGGCAACTAACAAGATGAGCAATCCGTTTAAAGAGACAATGAACTTGTACTTAGTGGTAATAGCGGTGCTGGTGATCAGCGTCGCCTACTACAATACCTTACTGGGATTATTGGGACTTTTGGCGTTAATTGGTTTGATCGTCTACAACTGGTTATCCGAGCGCAACAAATCCAGAAAATGGCGCAAATACGCAGAAACATTGTCCACCAATATTGACAGTGCAGCACGTTATGCCGTTTTTAATTTGCCTGTGCCATTAGTGGTCATTGATATCGATGGAAAAATCAATTGGTACAATTCAAAATTCACAGACATGATTTCGGAGAAAAGCGTCATAGGTAAGAACGTTATTTCACTAATCCCCGTGTTGACACTGGATCAATTTAAGAGTGGTGAACAACAGGAAGGTATAAAAATTGGCGACAGAACGTATACAGTCTATGCCAATATGGTTAACCTTGAAGACGAGTCACCACAAAATATGATTATCATGCTCTACTGGTTTGACACGACGCAGATCACGCATCTCAAGATGAAGGTCGATGAAGAGAGGCACAATTTAGCCCTCATAAACGTCGACAACTTTGAAGACGTCATGAACGAAACTAAGGAAGACAAAATTCCATTCGTTACTTCAGAGATAGAAAAGCGCATAAATTTATGGGCATCGCGCATGAACGCCATGATTAAGCGCTATTCCAAAGACAAATATATCGTCATATTCGAATCTAAGTATCTCGTAAATTTAGAAGCCAAGCGGTTTTCAATCCTGGATGAAATCAGAGAAATTGACGTCGGCAATAAAATACCTGTAACGCTGAGCATCGGTATTGGCGTAAATGGTAAGACGCCAATTTCACTTGAAGAAGATGCTTATGCCTGTTTAGAACTTGCACTCGGGCGTGGTGGCGATCAAGTGGTCATCCGCAAAAAAAATACATTTGAGTTCTATGGCGGCAAAACAAAAGCTGTCGAAAAACGAAATCGAGTGAAGGCGCGCATTATTTCTCACGGATTTAGAGCACTCATCGATGAGAGTTCCAAAGTCATTATCATGGGACACAAATCGCCGGATATGGACTCGTTTGGTTCGGCACTTGGCGTTTATAGATGCGTCATCAACCGTGGGAAAGAAGCGTTCATCGTGCTCAATGAAGTGACCGAGGGTATTCAAACACTTCATGCGACCATCAAAGACAAAGGTATTTACAAACTGGTCAATTCAGCCCAGGCCATCGAAGCCGTAGATGACAATACGTTAATCGTGGTGGTAGATACGCACAAACCAAGCTTGACAGAATGTCCAGAGCTCATCGAAGACAACGAACGCATCGTATTAATCGACCACCATAGAAGAAGCACCGAATTTATCGACAAAGCCGTATTAAAATACATGGAACCTTATGCTTCGAGCACTTCTGAGCTGGTCGCTGAAATCTTTCAGTATATGGAGAATAAGCCGCACATTGAAAAAGAAGAGGCAGATGCACTTCTCGCGGGTATCATGGTGGACACGAAGAACTTCTCCATCAAGACGGGCGTTAGGACGTTCGACGCTGCCGCCTATCTGAGAAGACAAGGCGCGGATACCACGAGGGTCAGACAATTGTTTCAGGACGATCTACAGACGTTTATCGATAAGGCAGCCATCGTGGGCACAGCCATTCGCTATACTGAAACCATTGCAATTTCAACTTCAGAGATTCATAGTGAGAGCATTCAACTCATCGCGGCACAGGCAGCAGACGATTTACTGGACATTAAAGGCGTCAATACCTCTTTTGTCATCGCTAAAAAAATGGACGGTACCGTGTTTATATCGGGACGATCGCTGGGCGATATTAACGTTCAAGTCATTCTTGAAATGCTTGGCGGCGGTGGACATCTTGAAATTGCTGGTGCACAGTTCAAGGATACCAATATTGAGGCTATTAAAGAAAGACTTATACAAAGCATTGACCAATATTTTAAGGAAGGGGCAACAAAATGAAAGTAATCTTACTACAAGATATAAAAGGGACGGGAAAAAAAGGCGATGTTATCAATGCAAGTGATGGGCACGCTAGAAATTACCTCATTCCAAGAGGTTTAGCAAAAGAAGCGACAGATGGTAATGTGAAACTTTTAGAACATCAAAACGCTTCAAAGGTCAAAAGAGCAGAAGATGAACTCGCTGCAGCGAAGCAACTCGCAGAAGATATCAGCAAGCTGGAAATCACAGTGAAGACTAAAGCGGGTGAAGGAGGCAGACTATTTGGTTCTATTACCAATAAAGACGTTGCAGATCTCATCAAAGAAAAGCACAAGCTCGACATTGATAAGAAGAAAATCGCCTTAGATCAACCGATTCGTACACTTGGAACCACCAATGTGACGATCAAAGTCTATCCGAAAGTGACCGCACAAATCAAAGTTCACGTCATTGAAGGTTAAAGACCCGCGTATTTATGTAACCTCCTTATTTGCGACGAAATTGTAATACAAATGGTTGGATTTTGGGTAAATATAAATAAATCTTAAAGCACATTTGATCAAAAATAGGGTATCATCTATATAGACAACAGGGAATTGACATAAAAAATAGGAAGATCTTAGGATCTTCTTATTTTATAGGTTGAATTGTCAGAAAAATCAGATTATGAGGTGGCGTATGAAACAGTCTATTAGAAACGAAATTAAGAAAACGCTAGTCGGTAAAGATCAAGCCATTGATAGCATTCTGATTGCCATGCTGTCAGGCGGACATGTTCTCATAGAAGATCTACCAGGTCTTGGTAAGACAACTTTAGCCAAGGCATTTGCAGCCGCTTTGGATTGTACTTACAGAAGAATTCAATTTACACCGGATCTGATGCCCTCCGATTTGATTGGTGTGTCTATATACTCAAAGGAACAGCAGCAGTTTGTCTTTCATGAAGGGCCGATTTTCACAAATGTTTTATTGGCCGACGAGATCAACAGGACTTCACCGAAGACGCAGTCCAGCTTACTCGAAGCAATGGAAGAATCTCAAGTGACCATCGATGGCAAGACGCTCATCTTAGAAAAGCCGTTTCTCGTCATCGCTACTGAAAACCCGATTGAGCTCCAAGGCACGTTTCCTCTTCCTGAGGCGCAGCTAGACCGTTTTATGATGCGCATCTCTCTGGGTTATCCCACGACGAACGAAGAAATCGACATTTTGACACTGAAAGAAACGCCAGAGGTTATCAACCCAGTTGTCACACGTGAAGCCCTTGAAAAAGCAATGGCAGATATGGAAAAAGTTTACGTTGATCCCGCTCTTAAAAACTACATTGTCAAACTCTCCAAAGCGACGCGCGAACACAAGACAGTGAGGCTTGGTGCAAGTCCAAGAGCTTCTGTGCACCTATTTAATGGGGCAAAGGCAAAAGCGTATCTGGAAGGCAGAGATTTTGTCATTGCATCGGATATTAGCGGTCTGTTTGAAACCGTCATCGGTCATCGATTGATTCTCAAAGGAGAAGCGCTCTATCGAGGCGTCGGTTTAAAAGCATTGCTTCAGGAAATCGTCGACTCAGTGGAAGTGCCAAAAGTGATACGCTGAGGTCTATAGCTGGAGGGAGATGAGACTATGACGAGAGGCTTTAAGCGGGTTCTATATTTTATGATGGCCTTTCTACTGGTTGTGGCAGTATTGTCAGGCGGAAAAACACTCTACTATTTTCTATTTACAACGGGGATTGTCTGGCTAGGCATGAGACTCATATTAAATCACAATGCTCAAAATCTGTATATTCTTTATTATGCAAGTGAAAACGTTGTGCACTCAGGTGACGCGATTAATATCGACTATAAGATTTCCAATACGAGCTTCTTACCAATTTTGCATGCCGTCATAGACTTCAAGCTCGACAAGCGAATGAATACGGCGTCAGGTCTAAGGGAAATTGCCTATTTTGGAAATTTTGATAGAATCAACTTCTCAAAAGACATTATCTGCAAATATCGAGGGTATTATAAATTGGGACAAGTAACCGTTCAGATATTCGATCCGTTGATGCTAGATCGACGCATCATTGATTTCAACAAGGAAATCGATATCACGGTCTATCCAAAAGTAGTTAAGTTGAAAGAAAAGTTGCTTCAATCGCAAGATTTTTATGGAACACTTAAGTCGAACATGCGCACACTTGAAGACCGAACAAACCTAATCAACATCAGACCCTATGTGCCAGGTGATCAACTCAAAAATATTCACTGGAAGCTCAGTGCGAAAAAAGAAGACCTTCAAACGAAAGAATTTGAACAAACGGTGAGCACAAAGCTCGTAGTATTGGTCAATGGTGGAAAATTGCCTGAAACCAATCTCGATGAAGAAGAGCGCATGGTTTCTTTCAGTGTGTCTTTGATCAAGGAAATGCTCGATGATGCCATCCAGATCAAAGTCATGTTGAATAACGGTTTTGCAACGGTCTTAGAGGGAAGTACAGCAGCGGACTTTCAGCCTATTTTGGAGGCATTTACCAGCTTTGAGCTCAGTAGCGATGTGGCGTTTGAAAGCTATGTGAACCGTTATATAACAGATGCCACAATCGAGCAAAGTGGCGTTCAAAATACAATCGTTCTTATCACTGAAAACGTGACACAGGCATTTGTCGATGGGCTTCAGCCAAGGGGACAGATGCTGGAAATATTCACATTCACGCCAAAAACAATTGAAATGAGAGAACTTCTAGAAACGCATTACGACCGGTCAATCCGTTACCATTACATCGATCAGATCATGGACGTGACTTATGGAGAATAAAGACAGATGGAAGTTATTTCCTAATAAGGGCAATTTAGCTGTTGAAAATACAAAAGAGCACAATACGATTGACCCAAAATCTAAATTAGCGAAATGGCTGACGGGCTATTTGATATTTTTAGCGTTGATATTAACGGCCAACTATTTTATTGAGCTCAAAGTAGATGGCCTCGTCTTTGGGGCAATTACCCTCATCACTTATTTAGGTGTTTATCTTCTAAAACGCTATCAAGCGATTACGTGGAAACTCATAGCGGCCGTGATTGTCATTGTGTTTCTCGTATACGCGGTTGATTATGCACTTGAGACCTATACGGGTCAAAGTGGACAGGATTTGATCCTTGAAAATGAGACACAGACTTTGAACCAAGCGACTGGTAAAGCGGATACTCTGAAAAGGCATAACGTGACAATTGTCCATGAACTCAGAGATTTTTTAGATTATGAAAATGCGATACATTTTGGAAAATGGGTAATCGTCGAGCGGATAAACAACCAATTGATTAACGGTGAGGCCGTTCCTGTTAATAAAAAATATGAACTTTACCTGTTGATACTACTAGCACTTTTGATCGCCATATTGCTCAGTCTGGTTTTTGATATTAAATATTTCAAAATACTTCTAATGCTACCGGTTATTTTGTACGTGTGGTTATGGTACCAGTTTATCGATTTGCCGTGGCATATCAGTGGCCTTTATTTTGGCGGCGTCGTGGCATTTTTCATCATGGATCACCATGAAAAATTATTGATGTCACATCCCGAATATAACACGTCATACTATCCCGCCCGAAAACTCATGCTCACAAGTGTCTTGACAGGACTGATGGTGATTCTATTTGCAGGCGTTGTCACGCTCGTATTTCCCATCAAGCAAGTCAACCGAATCGTCGATACGTTGACGCCCAATTTGTGGGGAGCAAGGAGTGGTTATTTAAACAGCCAACTTAAAATGTATTCACTTAAGGAAACCGCATTCAGTGGCAACCTGGATATACTTGGCGGCCCAGTAGGACCAATCAATACAGAGGATCCCATTTTCTGGGTGAAATTTGATCAAAAGATCACAAAGGCCGTCTACTTGAAAACATCGATTAAAGATCAGTACGATGGGCTCAGGTGGATCAACAACGGGACCGTCTACAAAAACGACTTCATATACTATCTGAGTGACCCAAGTAATGTTGAACTGCTAAAATCTGGGGCTTTTGACAAGATCAGTGGCGCGATAAGGGTCAACAAAAAACAGACTAAAACGGTGACGCTCTTTACGCCAATGGGACTTTATGAAACAAACCTCGGCAACAAAAAAGTGTATATCTCCGGCGAAAATGAGGCGTTCAATAAAGCCGGTACATTTGTTAACTATCTCAAAGACTATACATTTAGCGCCACAGGACGCGATTTTTATAAAGTGCCAGAAGTGGATTATTTGCAGCTCTCTGACCGCATCGAAGCCCGTACGATAGAACTTGCCTTGATGCTAGGGGGACTTAGAGGTACGGACTATGAGAAAATGACGGCAATCACAGAATTTTTGTCGCAAAATTATACGTACAGTTTAAATCCGTTAAGCAACAGAGAGCGCCGTGACTTCGTCTCCGATTTTCTCTTTGAGACAAAGAAGGGTTATTGCACCTATTTTGCGTCAACCCTGGCGGTGCTCGCACGTATCAACGGCATGCCATCGCGTTATGTTGAGGGCTTTAGAGTAGATCCAAATGAGGTAGACCCAGAGGGCGGCTATTCAAAGGTTACCGAACGCGACGCACATGCTTGGGCAGAAGTCTATTTAGAGGGCTATGGTTGGGTCATCTTCGAAAGCACGCCGATTTATAGTGAAGTTGGCAATCTGTCAGAAATTCCAACGCTAGAAGAGTTGCTCAGCACGAAAGAGGCCAACGAAGTTGTGAGGCCACAAGAGGGGCCGTCGACGTCTAAATCGCCAATAGATCTTAAAAATTTACTTGAAGAAGCCGATGGCGGCAGAGGTGCGCAAATAGTCCGAGGGACACCACAAAGTGATACCATCGATACGAAAAGTCGTATGAAAACGATGATAATTATCGTGAGTATTTTTCTCTTACTTTGTATAATCCTCATCGTCACAAGATTGCCACTAACGTATCTGCGCAGACGGACTTCCCATGCGTATGCGATAAGAATCCTCTATTATCTGGCCTACTTGACAGCCGAATCAAAGGGTTACACAAATGCCGAACCAGAAGCCGTATTCATTCAATCGCCATTTTCAAAAACAGAAGTCAATCTATGGCTAAAAGTCCTCTATGACTGTAAAGAAAAAGTGACTTTTGATATGGTTTTTAAGGCCATTGATACAGCATCAAGCCATATCAAGACGGCAACGGAAGATTACAAAAACAGGAAGGGCAAAATCGCCTACCTAAAACTGAGAGCCTTTAAAATTGATAAGTTAATCCCATAGTTTATACAGGATCTTTCGTGTATAATAGAACCAAAAGATTGTTAAGGAGCCCTTAATCAATGAACTTAAAAACGATGCCACATGATATCAACGCAGAGCAAAGCGTCCTCGGATCACTGCTACTCGATAGTGACCTTATTGGCGATGTTCTAGATGTTATCAGCAATGATGAAGAATTCTATCACGAAGCACATAAAGAGATTTTTAGAACCATTAAAAGCCTTTTTTCGGAAGGTAAAATGGTGGATATGATCACCGTTTCGGACGAACTTGGCAAAAATCAACTCTTACAAGTTATTGGTGGTTTCGAGTACCTATCGGAGCTTTCCGACGTTGGAACGCTCATACACAACGTCTCTAATCACGCAAAAATCGTTCATGAAAAATTTATGCTTAGAAGGCTTATCAAAGCCTCAACGGATATTGTCGAAAAGGGTTATGAGTCTCATGATGTGGAACTGCTCATAGAACAGGCAGAATCTAGCATTTTTGAAATTTCTCAAAATAGGGACAAAAAAGGGTTTCAGATTATCTCAGAGATTCTACAAGTCGCCTATGAAAAAATCGTTCAGCTCCATGAGGATCCGAACGCGCTCACTGGGATTCCATCTGGTTTTGATGCCCTTGACGCGATGACCAACGGCCTTCAACGGTCAGATCTTATCTTGATTGCGGCACGTCCTTCTATGGGTAAGACGGCGTTTGCTTTGAATCTTTGTCAACATGCAGCCGTTAAGGAGAAGAAAAGCGTTGCTATCTTTAGTCTAGAGATGGCAGCCGAGCAATTGGTTCAGCGTCTTTTGAGTGCACAGTCACTGGTGTCGATCGGAGATATCAGAACGGGACAAATCGAAGACGACGACTGGTTTAAACTGGCTAGAAGCAGCGCTCAGCTTGGCGAATCTAAAATTTTTATTGATGATACCCCGGGTATCACCGTTGCAGAGATACGGTCAAAATGTCGCAGACTCAAGATGAATCAAGGCCTAGACCTGATTATGATCGACTACCTTCAGCTGATGTCAGGCGGCGGCAAGCAAGAAAATAGACAACAGGAGATCTCCACAATCTCAAGATCCCTAAAAAGCATCGCAAGAGAAATGAACTGCCCTGTTGTTGCGTTATCCCAGCTTTCCAGAGCCTCTGAACTTAGAGCGGACCACCGTCCAATCCTTTCGGACCTTCGTGAATCCGGTGCAATCGAGCAGGATGCCGACTTAGTTATGTTCCTTTACCGCGACGAATATTACAACCCAGATACGGTAGATGAAAAGCTTAAAGGCATCGGTGAGATCATCATCGCCAAACAAAGAAATGGTGAAACCGGCAAAATATATCTAGCTTGGCTCGGAAAATTTACAAAGTTTGCAAATACATCTCAGATGAGGTGACATCCTTGGAATTAGATTTCAGAAAGCTCAAAAGAAAAGATACCTATGAATTTGCAAAATGGGGAAGCCACGACGATCCGAGATTTCTTCAGTACAATTTTCCTTATAAAGAAACGTATGAATTTGACGCGTGGTACTTTTCAAAACAAAAGTTGATCACACGTAAAGTGTATGGTTTGTTTTTAGAGGATTACCCGCTTGGGTTCATCACGCTCAAAAACATCAATTGGATGACCCGCAAAGCTGAGCTCGGCGTTGCGATTGATCCGAACCATATCAGCGAAGGGTTTGGTACGGAGCTTATCAAACGGTTTTTATCTTATGTATTTGAACACTATCCGATAGATACTATGCAGTTAAAGGTTTCTCATTTTAATGTGCGCGCTCAAAAAAGCTATTTAAAAATCGGATTTGTCAAAGTCAAAGAGATCGTAGAACCCTTTGAAGAACAAGGCTATAGAGATTTGGTCATCGCAAAGTACCCGGAACAATTCGATTTGATTGGCGGGGTACTCTATACGACGTTTCACGTGATGCAGTTTCATAGAAGCCAGCTAAAATCGTTATGACGCATCACCCGCAACATCCTTATACCGCTTTAATAGGGCTCTCAAAACGGATTCAACACGTCCTTTTTTAGAGTCTTTTTTTTAGAAGTGTCGCTTTCTAAACATAAATAGCTATAGATAATTCATAGGAAATAGTCTATAATTGGGTATAATGTATTTATCATGTATTTTGTATTCATGTACTTGATTGATTTATAACGACATCGCTTTATAAATTCATTTTGAGGAGATATCACGTACGTATGAAAGTCGGTAGAGAAACTATAAAAATCAAAGCACGCGCAAAAATCAATCTGACGCTAGACGTTCTCGGTAGACGAGAAAATGGGTACCATGATGTAGAGATGATTATGCAGCAAATTAACCTTTATGACAGTGTCACTATTGGGATTATTGAGGGAACGGACATCGTATTGTCATGCTCAGATGCCTTCTTACCTGTGGATGATAAGAATATCGCCTATAAAGCGGCCGCGCTCATGAAAGAAACGTTTGGCATTGTTCACGGATTTGAAATACATATCGAGAAGAACATCCCCATCGCCGCCGGTCTGGCAGGTGGCAGCACCAACGCTGCAGCGGTGATTATGGGGATTGACGCGTTATGTCATTTGAACCTCGATTTAGAGACGATGCAGGGCATTGGGTTCAAACTTGGTGCCGATGTGCCATTTTGTTTTCTGAAAGGGTGTGCAATCGCAAGGGGATTAGGTGAAATGTTAACGCCCATTAGGGGCTTCGAACACGCTTGGATGGTTCTCGTCAAACCGAGCTTCGGTGTGTCGACAAAAGATATTTACACGGGCTTAAATTTGGCGGCTATTAAAGTACATCCGAATACGGTGGCTATGATTAAAGCACTTGAGACTCAAAGCCGTCACGGAATACTTTCTGGACTTTGCAATGTCCTTGAGACTGTGACACTCGATCTTTATCCTAAAGTAACCGAGGTTAAAGCGCTTCTGAGCAGCTACGGTGCAGATGGCGTTCTCATGAGCGGCAGCGGCCCAACAGTCTTCGGTGTATTTGGAAGCTACGAACGCGCCAAGACCGCCCATAAAAAAATGAAAAAACATTACCCACAGAGCTACGTCGTATCGACCTATAACGGCTAGCATTAGCACCAATCAATGGTTAGCACCAATAAATGGTTAAATATAAAGAAAGTGGAGGGGATATGAACGTGAATTTTGACAAATTGGAAATAAGAAATTACAAACCGCTTGGCGAAGTGGTATTTGAATACCTTAGAAATGCAATATTGGCGGGGGAACTTAAACCTGGTGAGAGACTTATGGAAGTGACTATAGCCGACCAGCTCGGCGTGAGTCGTACACCGGTGAGAGAAGCCATCCGAAAGCTTGAAAAAGAGAGCTTTGTAATCATGATCCCAAGAAAAGGCGCATATGTAGCCGATTTAACTAAAAAGGACATCATGGAAGTGCTAGAAATCAGAAAAGAGCTTGAAGGCTTTGCAGCGTATTTAGCGGCTGAGAGAATGTCACTCAGTGAAAAAGAATCGCTTGGCAAAGTGGTCGAACACTTTAACGAATCACTTCTCAACATGGATAAAAAAAGCATGATGGAAAGCGATAACGCATTCCATTCATTTATATTTGAAGCTACAAAAAATCAAAGGCTCATCAATATTATCTACGATTTACATGATCAGTTCCAACGCTTCAGACTGATCTATTTCAATGAGTTTAACAACTATAAAGAGATTCAAGCATCTCATAACCGCATTTTTGATGCAATCATCAAACAAGATGGCATAGCAGCTCGAACAGAGGCAGAAAATCACGTTGAAGGCATTCGCGTTCTCGTCAACAAATGGATTGTTGAGTAATGGAAGCACCTAAAAAATCCTATCAGATTCAAGTGATTTCCAAAATTGAGGACAGCAAAGGCGATGTCAATGAAATGACGCTATATACAGAAGCGACTTATAAGCGCATACACAAAAAAGCCTATCTCATGTATGATGAAACAGAAGTAAGTGGTATGGAAAATACGAAAACACTCATCTCTTATGATGGAGAAGTCGTTCAAATTAAACGGTTTGGCGATCTTAAAAGCCAACTGGATATCGAAAAAGACGTCCTGCATGAAAATCTTTATGCCACGCCATATGGCACGTTTTTGATGAAGACAAAAGGCATAGAGGTTATATGGCATGATACGGACGCCATTGATATCGAGCTCAGCTATCTACTAGATATGGAAAGTGACAAAGACGAAATTTCAAAAGTGCATATCAAAATCGATGTAAAGAGGGACTAAATATGCCATCTGGTCAGCGCAAACAATCGTATGGAGAAAAAAACAAGTCGGGCAGTCTGTTAAGACAACTCATATGGTTTTCCCTAATGAGCAGTATGTTGCCCGCCGCTATGGTATTCGTGGGCAAGTACAGCACGATCGTGGAGCTTTACGTCGCTTTTTTGGTTTACACCACGATTTTAATGTGTTTCGGTTATCTTTTTTTTCTGAGATACGAGAACAAGTTTGAACGTGAGATGAAAGCTTTGGTGAAGAAAGAAGGCATCATCAGCGGTGAACTTCTGCTCATCAACACGGAGGAAAAACTTAAAAACGTTCTTTCGCTTGAGTTCGAACGTTGCTCAAATAAAGAGAGCGAGTCGTCCATCATCTTCTTCGATGTGGACCACTTGGGAGAAATTAATCGAAAATATGGTTACAATGCTGGCGATCAAGTCATTATTGAAATTATCCTTTCGACAAAGCGCTTTGTGTCTGAATCCCAATTGCTTCAAAAGGGTGGCACAACCATCGCTCGAATCAAAGGCGACACGTTTGCGCTGCTCATGCCGAACATCACGGAGAATAGCGCCTACAATGAGGCCGAAAAATTAAAGAAGATGATTGAGACGCTAAAATTAGGCATAGACGATGCCATCACCTGTCGATTTGCTGTGCTCTCCATGAACCATTGGGTATCTGAAGAGAAGTTTTTGGATTTGGCCTACGAAAAATTGAAATTGGCAAAGGATTATGGACTCGGCGTCATAATTTAAGAACGCGAGTCAACAGCAAGGCATAAGTGCCCAAAATTAAGCACGTGCCTAATTTCGGGCTTTTATATTGAGAAAGATTTCTGAGGTGAAAAATGCACCCTTTACTGACACTAGAACACATTAAATTGATGCTTGAATATATCAGCGATGGCGTTCAAATCGTAGATAAAAACGGCAATCTTATCTATTGTAACCACAATTCAGCCTTACTTGACGATATCAACATAGTCGAATCCATAGGCAAGCACATCACAGAAATCTATCCGTCCCTAAAAGAAGATGAAAGTACACTTTTAAAAGTGTTGGTCACAAAAACGCCGATACTTAACCGAGAGCAAACCTATAGGACTTACAAAGGAAAAAATATCGCAACCATCAACAGCACATTGCCAATTATAATCGACGGTAAAATTGAGGGCGCTATTGAAATATCCAGAAATATAACCACTTATAAAGAGCTTACAGAAAAGGTCATAGACCTTCAATCCATGTCAAAAGAACCTTCAGATTTCGAGAGCAAAATTGTCCGTACAGTGAACGACGGGTACCGTTTTGAAGACATCATCACAACACATCCTGAGTTTAACCGCGTTAAAGCGGTTGCCATGAAAGCCGCTGGCACAGACATCGCCGTCCTAATCTATGGAGAAACGGGTACTGGCAAGGAACTGCTCACTCAGGCGATCCACAATAGCAGCCGGCGTAAAAAGAAGCCATTTATCGCACAAAACTGTGCTGCACTTCCTGGATCACTTCTAGAAGGCATCTTGTTCGGAACGGTCAAGGGCGGATTCACAGGCGCGGTTGATCGGCCCGGACTCTTTGAACTCGCAGACACGGGGACGCTTTTTCTTGATGAAATTAACTCCATGCCACAAGAGTTACAGGCAAAACTTCTAAGAGTGCTACAAGATGGCAAGATCCGCAGGATTGGCGACACAAAAGAACGCAAGGTCGATGTCAGGATCGTTGCAGCAACAAACATTGAACCAAATCTCGCCATCGATATGGGTCTCATCAGACGCGACCTTTATTATCGCCTCAATACAGTAACGCTTTGGATTCCAAAGCTTTCAGACCGAAAAGAAGATATCCCGCTTCTTACGCATTTTTTCATCAAGAAATACAACGGACTTCTCTATCGCGGGATCAAAAATGTTTCTAAAGAAGTGATGCGACTTTTCTTAAATTATCCTTGGGAGGGCAATGTCAGAGAACTAGAGCACGTTATTGAAGGTGCTGTAAATTTTGTAGATGGTGAGACCATTGACGTCATCGATTTGCCATACAATCTCAAGAAATATTACGAGACACATCAAGCTAAGACGGTGATTATTGATAGCCTTGAGTTCATAGATGGGCTTGTGGAAGCACTGAAAGCTGCAGAGAAAAACATGATTGAGCAAGCGCTGAATGAGAGTGACGGCAACACGGCAAGAGCTGCTCGTCTCCTTAAAATTCCGAGACAGACGCTCCAGTATAAAATGAAAAAGTTCGAATTGGAATAAGATGATGACTGATGAGAGTTAAACCAAACGCCCGAAAATGGGCGTTTTTTATTTGCCTAAAATAAAACCCGCTTAAATAAGTCGTTTTGATTTTGATAAACATGAAAAACAAAAGTAAAAAGCATGCGCGTGGAAACATGAAACCATTCAAATGAAAGGCTTCCAAAAAAACAAAAAAATACTTGGCGTTAATTGACAAAATAATCACAATTCTCGAATGCTTGGCATAGAACTTGCACTTTATTAACAAGGCAAGATTAATAACTTTGAAGGGCTTTACCCATAGGGCAAAGCTTATGATTTGGGAGGCAAGGTATGAAAAAGGGCGACAAATTTGGTACACACCGTGTTATTGAGCCATTGGGCATATTACCACAACCAGCTCAGGTAATTTCTAACGACATGGAAATCTATGACAATGAAATTCTTATCGACGTACAAACACTAAATATCGACTCGGCATCTTTTACACAAATCAAGCAAGAAGCTGGCGGAGATTTAGAAAAAATCAAAGAAATTATGATGCACATCGTCAAAACGCAAGGAAAACACAAAAACCCTGTAACGGGTTCAGGTGGCATGCTCATCGGAACAGTTGCACAAATTGGCGATGCACTCATTGGCCAAACAGACCTTAAAGTTGGCGACAAAATCGCAACACTCGTATCACTTTCTTTAACACCACTTGTGATCGAAGAAATCTTAGAAATCAGAATCAATATCGATCAAGTCGACATCAAAGGTCAAGCGATCTTATTTGAAAGCGGTCTTTATGCGAAGATTCCTTCAGATATCCCTGAAAATTTGGCACTATCTGTACTCGACGTTGCAGGTGCACCGGCTCAAACAGCGAAACTCGTTAAACCGGGCGATACGGTTTTGGTTATCGGCGGCGCAGGCAAATCGGGTATGCTCTGTTTATATGAAGCAAAAAAACGTGCTGGCGTCACAGGAAAAGTTATGTGTCTTCAACACGACAACAAAGCAGAAGCGCGCGTTATGGGCGCAGGCCTAGCGGATCACTTCATCGTGGCAGACGCAACAGATGCTGTGGAAGTCCTCAGAAAAGTTGAAGAACTTACAGATGGCAAAATGTGCGACCTCGTCATCAACTGCGTAAACGTACAAAACACAGAAATGTCTTCAATACTCGCAACAAAAGATGACGGAATCGTCTACTTCTTTAGTATGGCGACGAGCTTCACAAAAGCGGCACTTGGTGCTGAAGGCGTGGGCAAAGACGTAACGATGATCGTCGGAAATGGTTATACAAAAGGTCATGCGGAAATTACACTTCAAATCATGAGAGAAAGTGCCGTTCTTAGAAAAATCTACGAGGAGCTTTACGCTTAAGAGGAGGCTTATTATGAGACATTATAATGAAATTGAAATGTGGAAAAATGTTACGCAAGCAGAGTGGGATTCATGGGAATGGCAAGTAAGAAATAGAATCACGACACTTGATAAACTTAAGCAAGTTTGTAATTTGACCGCTCAAGAAGAAGAAGGCGTCATCAAATCACTTGAAATCTTAAGAATGGGCATCACGCCTTACTATGCACTTTTAATGGACAAAGACGATCCAAAATGCCCAATTAGAATGCAAGCCGTTCCAACCATCTACGAAACTTATAAATGCTCAGATGATATGGACGATCCACTCCATGAAGACCATGACTCACCCGTTCCTGGCATTACGCATAGATATCCAGATCGCGTTTTATTCTTAGTAACGGATATGTGCTCCATGTACTGTCGTCACTGTACAAGAAGAAGATTCGCCGGACACAACGACGGTGGCGTTCCAAGAGAGCAAATCGATAATGCAATTGATTACATCGCAAGAACACCAGTTGTCAGAGACGTTCTCTTATCAGGCGGCGACGTCCTTTTAATCTCAGATGATTTACTTGAGTACATCATCAAAAAATTAAGAGCGATTCCACACGTTGAAATTATCAGACTCGGTTCAAGAACACCTGTTGTTTGCCCACAAAGAATCACACCAGAACTTGTAAACATGCTTAAAAAATACCACCCAGTTTGGTTAAATACGCACTTCAATCATTCAAAAGAAGTGACGCCAGAAGCTAAAAAAGCATGTGCACTTATGGCAGATGCCGGTATCCCACTTGGCAATCAGTCCGTTCTTCTTAAAGGCATCAACGACAGCATTCACATTATGAGAGACCTCGTACACAATCTCGTTATGATGCGCGTTAGACCTTACTACATCTACCAATGTGACCTTTCAGTGGGTATCGAACACTTTAGAACACCAGTATCAAAAGGTATCGAGATCATCGAAGGCTTAAGAGGCCATACTTCCGGATATTGTGTGCCAACATTCGTAGTCGACGCACCAGGCGGCGGCGGTAAGATCCCAGTTATGCCACAATATATGATTTCTCAATCACCTGACAAAGTGATTCTCAGAAACTACGAAGGCGTTATCACAACGTATGCACAACCTGCTTCTTACGACTTCGAAAAAGAAGGCGCAGTAGAAACAGAGGCTCAAAAAAATCACAAACTCTTTGGTGTTGCTGGCTTGTTACAAGGCAACAGAGTGTCTATTGACCTTAAAGAACTTGAAAGAAACGCAAGATCACACCACGAAGAATAAACGCAAAAACGATGGCAAGTATAAGGAATGATAGACCGAGCATTCGGTTATGATGGAGGCCCTGCATGGAACTGCTAAACCTATTTGAAAATGAATACAGAATCATTTCCATAGTCGGTATGGCAAAAAATGCAGGGAAAACCGTCACACTCAATCATCTCATCGATGAATTGGCTGGTAGAGGTCTGTGCGCTGGACTCACGTCCATAGGGAGAGACGGGGAACGTCAGGACATCGTAACAAAGACCGACAAACCAATGATTTATATGCGCAAACAGTCAATCGTAGCAACCGCTGAAATGCTCTTTAACCTTTCAGAAGTTAAAATGGCCGTTCTGGAAGTCACTGAGCATCATACGGCAATGGGCAGAGTCATCATAGGTCAGGCACTTTCAGATGGCTTTGTACAGGTTGGAGGGCCAACCACAAATGTTGCAATTCGAGACGTTGCAGAAAAAATGATCGCCTATGGCGCTGATTATGTTCTGGTGGACGGTGCACTTGATCGGACATCTTCTGCTTCACCAGCGATAACAGATGCTTGTATCCTGTCGACAGGGGCGGTGGTGAGCCGTGATATGATGAAAACCGTGAATCAAACGGCATATCGCGCCTCACTTTTTAACCTTAAAGCTTCGGAAGAACCGTGTATCGACAGCCTATGGGAACAAGCGGAAACCCTGCGAAGACCACTTTTGGTTGATGCAGATGGCACCGTTACACCCCTTATGGACGTCGTCACGGCACTCAGTGCGGGTCGCTTGATCGCAGAGGCGATTGACGCGCACACGCGGCTACTTATCATCCCAGGAGCACTTGTGATGCAAACCGTCGTGGATGTTATTCAGACCACGACGCATTACAAGAACCTCACTTGGGTGATAGGTGATGCCACCAAAATTTTTATCGAACAAAAAGACTGGCTCTATTTGATGCGCATTGGCGTATGCATTACGGTGCGCCATGCCATCAAGTTACTAGCCATTACGGTCAATCCGTACGCACCAGCTGGCTACTACTACGACTCTCAGCTCTTTAGGGAAGCGCTTTCGCAGAAGGTGAAGGATTTGCCGATTATAGATGTTATGGATTAAGGTTGTGAGGTGACTGAATGAAAGCCCTGTATCTAAGTAAAAAGAATTTCGAAGATCTGGACCTTAATTTTATCTTTGAACGACTGATGTTGTCATCGCCTTACGGCGATGCGGTAAAACGCGCCATAAAACCGTATTTAAAAGCAGACCAATCAGAACTCCTTAAAGTCTATGACCGCACAGAAGCTACTTTGACACTTTTTGAGCGGCATCGTGCGGATATCCTGCAGCTGAAGGAACTTATGAAAGCCGTCAAACAACTCGATGTGACCTTTGATCGCATCGCAGAAGGTGAAACACTGTCCATAACGGAACTGTTTGAAGTCAAGCAGCTTTCTATGGTCATGGAAAAAATACAGGCACAGCTTAAAGACCTGCACTGGGACTCTACGGTGAAGGATTATATGCTGGCATCAACGCAGATCATAACCCATTTGCTCGATCCAGAAAACAGCGGCGTCAGCACTTTTTATATTTACAGCGCCTATTCAATTAGGCTTACTGAAATCAGAAACGCACTTGATGCGATTGAGGTAACTACCAAAAGACAGTTGAACGAAGCGATACAGACGCTTAAATCCGAAGACTATCCCATCATGCCAAACGGTGAACTGCGCGTGTCAGCAAGAGATCTAGCGCTTATGACCCGCGTCAAAGCAGATCCCCGCTTTGTCTATAAATCGGATGTGCCAATGTACAGCCTCTTCATCGTCAAAGGTGATGAATCGCTCAAACACCGCAAAGAGTCGCTCCTTTTAGAAGAAGAAGACGAAGAGCTCGAGGTCAGAAGCAAACTGACCGAGACTTTAAAAACGCATTTGGATCTACTGATGGCCAACACACAGCGCATCGGACAAATCGATTGGCTCATTGCGAAAACACAATTCACCAAAGCCTTTAACTGCGTCAGACCCACACTCACTGAAGACCCCTATGTTGAGATAGAAGAAGGCAGACACCTTAAAGTTGCCACCAGTTTGGAACGCTCTGGTAAGAAGTTTACACCCATAAATGTTTCCCTCAAGAAACCGGTGACTTTGATAACAGGCGCAAACATGGGGGGCAAAACCGTGTCGCTTAAGCTTATAGGACAGGTTGTCACAATGGCCCAGTATGGATTTTTCGTACCGTGCGATGTGGCAGTACTGCCACTATTTGACTTTGTCTTCGTTTCGGTAGGCGATTTTCAGTCGATTGATATGGGTCTGAGCACTTTTGGCGGAGAAATTGTGGAGATACAGCAAGCGCTCAAACGCGAACGCGAATTTGGCCTCGTTTTGATTGACGAACTGGCGAGAGGGACGAATCCTTTAGAGGGATTCGCCATCTCAAAAGCCCTTATAGAACACCTCAGCAGACTCAAATCGCGCGCAGTCATCACGACGCATTTTGACGGACTCACTCAGGTGGAAGGGACATCGCACTATCAAGTAAACGGTTTATCAGGCATCGATTTAAATTTAATTAGAGATAAGATTGAAGCGGAGGGTGCGGCTCTCCTGCACGAATACATGGACTATCAGTTATCTGAAGTGAGCAGCCTTAAGGAAATTCCTAAGGAAGCGCTGCGCATCTCGGAGCTTATGGGCCTTGACATGCAAATCGTAAATCGCGCAAAAGAAATCATGGGAGGATCACATGGCAAGTAAATTGAATTTAGATTTTAATGTCGTTGAAAGAGCACGTACTTCGGCACGTATCATCGCTGAAGACACGCAAACATTCATCGACAGACATACAACCGTTGCAGTTGAACGGACTGTTGCTCGACTACTCGGCGTCGACGGCATAGACGAAATTGAAAGACCACTACCAAACTGTGTTGTAGACAACATTAAAAAAGGTGGCGGGCTTTCTGAAGGGGCTGCATTCTGGCTTGGAAACGCAATGGTTGCCCTTGGCAAATCAGCGCAAGAAATTGCAGAGGGCATTTCAAGAAATGAAATCGACCTCGTGACACTACCTATACAAGACGAATCAAAAATCGCAGCAGCGATTGAAGCGGTTGCAATGGCAACCACTGAGCGCATCAGAGGCAACAGAGCACAAAGGGATGCATTTCTTACAACGCTTGGTGAAGGGCCAAAACCTTACCTCTACGTAATCGTTGCAACAGGCAACATCTATGAAGACGTGCTTCAAGCACAAGCGGCTGCAAGACAAGGCGCTGACATTATTGCCGTTATCCGTACAACCGCTCAAAGCTTACTGGACTATGTGCCATTTGGCGCGACGACAGAAGGTTTCGGCGGGACGTATGCCACGCAAGAAAACTTCAGAATCATGAGACGTGCCCTCGACGAAGTCGGCGCAGAAGTGGGTAAATACATCCGCCTTTGCAACTACTGTTCAGGACTTTGTATGCCTGAGATCGCCGCTATGGGCGCGATTGAAAGACTTGACGTCATGCTGAACGACGCACTTTACGGCATTCTCTTTAGAGATATCAATATGCAGCGTACGCTGGTGGATCAATACTTCTCAAGAATCATCAATGGCTTTGCAGGCATTATCATCAACACGGGTGAAGACAACTACCTCACGACATCTGATGCCATCGAAGAAGCGCATACTGTCCTTGCCTCACAATTCATCAACGAGCAATTTGCTTTACTTGCTGGGCTTCCAGAAGAGCAAATGGGCCTTGGCCACGCGTTCGAGATGAACCCAGATACAGAAGACGGCTTCCTACTTGAGCTTTCACAAGCACAAATGGCGAGAGAAATTTTCCCAAATGCACCACTCAAATACATGCCGCCGACAAAATACATGACAGGTAACATCTTCAAAGGCCATATTCAAGATGCGCTTTTCAATGTGGTTTCTATCATGACAAACCAAGGGTTACAACTTCTTGGCATGCCAACAGAAGCAATCCATACACCACTTCTTCAAGACCGTGCACTTTCTATTGAAAATGCGAAATACATCTTCAACAACATGCGTCACTTTGGCGATGAAATCGAATTCAAAAAAGACGGCATCATTCAATCACGTGCGCAATTCGTTCTTAAAGAAGCGGCTGATCTGCTTGCAGATATTGAGAAAATCGGCATTATGGCGACGATTGAGCAAGGCAAATTTGCCGATGTCACGCGTAAAATGGACGGCGGTAAAGGCCTTGACGGCGTTACGCAAAAGGGAAGCCGTTATTTCAACCCATTTATACCTATGATGCTGGGAGGTAAATAATATGAGCGTAGAAACCGGACTCGATTTAACCAAAGTAAAACCTTACGGCGACACGATGAATGACGGCATGATGCAGTTTTCATTTACATTACCGATTCCTTTAAATGAAGAAAGTAAAGAAGCGGCAAAGCAACTCCTTATGAAAATGGGCATCCAGGAGCCAGCAGTGGTTTCCGCTCAAGATCTTGGCGTTGGTTACACGTTCTTCATCATGTACGGCAAATCGTCACACACGATTGACTATACGCAAATTGAAGTGCCAAAAGTCGATTCAGACGTCATGGACAAATACGCCGTAGAAGCCTTCATTGAAGCCAATATCGGCCGAGATGTGGTCATCGTCGGCGCTTGTACAGGCACAGATGCGCATACAGTAGGCATCGATGCCATTATGAACATGAAGGGCTTCGACGGCCACTACGGCCTTGAAAGATACCACGGCATCAAAGCTTACAACTTAGGTGCCCAGGTGCCGAATGAAGAGCTGATTGCTAAGGCGATAGAACTGAATGCTGACGCGATCATCATTTCACAAGTCGTCACACAAAAGGATGTTCACATCCCAAACATGACACAGCTTATCGAACTCCTCGAGTCAGAGGGCATCAGAGATAAGATGATCGTCGTTGCAGGTGGCCCAAGAGTCTCTTACGAGCTTGCTAAAGAACTTGGCTACGACGCGGGTTTTGGCACGGGCACATACGCTGAAGACGTTGCATCATTTGTCGTTCAGGAGCTTGTGGCTAGAAAAAATAAATAGAGACAAAATAATGTGAGGTGCCTGGCACCGCTTTTGCGGTGCCAGGCAGTGCGCATCATCAAAAAAGGCAGCTACGCTTGACTAAAAGTCATGTGTATCTGCCTTTTTTTTATAAGTTACTCTCAGCGTTTTTGTGAGGCTGAGCGTCTATTTTGATGAGTGTCGCTGCTTACGCAATTGCTTGCGGCTTTTATTTTCTGCGTTTTAAGAATACGCCTGCTGCAGTGATTAATCCACCAAGACCATAGAATAAGTCTACTGGAAGTTGGCCAGTTTGTGGCAATGCATCAGCGAGTGGAATTTCTTCAGCAGGGATTATAACTTCTTCAGTTGCTTCCAGTGTTATGTCTTCAACGATTTGATCGAAGTTAACAAGCTCAGGTGCGCCAAGTGGAATTGCTTCAGTTGTTATAACTTCAGTAGGTGCTTGAGTT
>JBBRVO010000030.1:0-23394 GCA_038246775.1 Peptostreptococcales bacterium | reverse complement strand
CGTTTGGGCATCGGTCGTATCGTTCGAGGTACGATTAAGCAAGGCGAACAAGTATCTGTTACTAAAAGAGATGGCAGTCAACAACGTGCAAAAGTTGGAAAACTATATACGTATGAAGGTCTGGGAAGATTGGAAGTCAATGAAGCGTTTGCAGGCGATATGGTCGTTATTTCTGGTATTGAAGAGATTTCCATTGGTGAAACGATTTGTGACCCAAATTGTATCGAACCAATGCCAATGATCGAGATAGAAGAGCCAACATTGGCGATGAACTTTTTAATCAACGATTCACCATTCTGTGGTAGAAGCGGCAAATACGTTACAAATAGACACCTTAAAAATCGTCTTGATAAAGAACTTGAAGTCAATGTCGGTTTGAGAGTAGATGCGCTTGATTCTGTACAAGATGGTTATCGCGTATCGGGACGTGGAGAATTACATTTATCCATCCTGCTTGAAAACATGCGTCGAGAAGGTTATGAAATCGCTGTATCAAAACCGCAGGTTTTGATGAAGATGATTGATGGGCAACGTTGTGAACCTGTTGAAAGGGTTATTGCAATTGTTCCTGATCAATATTCAGGCACAGTAATCTCTGAACTCAGCATTCGTAAAGGCATTATGGAAACGATGCATGCAGAAGATGGTTACACGCGTGTAGAATTTTTAGTGCCAACGCGTGGTTTGCTCGGTTATAGAAGTGAATTTATAAACGTAACGCGTGGAGAAGGCGTCTTGTTAAGATCTTTCTCTGAATTCCAACCTTATAAGGGTGAAATTCCGAAGCGTAGCAACGGCGTTTTAGTGTCTCAGCAAGGTGGCGTAGCAATGGGCTATTCATTATTCAACTTGTCTGATCGTGCAACGATGATGATTGATGCAGGCACGGATGTTTATGAAGGCATGATTATTGGATTGAACTCACGTAGAGAAGACATGACGGTCAACCCGACCAAAAATAAAAAGATGACCAATACGCGTTCATCGGGTAACGATGATGCGATCAAATTAATTCCGCCAAAAATCTTCAACATGGAAGAAGCACTGACATTCATAGAAGATGACGAATTACTGGAAATCACGCCAGATGCGCTTCGTATGAGAAAAAGAATTCTTAACGAAACGGATCGTATGCGCAATAGAAACAAAGTCAACAAAGAAGTTGAAATGTTGGATGCTGAATAAGAAGCCATATAATCACTGCACATGTTAAATCATGTGCAGTTTTTTTGTGCTTTACACAATTGACATAATTTAACATATGGAATATAATGGTAAAAACATACAATACTTGGAGGCGCTATGTATTCTATTGAACTTGCATTAATCATCCCAATCATACTCATTTTGATAATGACAGCCCTTATGATGTTTCAGTTTGCGGTTGAACTTGGCTTGTTTGAAATCTATCACAGTAGAGGATTTTTGTTGTCGCTTACGGAGCCGGCGTCACTTAACGGACATCTGTTACACGTGGAAACAAAGCGCATGAATGATCATGTCTTACGCACTATGTATACGTATGATGCTTCTCAAGTAGGACTGAACGCATTCGAAGTTTTGAGTGGAAAAGCGACATACTCTTTTCACAACAGATTTTATGCTGTGAAAAATAACCGCACCGCTTTAGCGGTCATCAAAGCGGGTTCCGATCATTTTTTTAATAGGGATCGATGACGGGGGTCTAAAGTGATTAAAGAGGATAAAGGGGTAATATCCATTGCAATGGCAATATTGATACCAGTAATTATCTTTGGCGTTTTATATGTCTATACGTTGCTCGATAAACCAAAGCAAGAAAATAGAGTACATAAAATTGTCTATGCATCAAGTGAAGCGTATTTATCGCGTTATAATGCCTATTTATTCAATGAAATGGGTGTGCTTGCAAACCTGGATTCTGACACACTTGAACCCTTAATTTTACATTATTTGTTGCGAAACAAGTGCATTGTGAGTCGCGAATCCGTAGTTTTAGATATAAACTATGAAAAATTGAATGAGATAGCAACATATAAAGAAGCAATTGTAGAGGCTTCAACTGTTTTAATCGGCAATGCAATGGTGGGCTATAGCATCGACCTTCTAAATCAATTTGAATTGGCTGAGAAAGTTAGAACCATGAACCAGTCTATACAAAACTATGAAAAAAAGTTATCCGAACAATTTGACAAAAAAGGTGCGACGCGGTTTTTAACGCGTATCAAGTTATGCCGTGATGTTCAAACCGGCAAGCGAGAGATAACGGCACTTAAAAGCACTCTAAATCTGCAGTATGAAACATATTTTGAGACCATCGAAGCATTGAAGGCAGCGATTACAACTATCAAAGCGACTATCGTTGAACCCAAACAAGCGATGGCCGCGTTTCTCGAAGCGAAAGAGGCACAATGGCGTGCTTCGGAAACAGAATTTGTGACGGCTCATCAAACGTATTTAAAAGATATATCTAAGATTGATGTACAATTTATACAATTAGAATTAGAGGAAGAGACGAAACGTCAACTGGCAATTCAGATCGATATAGAAAAGAAGAAAATGCCGTTGAATCAAGATGAAATAAATCGACTCGAAGCACTTTACACTGAAGTGGAAGGCGTCATTGCCAGAGGTTTCGATGAAATTCATGCAATTGCTTCAGAAAAGTTGGCACTTTTCGAAGAAATGCCGCCTTCAATTATTCAAACTTTTAAGGAATTATTGCTTGAAGCGGAATATTTGTTCTCAGGAATCGAAATTGGGTCGGGTGAGATTGTTTTGAAGGAGGCGTTCAAACACTCAGTGAACAATCAAGATGAACCCTATGTCAACACCTCTGATTTGACTCAAAAGGCAACCGTAAACGAATACTACTTATCAGTTTTCAGCAGTTATGACTTGAAGTGTCCCAGAGTGTTTGACCCTCAAAATCGACAGAAGTCCCTTCGCAGCATAAAAGGTGAAGTGGAATATCTCATTTCGGGACTTGAGAAGGAAAAACAAAGTATCCGTGTCGTTCGGCTCAAAATTTTTGCGATTCGGTCCGCAGCCAATTTAGTCACTCTTTTGTGCGATAAAGATAAACTCACGCAACTCTCTATGGCAACCGTTGCTTTGCCACAACCGTGGCGCTCTTTGGTTTATGGCGCGGCCATTGTCACATGGAGTGGTGCAGAGAGTTATTCAGACATCAATCGTTTGATGAAAGGAGAAGGGCTTTATTTTCTAAAGACACAGGCACAATGGGCATTGGATTATGAGGCGTTACTAAATGGTTCGTGGAAAACGAAAATGACGGTGCATTTAAGTGAAGGCGCTACAAACGATACGCTAACGGTTGATAATCAACCAACATCTGATGAGCAATCAAATATCATGGATGCTAGGTTATATTACATGGATTATTTGAGAGTTTTGCTACTTTTACAAGATGAAAAAACGACATTACTGCGAGCAATGGACCTTGTAGAATCTGAATTGTCAGACGTTTCTGAGGGCAAAATGAGTCTCTCAAATTTTTCGAGAGGACACGTCATCGATGTTACATGGATGACCCTAGGAACCTTTGGACGTCTATCAAATCAGTATTCGACGCTTCATATGAGAAATGGGTTTGAATGACGATTTGTAGCAAAGTGAGGGCTTTTATGCGTAAAAGTAATAGAGGAAGTGTCGCAATTGAAGCCGTTTTATGTATAAGTGTCATTATGCTATTACTGATAACTCTCTTTGGTACCCTTTTGTCGGTTTATCTTGAAGAGGAATGTCACTGGGTGGCCATTCAAGCAACTGAAGATATGGGCATGTTATCAATGCCTTTTATGGGTCATGATCGCATCATTCAAGAAGAAGTAAATGCTTTATTATTGTCCGAACTTTCAGTAATGGTTTTAAACCGTCACATTGAGACACATGGCTTAA
The DNA here is from genome assembly GCA_038246775.1 of Peptostreptococcales bacterium. GTDB lineage: Bacteria > Bacillota > Clostridia > Peptostreptococcales > Acidaminobacteraceae > Fusibacter_C. Next base: position 19,494 of record JBBRVO010000030.1, on the reverse strand, counting down.
GTACACTCATAAGTGTGCGCTCTGAAACCAAGGTCGATTTTAGTGAGTATGGGTTTGCAGAACTTAATTTTAAATATCGTTTCAATTTACTTGCCATCGATTCTGAGAAGTCAATTGTGCTTCCTTTGAGTGCATCGGTGATCTCTGATGGTCAAAATTTTACTGACGACCTAGTATTTATTACAACTTATGGTGAAAAGTATCACAAAGCAACCTGTTTCCATCTTAGAAAAAGCAAATTTGGCATTTCGCTTTCTTTGGCCAAAGAGAAGGGCTATGAAGCGTGTAAAAACTGTCATAGGAAAGAGCCTGATATCAATTAGGGAGGGTAATGAAATGAATCAAGACTATGAGATAATATCTAAAGGACGCGTGGATCACATTCAAATCTATAAACATATCAGAAGTGGTTATGAAATTGTAGAAAAAACACAAGCCATCAAGCGAGGGCTTGACGAAATCAATATCATGAAAAATTTGAAAGGCAATTGTTTTCCCAAACTCATCGACTACGTGACCAAGCCGAGTCAATCGATACTCTACATGGAGAAAATTGAAGGCGTCTCATTTTCTGAAATTAGATTAAGAACTAAATTCAGGGAAAAGGTACTAAATCATCTTGACATCGTTTTGTTCAACTCTCTTGAATGTCTTAAGACGTTTCATTCTGAAGGATTTCTTCATCGTGACGTCAAACCGAACAACCTAATGATCGACGAACAGCTTAATGTCTACTTGATTGATTTTGGCACGGCAATCCCCTTAGGTGCTCATCAGTTTAAGGCAAGCTATGTGGGAACCGTGCAATACATGTCACCAGAAGCAGTATTTCGGCCACATGAAATGGATGCTTCAAGCGATTATTACAGTTTAGGGAAGTCGCTCATTGAACTCGTTGGAAAAGATAGCCATAGAGTTTCAACTGAAGTATTTGAATCCATCTTAAATTTATGTCTGCTGCAAAAAGAAAGTCGAAAAAAATATGAAGTAATTTAAATTGGCACTTGCATAAATCAAAAACCTCCGCTATAATATGTTTATAGGATGATTGTATACACAAAAACAATTAAGAGCGGAGGCGAATCATGAGAGATGTCGTTAAGGGCAACCAATTTGAAGTTAAATTCTGTAAACGTTGTGGCGATGAAAAAAAAGTGAACAAATTTAATTTATGCAAAGCATGTGAGTCAGAAGTCGATTATGAGTACGCCGTCATGTATGAGACAACAACAAAAGAATAATGAAACATTTAAAGTTAAACCTCAGACAAATTCTGAGGTTTTTATTTTGTGTTTACAGAAAAGTCATATTTTTTACTTATTATTGCAGGATAAAATATGGTATAATTTAATTGATAGTACCGAAAGGGCTATACATTAACGCAAAAACTGTAAGTGCACAATTAAATAAACAATTAAATAAACACACAATTAAATAGTCGCGCATGATTTTAACCGAACAGCTCAGAGCCATCGCCCGAGACTGAAAAGATCAAGTTTACGTTAAGTAGCTCTTTTTGTCTTGTGCAAAAGGAGCTTTGTTGTTTTTGAATGGCAGTGAGGGCAAGAATATGAAAGTTGGTTTTATTGGCTCTGGAAAAGTAGGTATCACATTTGGACGATTCTTAAATGATCAGAAAGTAACCCTATCAGGGTATTATAGTAAGCGACTGGAATCCTCACAACAAGCTGCACTTAGCTTAAATTGTCGGGCATTTGAAACGTTGGCTGAGATTGTGTCGCAGTCCGATATGATTGGTATAACGGTAAATGACGACCAAATTGACGTCGTAGTCGATGCCATAGCAGCTCTAAAAATAGATACCTCAAAAAAAGTTTTTTTTCATATGAGTGGGGCTCGCGATTGTCTAACTCTGAAAAAATTAAGTGACGATTGTTTTAGCCTTCATCCACTAAAGGCATTTCCCCATGTGGTTGATACGCCAGATGCATTCGAAGGGGTGTTTTTTAGCCTAGAAGGCGCTACGCAAGGCACTCGAAAGTGGGTTGATTCACTTGAGATTAACTATTTTGAGATACAATCTAGCCAGAAAGCCCTGTACCACGCAGCAGCAGTGATCGTATCCAATTATTTAGTGGCTGTTATTGATTTTGGTTTAAAGCAATTTGATGAAATGGGCATTGATAAGTCACTAGCAATGAAAGCGTTATGGCCATTGATTACGGGAACCCTATCTAATATTGGCTCACTCGGAACGAAAAAAGCACTAACTGGACCCATCGTTCGAGGCGATAGTGAGACGATAGGAAAGCACTTGACGGTACTAAACGCAAACTCAAAAGAACTGTATAAAGCATTAGGCCAATATACGTTATCTATGACGCAGCAAGACGATGAAGCACATCAAAGATTAAGCAAATTGTTTGATTGATTTTAAAAGGATCGTTATTCCAATAGCGTGTAACGTTTCACTTGAACCTTATTACATGATGCATCAAATTGAGGAGGCTTAATATGGCAAAAATAACAACGACGACGTTTCACGATAAAAAGGTCTCAGGTGATAAAATTACGGTTTTGACTGCCTACGATTACTCAATGGCGAGGCTGCTGGATGAGGCCGGTATTGATTGCATCTTAGTAGGTGATTCGCTTGGGATGACAATGTTGGGCTATGAAGATACACTGTCGGTAACAATGGATGATATGATCCACCATACCAAAGCCGTTAGACGCGGAACAAAAAATGCCATGGTCGTGGCAGATATGCCGTTTCTCTCTTATCACATTAGCGACGAAGAAGCGGTTCGCAACGCGGGCAGATTTATTAAAGAGGCAGGGGCTAATGCTGTGAAATTGGAGGGCGGTTTCGCTGTCCAATCAAAAATAGAGGCAATAGTGGCCGCACAAATACCCGTCATGGGCCACATCGGTTTGACACCCCAGTCCGTCAATATGTTCGGTGGGTTCAAAGTGCAGGGTAAAACGGAGACGCAAGCTAGAAAACTCATTGAAGAAGCTAAGTTGCTAGAAGCCATTGGTTGCTATAGTATCGTCCTTGAATGCGTGCCAGAAAAGTTGGCGCGCCTCATAACGGAACAACTTTCGATCCCAACCATTGGCATTGGTGCAGGCGCAGGATGCGACGGCCAAGTGTTGGTCATTCAAGATATGCTTGGCATGTACACGGACTTTACGCCGAAATTTGTGAAACAGTATGCCAATTTAAAGGAAAGCATTGAAAATGCAGTCAGCCATTATTGTGAAGACGTTATAAGTGGACAATTCCCTGAAGAAAAGCATACATTTAAAATGGATGAGGCAGTCATCGAAAAACTTTACTGAGATCATAGAGCTTCAAAACAAATACAAAAGCGTGATAAATAGTAAAATATAAGTGCTTATTATGAAGAGGAGCGACCTATGCAAATTGTAAAAACAGTCAATGAACTAAGAATGTGTATTAAAGAACAGAAAAGACAAGGTAAGACGATTGGACTTGTGCCAACGATGGGGTTTCTCCATGAAGGGCATCTATCGCTTATGACGGAAGCGAAAAAAACGACGGATTTCGTAGTTGTTAGTATATTTGTCAACCCAACGCAATTTGGTCCAAATGAAGATTATGCCACATATCCAAGGGATCTAATAAAAGATGCTGCACTCTGTGAAGGTGCTGGCGTCGATTTGATTTTTGCGCCTGAAGTTGATGCCATGTACCCAGATGGCTATTCCACGTATGTGGATTGTGAAGGCAGCATTACCAAACAGCTTTGCGGCGCTACGCGCCCCTCGCATTTTAAAGGTGTCACATCTGTGGTATCTAAACTATTTAATAGCGTCATGCCAGATGTCGCATTTTTCGGACAAAAAGACGCGCAACAAGTGGCAGTCATCGAGAAAATGGTAAGAGAACTCAATTTTGATCTCACGATCAAAGCATGTCCAATCGTGAGAGAATCGGATGGTCTCGCTATGAGTTCAAGAAATGCCTATTTGAATCAAGAAGAACGTCAAGCGGCACTTGTGTTGAGTCGTGCACTCAATGAGGCGAAAGCGGCCATAGAAGCGGGCGCCACTACTGCGGAGCCCCTGATTGATACTATGCGACGCGTGATTGAATCCAGTCCACTTACAACGATAGACTATGTTCAAATCGTCGATTCAAGGACGCTTGAAAGCATTGACGACCTTAACAACGACTTTTTAGTAGCGTTAGCTGTAAAAATCGGCAAAACGCGATTGATTGATAATTTTAGACAGTGTCGAGCGACCCTTTAGGAGGCAACCATGTTATTGACCATGTTCAAAAGTAAAATTCACAGAGCGACTGTTACAGAAGCCAACTTAAACTATGTTGGCAGCATTACCATCGACGAAGATCTCCTAGATGCAGCGGGTATATTACCCGGTGAAAAGGTTCAAATTGTGAACAACAACAACGGCGAAAGACTTGAAACCTATACAATCTCTGGGGAACGAGGCAGCGGTGTCATCTGTCTCAACGGTGCAGCCGCTAGACGTGTTCAACCGGGAGATACGGTCATCATCATTGCATATTGCATGATCGATGCCTTAGAAGCCAAAAACTTCAAACCGAGTATTGTCATACTAGGTGCAAATAATGCGATTGTAAATGCCGATTATATTGAAAGACATGGAGATGTCAAATAGTTAATTTGTCAGACTTGTCGATTTGTGTTAGAATATTATAGGTTAAATACGAATTTATTTTGGAGAAAAGCATGCTTTTAAATGCACTGAACATGATTTACGATAAACATCAAATCCTGTGCGATGAACCGATGGTTAATCACACGTCTTTTAAAATAGGTGGCAATGCAAAAATTTTAGTCTTACCAAGTGATGTGGCGCAGATTGTCAAAACCATGGATCTATGCAAAATTTATGACCAACCCTTTCTCGTGATGGGGAATGGGTCTAATATTTTAGTGGACGATACAGGAATTGATGCGCTCATTATTAAAATATCAGATGCGCTGAGTCGCGTAGATATCATAGGTACTGAAGTGATTGCTGAGGCAGGTATCTTATTATCTAGATTGTCTAAGGTCGTCTTGCAGAATGCTTTACAAGGGCTTGAATTCGCGTCAGGCATACCTGGTACACTTGGTGGTGCCATCTTTATGAACGCCGGCGCTTATGGCGGTGAGATGAAGGACGTTGTGAAATGGGTAGAGGTCCTAACGCCTGAAGGTGAACACATTCACATCGACCGAGATGCTTTGGATTTCGGTTATCGAACAAGTGTCATCCGCGAAAAGGGCTGGATTGTGGTCAAGGTCGCAATTGGACTTGAAACCGGAGACGTTGAGCGTATCAAAGAGATTACAAACGCATTGACGAAGAAACGCGTTTCAAAACAACCTTTAGAGCTTCCAAGTGCCGGCAGCACTTTTAAAAGACCGCCGGGACACTTTGCAGGTCAGTTGATTGAAGAGGCGGGGCTTAGAGGGCTAAGACACGGCGATGCACAGGTTTCAGAGAAACATTGTGGCTTTATTGTCAATGTAGGCAATGCCACATGCAAAGAAGTGATGGATCTTATCTCGGTCGTTCAAAAGGTAGTTTACGATACGTTCGGTGTCACTCTTGAACGTGAAGTTAGGATTTTTGGAAAAGAATAAATTTTGTAAGCTCTTCTGCGTCGTGCATGAGAGCTTTTTTATTAAAGTGGAGAATAAGTGGTATAATTAAAATAGTGACTATTTCAAGGAGGCGATATAATGGTCGTTGTGGCAGATTACCATATGCATACAAAATATAGCGGCGACAGTAAAAATGAACTTGAGGCCATCGTCAAAGAAGCGATAGACAAGGGTTTGACTGAAATTGCAATCACCGATCACGGCCCAGCACACAATGGATATGGCATCAAGAAAGGCAATTATCCGCTGCTCAGGGTTGAAATTGACCGTTTGAATCTCAAATACCCTCAAATAAATATTTTGCTCGGCCTTGAAGCAAACTTGCTTGGCACAGATGGGCGTATCGATATAGACGAAGAGATGTGGCAAATGATCGATTGGGTCAATGCTGGCTATCACTTTGGCAGCAATCTTAGGCATGATTTTAAGTTACACCTTTACAACATTCTGAGTCGATTTTCAAAATATTTTTATGAAAAGGCAAAATCAAACAATACAAAGTCGATGATACAAGCTATGAAAAATAATAAAATTAATATGTTGACGCATCCTGGAGCAAAAGGACCAATTGACGTCGATGCTGTGGCTAAAGTGGCCGCAGAAGTCGGTACGTTACTTGAAATCAACAATTCTCATGGTCATCTCACCATAGAAGAGATCAAGATTGCCATGAAGTATCCTGTGAAATTTGCATGTTGCAGCGATGCACATGTGATCAGTAAAGTTGGAAGCGTAGAAAATGCACTTGATAGGGCTTATATTGCAGGTGTTACAGTGGAGCAAATTTACAACGTCAGATAAGGAGAGGTGCCTTTTGAATTTTATAATCATTTCAGGCCAGTCAGGTGCTGGCAAAAGTCAGGCGAAGAAAGTGTTTGAGGATTTGGGATTTTATTGTGTGGACAATTTGCCACCGTCGTTGATACCAAATTTCATGGATTTGCTCGAACAAAATTCGGAGAATATTAACAATGTTGCGTTGGTAATTGATATCAGAGGTGGAAAGTTCTTTAAAGATTTGGAGGACAATCTTGATTTGCTTAAACAAAAGGGTTACGCTTACAAAGTCTTCTATTTGGAAGCCGATGACGATGTCATTTTAAAGCGCTTCAAAGAGACGCGACGCACGCACCCGCTGGATCCAAGCGGCCGTATCGAAGATGCCATTCAAGCGGAGAAGGCGCTGCTATCCGTTTTGAAAAATCAAGCGGACTTCGTTATTAATACCAACACAACGACACAAGCACAGCTTAAGAGTGCCATATCTAGCGCTTTAGAGTTGTCTGAAGCGGAATCAACTATACAAATTGCGTTTGTCTCATTTGGCTTCAAAAAAGGATTGCCACTGGATTCTGATTATATTTTTGACGCGCGCTTTTTACCGAATCCTTATTATATTGAAGAACTAAGGCCGTTGACGGGCAATGAGCTAGAAGTCAGCGATTACGTCATGAGTTTTGAAGAGAGTAAAATGTATTTTTACCAGATCAAATCCCTTTTGGACTTTGTCATCCCGTATATGATCAAAGACGGACGCGCGCAACTCGTTATTGCAATTGGTTGTACAGGCGGAAGGCATCGTTCGGTAACATTTGCCAATGCTTTAGCGGCTCATTATGCCGACAATGGTTACGTGACACAAGCCGTTCATCGCGATGCGAAAAAGGAAGGATGACCCTAAATGATTAAAATAGTTGCACTCGGTGGTGGCACAGGGCTATCCATACTACTACGAGGCTTAAAAGAAATATCGACAGATATCACGGCGATAGTAACCGTAGCTGACGACGGCGGTGGTTCTGGCGTTTTACGAGCAGACCTTGGCATGTTGCCACCAGGTGATGTCAGAAACTGCATTTTGGCACTTGCCAACAAAGAACCTATTCTACAGGATTTATTCCACTATCGGTTTGAAGAAGGTCGCCTTAAAGGACAAAATTTTGGCAATTTAATGATCGCTGCCATGGTTGGGATTTCTGATAGTTTTGAATCCGCCATTAAGAAAATATCTGATATTTTTGCCATTACAGGAGAGGTTTATCCAGTATCAGAAGAAGATATTGTTCTGTATGCAAAGCTTAAAGACGGAACCACCGTCATCGGAGAGTCTAACATTCCACTAGAGGTCGTCAAAAGGGGGACGCCCATCGAAGAAATTTGGATTGAACCAAGAGATGCAAAAACGAATGACATGGTTGTTGCGCGCATCAAAGAGGCCGATATGATCATCTTAGGGCCTGGGAGTTTATTCACGAGTATCATCCCCAACTTGTTAGTCAATGAAGTCGTGGAAGCAATTGAAGCGAGTACAGCACCTGTCTTTTATATTGCAAACATCATGACGCAACCTGGTGAAACGGATGACTTTACAGCGGGACAGCATTTGGAAGCAATCCTTGCATTTACACGTCTCAAACATGTGGATTATCTCGTGGCTAATACGGGCTTGATTGATAAAGATATTATCTCAAGGTACACGAGAGAATCAGCGACACCCGTTCTACTGACTAAAAGTGATCGTGAAAAATTAGAAGCTTTAACGATTAAAGTGATGGAAGGCGATTTCGTCGAAGAAAAAAAAGGTTACATACGTCATAATGCATCGATTATCAGTGAAATGCTCTTGTCACGTGTGGAAAGAGTCTATAACGCACCTAAAGAAACATAAGCGCTAAAAATATTTCAGAACACTTGACGTCCACCTGTCATTGTTCTGTTTTTTTGTTTTTGCCGTTCTAAAAGCCACCATATTTTGAGGTTTTTAAGCATATAAGGCGCTAACTTATGGTATACTATACTATACGTATAAAAGTCGATTAAGGTGATTTTATGAAGAGAGTTTATAGCTCAGGCGGCGTTGTATACCTTGGCAACAGCATCTTGATGCTGCAAAAGATCAATGGCGATTGGGTGCTGCCAAAGGGAAAGATCGAACAAGGTGAGACAACTGAAGAGGCGGCCATCAGGGAAGTTAAAGAAGAGGCCGGAATAAAAGCCAAAATCGTGACGCCGATTGGGGAAACCGCCTATCGCTTCAAGAATTATTGGTCTAATAATAATGTGATTGAAAAAAAAGTGTTTTGGTACTTTATGAAAGCACTTGGGACAAATACGCATCCACAACGTGAAGAAGGCTTTATAAGTGCGAAATTTATTCACAAGGACAGTGTCCTTCAGCTGGCAAAATACGACGATGAACGCGACATTTTGTCAAAGGCACTAGAAATCATTAAATCTTTAGAGGGAGCATAATGTCTTTTTCATCTACATCAAAAAATGAACTGTCTCGTATTCGCTCAGAAGGGCGATGCTGCAATAGAGCAGAATTATCTGGCATCATCAGAGTGAGTGGCGCACTTGAATTCGGTGGAAACAATACGATGAACCTCAGAATTGTCACAGAAAATCCAGCAGTGGCTAGACTTGTTTTTGTGCTACTTAAGAAACTGTATAAGCTTCATACAGAACTTATCATGAAAGAGAATAAAATACTTAATAAACACCATTCCTATGAAATGTTCATTGAACATGCAAACGAACTATTGACGGATTTGGATATTTTGAGGTTAGACGCCGATGCCTATTTACTGAATGACAAATTACCGCACACGCTAATTAAAAAAAGCTGTTGCAGAAAGGCCTACTTAAGGGGCATCTACCTAGGCGGTGGCTCGCTTAGTACGCCTGAAAAAAGTTATCATCTTGAACTTATCACACATAATGAATACTTTGCCTCACAACTTGTAAACTTTATCAACGACGCTTTTGATCTTGGGACCAAAATGACGGCGCGCAAAAAAAACTACATCGTCTATATCAAAGAGAGTGAAAAAATCGTTGATTTTTTGAATATAATTGGCGCGCATCAAGCGCTCCTCGAGTATGAGAACATAAGAATTATCAAGCAAATGAGAAATAACGTCAACCGCGTGGTGAATTGTGAAACGGCAAATTTGACGAAGACAGCCGATGCGGCATTTGAACATATTCAGGCGATAGAGACTATTGAAAAAAATACAGGGCTAGACTATCTCGATGATAAACTTAGAGAAATGGCAGAACTAAGGACTGAAAATCCCGAAGCGACATTAAAGGAGCTCGGTGAGATGTCCTACCCGCCTATTGGAAAGTCGGGTGTGAACCATCGGCTAAAAAAAATCATGGAAATCGCAGAACAAATAAGTAAGAGGAAGGAATTAGGATGAAGAAGCTGATCGCACTACTACTCCTGACGACACTAGTAGCCGTATTGACCACGGGCTGCAATCTCAACGTCAATCAAAATGATCCGGAAATTAAAAATTGGGATTTGCTCACGAAAAGCGCAACGGGTTCAACGATTACTATTGCCGTTGACCACTCGAACCCTCTCGTCGTCTCTTGGTTAAAAACGGATTTCTCAGAGTATTTAAAACGCAATTATGAAATGTCTGTCAAGGTAATCGATCAACCTTTAATTAAGACTTTGGACGAACTATCAAAGGACAAGGCTTCCGAAATGGATCTCGGAATCTATGACATTATTCTCTTTGAAGGTGAAGGCTTTAAAAAAGCTTATGAAAAAGGCTTGCTATATGGCCCTTTTACAGATAAATTGTTAGACGCAAAGTCCCTACTAGATATAAATTCTTTGGAATACAAAACGCACGAGGGCATTGCCACTGAAAATTATGCGATTCCCTATGGTAGAAATCAATTGAGCTTTATTTACAATCAGGATGTATTTTATGAAACGCCTCAGGATTTCAACGCATTTTTTGAACTTCTTGGCACCTATAAAGGTCAGTTTACTTACCCGGACCCACGCAAATCACTTGAAGGCGAAGCATTCATAGTGAGTGTTATCGGTCAAGACCTAGACTTAGAGCCCTTTAGTCAAGGGGCCTTCGATAAGGCAAAATTCATAAGTGCGATACAGCCAGGCATTGATAAACTTAAAGCGATAAAACCAAATTTAAAAGACAATGGCACGACGTATCCACAATCGACGCAAGTGCTTGATGATTTATTCAAAAGTGGCACACTCATGATGTCCATGTCCCTGTCGTACAATTATGCCACCGAAAAGTTAAAGGCATACGAATACCCTGAAGGTGCGTCGACATTTGTCGTCCCTTCTGGTATGGCAACTTATACAGAAGTTGCCGGCATCGCCTTCAATTCAGCCAACAAATCCGGCGCTATGGTTGCGCTTAACGCGTTGGTTTCACCAGATATGCAGGCGAGCAAATACGATCCGAAAGCTTGGGGGAGTTTACCTGTGTATAGTATGGATGTAACGCCTATAACAGCATTTGATGCACTAAAAAAAGTGAAGGTCAAGTCGACAACCGTAAATTATAAAGACTTTATTGAAAGCGCTATGCCTGGCTTCAGTCCAGCACTGAGAGCGATTGTCCTTGATCAATGGGAAAAACAGGTCCTTCAAGGCAATTAATTGGGTTGTGAATGAAACGAAGGTCAAAGGAGAATAAATGAGTGTGACGCCTTTTGTGCATTTACATTTGCATACGGAATATAGCCTGCTCGATGGTTTTGCACGCATTGACAGGCTATTTGACAAAGTGAAAGCGCTAGGCATGGAAGCCGTGGCGATCACTGATCACGGCGTTATGTTCGGCGTCGTCGATTTTTATAAAGCGGCAAAAAAAGCAGGTGTGAAACCGATTATTGGCTGTGAAGTCTACATCGCTGCCAGGTCCCGATTTGATAAAGAAGCGAGTTTTGATAAAAGTTCAAGTCATCTTGTGTTGCTCGTTAAGAATGAAGCGGGGTATCAGAACTTGATTAAACTTGTTTCTGCGGGATTTACAGAAGGCTTTTACTATAAACCGAGGATTGATTATGACTTATTGGCTTTGCACAGTGAAGGCCTCATCGGATTAAGCGCCTGTATTGGTGGTGACATTCAGAGCAAACTTTTAGAAGGTGATTTAGAAGGCGCCCAGCGCATAGCGCTTCTAATGAAGCAAACATTTGCAGAGGGCGACTTTTACCTTGAACTTCAAGACCATCAAATGCCTGAACAAAAGTTAATCAATAGACGATTAATGGATCTCTCAAATAAAGTTGACTTACCACTCGTCGCAACTAACGATGTGCATTATCTGGAAAAAGAGGACGAATCCGTACACGACATCCTGCTGTGTATTCAAACGGGAAAAGTGCTCAGCGACCGCGATCGCATGCGATTCCCTACAAAGGAATTCTATCTAAAATCACCGGAAGAGATGGGGGCACTATTCAGTTCTAGGGAAGATGCCATAATAAATACCGTAAAAATTGCAGAAAAATGCCATTTTGATTTTGATTTTACAAAGACGCACCTTCCCGAATATACGCTTGAAGGCGCTGATGGAAAGGCCTATTTGCGCGACCTTTGCATGGCGGGTATCAAGAAAAAATATAGAGATTACGACGCACAACTGGCGCGTCTCGATTATGAACTTTCTATTATAGATCAAATGGGGTACAATGATTATTTTCTCATCGTTTGGGATTTTATAAGGTTTGCAAAGTCTCGAGATATTGCCGTAGGGCCAGGTCGGGGGAGTTGCGGCGGAAGTATTGTCGCCTTTGTACTAGATATCACAGAAGTGGACCCCATCAAATACGATTTGATCTTTGAACGGTTTTTGAATCCAGAGCGCGTGACGATGCCGGATATCGATATTGATTTTGAGGATGAAAGGCGCAGTGAAGTCATCGACTATGTCGTCGAGAAATACGGCAAGGACCGCGTCGCCCAGATTATCACATTTGGCACTATGGCAGCACGTGCAGCCATACGAGATGTTGGACGCGTCATGGACATGCCTTATCAGGATGTTGATAAGATTGCCAAGGAAATTCCCATGGAACTTGGGATGACGCTTGAAAAGGCGTTAAAAGTCAATCCGAAACTTGTGGACCTCATCCAAGCCTCTGCAGAATCAAAATCGCTTATGGATGCCGCCATTAAATTACAGGGAGTGCCACGCCATGCGTCGACACACGCAGCGGGTGTCGTCATCTCAAAAAACCCCGTAGATACTTATGTGCCTCTATACGTTCAAGAGGGCGGGATTTCGACCCAGTTCAACATGAATCTTCTCGAAGAATTAGGTCTATTAAAAATGGATTTTTTAGGTCTTAGGACATTGACAGTTATCAAAAATGCATTACAATTGATTGAAGAGGGACAAAATATTAAATTGAATCTAGAAAGTATCCCGCAAGATGATCCTCGCGTTTACGAGATGATTGGGAAGGGCGATACGCTTGGTTTATTTCAATTAGAGTCTACTGGATTCAGGCGGTTTATGCGAGAACTCAAACCGACTGGATTTGAAGATGTCATAGCCGGGATATCTTTATACCGCCCGGGACCAATGGATTCCATCCCGATGTACATTGAAAATAAATACGATGCATCAAAAATCGTATACAAAGATGAAAAGCTAAAACCGATCTTGAATGTCACGTATGGCTGCCTCGTCTATCAGGAACAGGTCATGAGAATCGTCAGGGAACTTGCGGGGTATAGTTACGGCAGAAGCGACATTGTCAGACGCGCCATGAGCAAGAAAAAGATGGATGTCATGCAGAAGGAACGCGCGTATTTTATCCATGGCAAATTGGATGAAAACGGAGAAATCGAACTGCCAGGTTGCGTTAGAAATGGCGTGTCCCCAAAAGCGGCAAGCGAAATATTCGACGACATGATCGACTTTGCAAAATACGCTTTCAACAAATCGCATGCGGCGGGGTACGCGATTATCGCTTACCAGACGGCCTATCTGAAATGCCACTATACGGTTGAATTTATGGCGGCTCTTATGACTAGCGTCATGGGTAACCAGTCAAAACTCGCCATTTATATTCAAGACTGTAAAGAGCACGGTATCAAGCTTTTGCCGCCGAGCGTTAACGCGAGCAAAATGGGCTTTTCTGTTGAAAATGGTTCCATAAGATATGGCCTAAACGCCGTGAAAAATGTAGGCAGAAGTATCATCGAGGCGATCATCGAGGGACGTAGTGAACGGGGCTATAAGGGTTTTTTCGACTTTTGTGAAACCGTGAACGCCTCAGAACTCAATAAAAAAGCTGTGGAAAGCCTTATTAAAGCCGGTGCTTTTGATGATTTGGGTCATTTGCGTGCACAACTTTTAGCGATTTTTGAGAAGACCTTAGATGGGATCCACGCGATTAAGCGAAAGAGCGTTGAAGGGCAGTACTCGATTTTCAACATGGCCTTTACTGAGATTACCTCTGAGGAGATGGGCAATAAAATGCCTGAAATACCAGAACTTAGAGCACAGACATTATTACAGTTTGAAAAGGAAATGTTGGGTATCTATTTGACTGGACACCCACTGGATCAATTTAAATTGGCACTTGAGTCACTCACAACGATCAATCTCGCCGAGCTCAAGGAATCCGCGGCCGAGGTGGAAACGACCTTGAAAGACAATATGTCAATTACCGTTGGTGGGTTGATCGTCGCTCGCATCGACAAGATTACGCGAAATAACAGCAAAATGGTATTCATAACGCTTGAGGATTTGTATGACCAGATTGAAGTCATCGTGTTTCCTAAGACATTTGAACGGGCACAGATGCTATTGAACAAAGATCAAGCCATTTTAATCAAAGGCCGTCTCCAACTTAAGGAAGATGAACCACCAAAGATTATAGCTGAAAGCATACTAGAACTCAACGATACACGAGCAAACTTAAAACCTAAGAAACTTTTTATTCGTTTTGAAACGGAAGACAAAGAGCGTCTGGAAACGGTGCACAAACTACTAAAAATGCAAGAGATGCGCCAACAGGCTAAGCATAGTCAGTCGGATGTGGTTTTTTATATTCAAGATGTTCAAAAAAAGCTAAAAGTGACGGGTCAGATTAATGTCACAAAAGAACTCATAGAAAAAATTGAAGGCATTTTAGGTGCAGGCAATGTAAAATTTTATTGATGCCAAAAGGGAGTGATACATTTGAAAAAAATAGGCGTTCTCACTAGTGGAGGCGATGCACCAGGTATGAATGCTGCGATTCGAGCGGTCGTACGTACTGCGATATACCACGGCTTTGAAGTCGCAGGTGTCTATCGCGGCTATCTGGGTTTGATTGAAGGCGATATAGAAAATTTAAATGTCACCTCAGTGGGCGATATCATCCATAGAGGCGGTACGATGTTAAGAACGGCCAGGTGCTTGGATTTTAAGACCGACGAGGGCTTTAATAAAGGGCTTCAGATGCTCAAGATGTTTAAGGTAGACAGTTTGGTGGTTATCGGAGGCGATGGGTCCTTTAACGGCGCCATGAGACTTGCACAGGCTGGTTTTCCAACAATCGGTATACCAGGGACTATCGACAACGATCTCGCTTATACGGATTATACCATTGGTTTTGATACGGCGCTCAATACGGTTGTAAACGCCATCGGCAACATTCGCGATACGTCATCGTCACATGGTACCGTAAACATTATTGAAGTCATGGGCAGAAATTGTGGCGATATCGCACTGTATGGTGGTCTGGCAGGAGGTGCGGAAGCGGTGATCATCCCTGAACTCGATATGGATATCGATGACCTTTGTCGCACGATAATTAGAGGCAAAAAACGCGGCAAGCTCCACAGTATCATCTTGCTCGCTGAAGGCGTCGGCAAACCGTATGAACTTGCTGAACAGATTAAATTTAAGACGAATTCAGATGTGAAAGTCAGCGTCATCGGCTATTTACAACGCGGCGGCACACCGACGCCAAATGACAGAATTCTCGCATCGAGAATGGGTGCGCATGCCGTCGATTTATTGAAAGCAGGCGTATATGGTAGAGCAGTTGGCATCAAAGGCAATGCGATGATCGATATGCCGTTTGAAGAAGTCTTATCGATGAAAAAAGATTATGACAAGAGTATTTATGAATTGGCCAGAATTCTGGCGATTTAAAATAACGCAATGCATTTTATGTAAGCATTTATTAGGAGGAAATTAATATGTTGAGAAAGACGAAAATCGTTTGTACGATAGGACCTGCAAGCGAACCGAGAGAAATCTTCAAAGAACTCGTTAAAAACGGCCTGAACGTGGCTAGATTAAACTTTTCACATGGCAGCCACGAAGAACACCTCGCAAGAATTAATATGATCAAAGAGGTAAGAGAAACGCTTAATACACCTATTGCCATATTGCTTGATACAAAAGGCCCTGAGATTAGAACGGGAAAGTTCAAAGAACCAGTTTACACGCTTGTTGAAGGTCAAGAATTTACGCTAACAATAGAAGATTATTTAGGCGATCAAAACAAATGCCAAATTTCATATGTCGGTTTGCCAGAAGATGTGGTAAAAGGCGATAGAATTTTGATCGATGACGGTTTGATTGAACTCGAAGTAATGGAAACGACAAAGACAGAAATCAAGACGAAAGTCTTAAACGCTGGCGATGTAAAAAATAACAAAGGCGTCAATGTACCAGGCGTTAAAATCAATTTGCCTGCAATCACACAAAAAGATATCGACGATATTATATTTGGTATTAAAAATGGCATCGATTTCATTGCAGCATCATTTATTCGCAAAGCAAGCGACGTTTTGGAAATCAGAAAAGTCTTAGAAGAAAACTTTTCTCATGAAATTCACATCATCTCAAAGATTGAGAATCAAGAAGGCGTGGATAACCTCGAAGAAATACTCGAAGTTTCAGACGGCTTGATGGTTGCACGTGGTGACCTCGGTGTTGAAATTGCAACGGAACTCGTACCAATTGTTCAAAAGAGAATGATTGAAATGTGTAATAGAGAAGGCAAACCGGTTATTACAGCGACACAAATGCTCGATTCTATGATGCGCAACCCAAGACCGACACGTGCTGAAGCAACAGATGTTGCCAACGCCATCTTCGATGGTACAGATGCCGTCATGTTATCTGGTGAAACGGCAGCGGGTAAATACCCACTTGAATCGGTGATCACAATGGCTAAAATATCCTTAGCAGCAGAAGGGGCGCTCAACTATAAAGAACTGCTTCAAAAGCGTATACTTTTGGCAGATGAGAGAGGTGTAACATCTGCAGTAAGTCATGCAACGGCTAATACAGCTTTAGAGCTTGATGCAACAGCGATTATCACAGCAACCTCTTCAGGCTTTACAGCAAAACGCGTATCAAAACTTAGACCTAAAGCACCGGTTATCGCTTGTACAATTAGCGAAGCCGCTTGTAGAAGAATGTCGCTCGTTTGGGGTGTTTTCCCACTCGTGATCGGTGAAGCGACATCGACAGATAAAATATTTGACCTTTCAGTTGCTAAGGCAAAAGAAGTTGGCTATATCAAAGACGGCGACCTCGTCGTCATCACAGCTGGCGTTCCAGTAGGCGTGTCAGGCGCAACGAATATCATGAAAGTACAATTGGTTGGCGAAGTGATGATCAAAGGGACTGGCCTCGTTAAAGACCTTGTTAGAGGTAAAGCTTGCGTTGGTAGTACACCGGAAGAACTAGAAGGCAAATTCAAAGAGGGCGATATCCTAATTGCAACTTCTACGGACAAAGACATGATGCCATTCATACAAAAGGCATCTGGTTTAATCGTTGAAGAAGGTGGTTATACATCACATGGCGCTATCGTGGCATTAAGCCTCAAGATTCCATGTGTAGTTGGCGCGCAAAATGCAACGGAATTGCTTAAAGATGGCACTGATATCACCCTTGATTCTGCAAAAGGCATCGTCTATGCAGGCAAAGGTCGCGTATTGTAAGCATTAGGAGGCATCATAAGACGTTAAAAAGCTCCGAACCAGTATAAAAATTGGTTCGGAGCTTTCTTGATAGTAAGGGGCTTAATAAGCGCCTTAGAATTTTAGGATTATTAGTTAATGACCTTCTTATTTTGATCGGACTGTACATACAAGCCAAACAATACAATGACAAGTCCTATGACCGTTTTAAAATTCATTTTATCAAATAGATAATAATCCAGTGCCAATCCCATGGTCATTTGACCTAAAAAAGGTAAAATAGCAATATGCAGCGCTTTGATTCTCACAGAATAGTAATTCATGAGCAATATCACCGATAACCCAAGTATGCCGCCTAAAAAATAGTGGATTGGCACATCGGGCAGTTGCATGATTTGTCCCGAGGATTGGGTGATCACGAGTATGACGACGCCAGTGATAAAGGCGGCTAAATAATGAAAAAAAGAAACGCGTATGGTGCCGAGTACTAAGGTGTTTTTACCGTTTATGATGGGAACCACCGTTACGAGAACGCCAATCAGTACAGCGAGACTATATATTATATAAAGTGTCATAAGCCCTCCTATAAGTCTTATTATAACTCTTACTATTAAGCGTCTTAAAAGACCATAGTTGCTAAACCGATAATCATGATGCCCACGCCTAGCCAGTGTTTAGGTGTGGATTTTGAAACGCTCTTACCGAGTAGTCCAAAGTGGTCGATGACAAGTGAGGTGACCACCTGTCCCACGAGTGTGAAGGCAACCATCATAGTGATACCGATGACGTTCATAACGACCGTATTCAAGATGATGGTTAGTGACCCTAAAAATCCGGGAATTAGATAAACCCACTTAAATGTGCCCTTATTGCGGTGCTTTCCCAAAAACAACAGGAAGATGCCGAAGAAAACAAGACCAAAAGCATGGTAGACGACATTGCTCATGTAAGCACTTGTATAACTGCCGAGCAGACCGTTGAACGTCACCATTATAGAAAGTACAAGGCCAGTAAAATAAGCCAATAATTTTGCCATAAAAACCTCTTTCTGAATGTGACGGTATATTGTAAGATAAGTATAGCAAATGGTGCGGGTAAAAAATATGACATATGTCACATTTTGGTGTTTCTGTCATATATATTTTATTTGATTTTTTATGTAAATTGGGGGTCCTATGCACGTGATAAATGAACCGAAGCGCCTAAAAAAATACATCGCTCAAAACAATTTAGAAGCCATTTTGCCTGTGGAAGTGCTTGAAAGTTGCCAGTTGACGCGTTTTGCAAGAGATGAAGCCGTTTTGATCGCAAACGCGCCGATGGCTTATTTCTACTTTTTCGTCAGTGGGAAACTCAAAGTATTTCAAGTCCATGATAATGGAAAGGCCTTTCTCATTCAGTTTTACAGCACTTTTGATTCACTGGGCGAAGTCGAACTTTTAAGCGCCATTGATGCTTCGTGCTCGGTGGATGCTGTCCAGCCTTCCGAATTGATTCGTATACCCATGACGATATTGCGGCAGCATGCCATCAATTATCCGCCATTTTTACAATATGTCGCAAGATCGCTCGCTACCAAATTGCTCGTCGCCGACCGTCATCATGCTTCAAATCTACTCTATCCGGTGAAAAACCGGTTGGCAAGTTACTTGAGGGCCCATGAAAATGAAAACCACGAGGTGTTTCTCAAAGAGTCCCTTCAAGATTTGTCTGAATATATTGGAACGACGTATAGGCAACTCCATCGCGCGTTCCAGCAGCTCGAAGTAGAACACGTCATCTCGCGTACACATAAAAAAATCGCAATATGTGATGCTGACAAATTAGAGCGGATTGCAGGCAATATCTATGGGGGGCCATTTTGAACCACGATGGTAACGCAATAAAAAAAAGCTCAGAATTGACAGTGATCCTAGATTCTGTCGAGACTGAGCTTTATAGTGGTTTGAATCAACGGGTTATGGCTCCATATTCATATACGAATCAGGTTTTAGAGGCTGCGTGAAATCGTAACCTTCTGCGATGAATGGGACACCCTCTACAGTGAGTTTAACGGTTTCAACTTCTGGTAGACTCATATAGGTGTACAAAATACTCTTGAGCATCAAATCATTATACGTTGAAGCGCTGTTGTAAATT
>JBBRVO010000029.1:0-23927 GCA_038246775.1 Peptostreptococcales bacterium | reverse complement strand
ATATTTTATCGCTTTCTATGCAATCTGTAAAGAGCTATATCGGGTACGTTTCTGAACAATTTGTAAACAAGTCGTGAACATAGCCACAAGTGTTCCATTTAAATAAAAAAGCCACACAGATATTGCACCTGTGTGGCTTTTTCGTCTCTCTTATTGGGTAAAATAATCGAGGATTGTATTTGCTATATTGTCCGAAAATTTTTCTTGTTCATTTGGGTCACTTAACCATTCAAACTCACTTGGATTAGGCATGAATCCCGTCTCTAATAGTATGGACGGTGCCCAAGTCCCTCTCACAACATAAAAGTTCATGACTTTCGCACCTCTGTCTTTACGTCCAAGATTCTGTACGACATTACTTTTAACCTTTTCGGCAAATGATTTTGCTAAGACGTCTTTATAAAAGACTGAGAAACCGTTTATTCTACTCAAATCAGCCGAATCTTCTAAACTGTCCGCATGAATGGATAAAAATATATCGGGCAGTACTTTTCTAGACAAAGCCAGTCGGTCACTTAAACTCGCATAGACGTCTTCCGATCGTGTTAAGACGACTTTTGCCCCCAGTGTTTCGAGTTTTGATTTAAGGCGCATCGCATATTCAAGCGTTATCGCTTTTTCTGGCTTCAAGCTGCCAAGAAGCCCGATTGCACCTGAATCCGTGCCCCCATGGCCTGGATCAAGCATAATGACGGCACCTTTAAGTGGTTCTTGTGAATTTTGACTTTCTGAATAGGCGACAAATTTTTTCTTTAAAACAAGCTTGATGCCTCCAGGGATGTCTTCAAGGTAATATCCCGATAACTGTGAAGAATCCTTTAAAATAAATTCATAAGTCGTGATTTTATCAAGCGTTGTACTGTTAGCACTTTGAAACATATTTTCTGTAGGCAATGTCAGTGGTACGTTATTACCCGTTTGATTAAGTGTAACGGTTAGTTTTGAACCGGTATAAGAAACAGTTGTGATCACTTTCTCATTCATATAAAATTGAATTTCATCTGTTTTTATTGACCGTATATAGGACACTCTACTGAGTATGCTACCTTTTATACTTCCGACTTCAACAGTGACGTTATCCTTTTTAATCCAGAGTCCTGATCCTAATCTGAGGAAATCGCCATACTCTCCTGTTACAAAATCTCTCATGCCTCTATGCAAGATAAAATAGGCGCCACTTGATGTCGATGCCGTTTGGTAGGTATCTACTAAGTCATTAGAAACTGTTGCGATATAAGGTGCCCCTTCAATAGCTACTTTTACAGATGCCTTTGCGGTCGTCGTATATAAGCCACCTTTATAAGTCATTTTGTAGATAGGTTTTCCGAGGTCGACAATTCTCGGTTTTCCAGTTTGAGCAGCCACTTTGGTTTTAAACGTATAAGAGGTCGCATAGGGTTTAGTTGAAGTCGTCGTTTTAACAGAAGGCACTAATGTATAGGTCTTTCCGTTTAATGTCGCTGTTACAGTTGCACCGATTGGCGCTTTACAATAAAAGGATATCTCTTCGTCGTTTTTAATCATTCGCGTATTTTGTGGCCAAGTCGATGTGCTAATAATTTCAACCTTAGGCATCGGCTGGGCTAGTGCTGGCGTATAGCGTTTAACCACGCGTGTGACACTTTTCCCATTTTGTTTGATTACAAATGTATTTGTCCCTTTAACCAAAGGTACATAAATGCCAAAATACCCACCAGCTGTCTTGATTTTAATTTCAGAGCCATTTAGAGTGACTGGGTACCTCGGATCTGAGGCACCTCCAATAAAATAAAAGGCACTGGTCGTCGAAGTATCTTTTGATGGTCTTCCTATGACGAGATTTTCTTGAATTGGCGTTTGAACAGGTGGTAGAATCGATCCGTTATAAAAGTTGGTAACTAAGGCCTTTAAAGCGTTATTATTCTTAAAGAAGCCATATCTAAAGAAAATGCTACCATCGATATTGGCATAATTTTGATTCAATTTGAGTTGCTTGTAGATCTCATTGACCCCATACCAGGGACTTGTAGGATCTGTATTGCCCACGCGATAAGCGGCATGGCCAATGTAAAGCTTTACCGATGTATTTTGTGCAACATCGCTCCACCAACTGACGAGTTTGCTATAATCAGCCACCGAGTAACCAATATTCCAATAAAGTTGCGGTGCAATGTAATCGATCATATTGCTTTGAACCCATTTTTTTGTATCCGCATATTGGCTAAAATAGGACTCAAAGCCATTTGTTGGACTGCCAGTGGCTATGTTTTTTGAATTGGCCCAAATACCAAAAGGGCTTATTCCAAACTGGATAGTGGCATCTTTGGATTTAATCGCTTTGTAGACGTCATCGATTAGCTGATCTACATTACTTCTTCTCCAATCGGATAAGGATGAAAAGTTTGAACCATATTTAGCATACGCCGCGGCATCGTTAAATGTCGTCCCAGGATAAAAATAATCGTCAAAATGAATGCCGTCAACATCGTAGTTATCAATGATTTCATTGATACTTTCTACAATATGATTCCGGACTTCTGGTAATCCAGGATTAAAGTAAAGGTTGCCATCTTTATGTTCAACAACCCACTCAGGGTGTAATTTTGCAGGATGTGTTGGCGATAGTGACGCATAATCTAGCGATGGGTCACTTGCCGTTTTTTTAGTGATTCTATAGGGATTAATCCATGCGTGAACAGCGATGTTTCTTTTATGGGCTTCATCGATCCAAAATGCTAGTGGATCAAAGCCATCATTAGGTGCAAGTCCCTGTTTACCTGTCAAGTATTTTGACCACGGATATATGTTAGACTTATACAAGGCGTCCGCTGAAGGTCTAATTTGAAGCACGATGGCGTTCATTCCCATGGCATCCGCTTCTTCGATGATCCTCAGTGCCTCATTTTTAAGCGTCTCACTATCTGTCGTCGGTTTGAGTGGATAATCGAGGTTTAACACAGTCGCTACCCAAAGTCCTTTAAAATCCTCGTTGATTTCAGCCTTTCTTGCTTCAGTCAACGGCGCTGCATAGCTTAAATAAAGATCATTAGAAAATAGAGCTAAAGCTATACAGAAGATGATTGAAATGATCGCTTTATTTTTCATTTGCACTCCCCACTTTTTTAACTATCCATTGGTGCATATATAGTGCTTTTATTTTACATGATATACCAAGAGATTGTGCGATTAACATCATATCTTAACAAGTTTGTAATATAAATATAAAAATGTTCCTATGACTGATGCGTCAAAGGAACATTCGTGTTATTTTTTCCAACGTGAAATGTTGTGTGTTTTCGTACAAATCGCATCGAAGACGATGCCTCTTTCTTCACAAATCGCTTTATAAGGTTCAAGGTCCCATTCGCGACCTTGTAATTCTGGTGAGACGAGACAAAGCTTATAACCAAGTGCCTTCATCTCGTCATAGTCCTCACGTTCAAGTGGAAACTGACTAAAACAATCCACCCAAACCCAGTTGACGCGTCCTCCCATATTGCGGATGGTATCCATCCCTTCAAATTCAGAATATCTAAGTGCAATATCAGATATGCCAGTTTTCGATAACAGATAAATCATAGGAAATGATGCATCCAAAAAAAAGTAAGATTTCACATCGGCCTTTTGTATCATCTCAAGCACCCGATGCTCGATGCGTTCACTCTTAATATTTAGGATCATCGTACCATGATGATAATGCTTTAAATAGTCTTCGAATCGCTCGCCACCGATGTAAGGATCATGAGAAATGACGATTTCGTCCCCCATATCTCGAAGATCTAGTTCGACGCCATAAATTTCAGGCAACTTAATCAATTCCTCAACTTTATTGATTCTATGGCTTATAAATTCCATGTTTGACCCCTTTACTAAACTCGATTGTGCGTTTGATAAACTTCTTTTTTGCTTTAAAAGTCTGGTCGTTCCATTTGGATTGACCGTGAATTCTCTCGGTGAAAAGAACATCAAACCGTTTGATTGTCATCCCACTATAACGCGCCATGTAGTACATATAAAGGTCTAATGAAAAATCGTCTGGAAAGTTCTTTAAACCATCAAAAAATGACTTTGGAAATAGATTGGGTTGTGCATTGATATCCCAAAGGGGTGTGCCAAGATAAAAAGTCTCGTATAAACTCATGCCAACTGTGAAAAAACGGTCTATGAACGGTCTTTTTTTACGTCTGCCTTTTAAGAATACATTGTGAACAGGTTCACTAATTAATAAATCGTAAGCACTAGCCACATCTTTTGGATCAGTCTGCATATCGGCATGCGTCCAGCCGATATAGTCGCCTTTAGCCTGTTTCAGTCCGCAGATAATACCGTATCCATACCCTTGATTGATAGGTACGGTGATGCATCTTGCAAATGGATACTTTGGTACCAACGTTTCGAAAACAGACGCACTGCCATCTGTAGAGCCATTGTCCACGAGCAACACTTCTATGGGTCGGTCGCCTATAATCTGTAAGAAACGCTCAAGTATAAGTGGAATATTCTCTTTTTCATTGTAACAGGGCACGATGATAGAAAGCATTATTTTTCCCCTTTAAAAACCCAAAATTTTTGCCCCATATAGTTTAGGACAACACTTGTAACGGTTGCAAAAGCAAACCCGATAATCGGTAGAAAGCCAAGCCACAAGAATGTGGCGTTAATTAACACATTTGCAGTAAATGTCGATGCGTATAGCAAAGCAAATCGCAGAAATGCTTCATGTGTTTTGCGCCTTGAATCGAACGTCCAGAGCTTGTTCGCTACAAAGGCAAAAATGGCACCCAAAATATATGAAATTCCCTTTGATAGCGATTGGTTCATGCTAAGACGCTCGATCATAATCATATAGGTGATAAAATCTATGAAAACCGCGCTGCCACCCACCAAGGCATATCTGACGATTTCATGTTTAAGGATACGTCTAACCATCACCTTTTCTCCTGTTGAAATCTATAGGCATTTTCTATCCAAATTTGGCGTTGCGCATCTGGAAACATTGGATCTAGAGTTATGGAATAAGGGTGAAAAGCTGCTTTATGAAAAAAACTTTGCCAATAACAATATGTTTTGTAATCGTTTGGTGTCCCCCAACTCTCATAATCGCATTCAAATACTTTGCCCTTTAAATTCAAAGTATCTAAAATACCCATGATTGAATCAATATAAAATTCGCCATTGATGCGACAATCGTGGTTTTGTAGATAGGCGACACCTTCCATAAACACGCGCGCCGTTTTAAAATAGAACGCGCCGACGATGGCATGATCCTTCATTGGGGTTTCCGAGATTGGCACTTTGACAGAAACACCTAAAATTTTATCTTCTGAATCGACTTTAACATAGCCATAGCCTTTTGGATTGGCGCCAACCGTTGGATTGTTCCTAAACGTCAAACAGATAACATCATTGGTGTCATCACTAAGCAACTTAGTATAGGCTTCTCCATCGATGAGTAGGCCATTGTCACAGGCGGCAATCAGAAGTGGCTTGTCAAGATCTTCTGGTGTCACGCCTAGTGACGCTGTGATTGCTTGACCTTCAGTTACATGACTCAGTTTAACCACATCACATCCAAGATAGGCTTCGTGTAAGATCGCATCGATTCCGTATGCTTTACAGTGGCTATCGAGGACGATAAACCGTGCTTGACCTGGCAAGGGGTAGGCATCAAAGGCTTGAATAATCATCTTTTTACCTGAGACTTCAATCAAAGGTTTAGGTAGATCGTAGCCTTCATTTTTAAATCTTGACCCTTCTCCTGCAAGCGGAATCAAATTGGTGGTGCCTGGCACAGGTGCCATTATTTTTTTATGGTTGATCAGTTTCCTGAAATAGTTTGAATGGTAGTTGTAGTCAGCAATGTCTTCTGGCGTTCCCCACTGAAGCATATGCTGGATCTCATAGATGGAGACCTTGAGGCCGTCTTCAACCAGTAAATTATAGACGACGGATACATAGAACTCTCCATTGACATCGAGGTTTTTGTCCATTGTTAAATTCATGTATTCCTTTAAAATAGAACCTGTTCGGAAATAATAAGTGCCCGATGACGCGTATTCATTCATGCGATTATCGGTAAATGGTTGCTTTTCCTGAATTTCCAGCATCCACTGATCTTTTTCACGCATAAAGGCATAATTAGTCGTACCGAGCATATGCGGGTGAAAGCCCTTATAGGCAGGGACAGCACCGTCGGCATGACGCGTGCGCGTATGTTCAAGAAAATCTCCATAATCCCAATAGGAACCAAAATCACAATAATTGACGATCACTTCTTCGTCGTCTTCAATAAGATGAAACGCTTGTTTAACCGCGTATATCGGCCCGTATTTATGTGGATCAATCTCTATAATTTCAACATTCGGTGCCAAATCTCTTAAGATTTGACGCATATTGGTAGCTTCCAAATGGTCTTTTGCACAGATAAAAATGAAATGGTCCTCTTTTGAAAACATGTCGACGACATGTGCAATGATTGGTTTGCCATCGACTTCTATCATGGGCTTTGGCACGGTATATCCTGCATTTATAAATCTTTGCCCTCTTCCGGACATGGGTATGACAATTTTCATATGAACCTCACTGCTTACAGATTTTTTCTATATTTTTCGGCTTCCCAGTTCAAAAGCGTATGGGCTTGTTCTTTTGTCAACGACACCAGTGAATCGCCAAGCTCACGCCTTAAAATATTTTGTATTTTGAGCACATCCTGAACGTCTAGACACTTCTTGATGCTCTCACCACAGAAATATAGGATAGAATTTAAAAGGATGACTTTGGGAAAATCTTTATATGTTTCTACATATTGACTTATGCCAGCGGTTATAAGGTCGCTTGATGGTTCATATTTTTTTGTCTCTATAACAAGCGGCTCTAAACCGCAGAACACGAGGGCATCTGGGAAACTAAGCATGCCGTCAAGATAATCGACAAGGTCTCTATCTTCATTTGCCCGTACGAAAAGGCGTTTTTGAGTACATGTCTGTTTCATTGCGTGATTTAATGCCCTTTTGATCAATCGCTGTTCGGCATAAACTTTGCCAAAAGATTCTGGAAGCCCCATATAGGACTTGATGTCATCTTCCACGGTCGTAATGGCGTTATACAAAGTATCTGGGTTGTCAGATGCGACGATTAGTCCATGGTTTTGAAGGATGATAACGTCAGGTGAATTGCCGTATTTTTCCCTATATTGATCAATGCCTCGCATCATGGCCATTGCAAGATGAATACCGGGTTTTTCATATGGTATCAGTAACGCGTTGATGCGTGTCGATACAGGTGTGGCCATATCTTCAACAAATTGCATTGAAGAGGCATAAATCAACGTCGTTAACGCATGTACATGTAAGATATACCGCTGAGGCAAAAGCGCATGTAAAAACGTTTCTATAGAAGGGCGTAACAAGCCAATATTGGCTTCAGACGTTCTGAGAGTGAGGGCAGCTTCATCATCGATTGATAGTTGTCCCTCTTTAACAGCCGTTAGAATGGCCTGTATTTTATCGAGCGCAATGCGCGTATAGCCTTTTTCTTCATCCACTTCCGACATGAGAAATCCAGAAGCTTTAATCAACATCATAGGCTTTCCATTCTCTTCATACTTTGCCGATGCGTTTCCGCCACCCGCTTGAATCATGTCAACGGAATCGCTTGTGAGGTCGCAAACACTCACAAATGCTTGAATGACGTCATTAAATGTCTTAGGCATAGTGTTAACCTCCTACTCCAGCCAGTGTAAAATATCGTGAAAATTGGATAAAACGTAGATGCCCTTTCCAGTATCTTGTTTTTCAAAATCCCCTTTATAATAGATACTATCTATGCCCATAGCTTGAGCGCCAATACAGTCTTTTTTATAGGAATCGCCGATCATAATACAGTCTTCAGGTTTTAGCCCTAGTTTTTTAAGTGCCAATGAATAGATGAATGGATGTGGCTTCTCAACGCCTGCTTCCTCAGAAGTAACTAAGTGATCAATCCATGGGTCCATATCAAGTTTGATTAACTTTTCATATTGGGCATGTGCTGTGAAATCTGTCACAATACATTTTGGCACATGAAGTTCTTTTAAAAAATCCATTGCATAGGGCTCTGGCTTTATGTGTGCCATAAAAATGTGCCAATACATCGAATCAAATTCCAGACAATCTGACACATCAAAAGCGCCAATCAACTCGAGCATTTTTTGAAAATAAAAGAGTCTATGATGTGACGCGGCTGTAAGCGCCAGTTGTCTGTGGTTCATACTTTTGGCACGATCAAATAATAAGACTACGTCATCGTAAGGCATTCCAAATTTTTTGCCGAATTTTTCAAGCGTCTCTGCGAGAGCAATTTCATGTGGTGTGTCATAATTGTAAAGTGTATTGTCAAGGTCAAGTAAAACGCCTTTATAAGTCATTGTCTTCTCCCTTTTTTCTGTTATGGCTAAGTAGTGCAAGCGTCATAAGTTGAATTACCCCGTGATACCCGCTTGCCCATAGGATGTCATGTCCGTTTACAAGTTCATCGATGTGTTCGATAAATCGCTCGGCACTATCAATGAGTTCGCCCTTTTCAATGTGATCCTTGAACGTGATATGCTGATACTTCATATCCGCGTCATAAACATGCTCAATCGTATGCCCATGCGCTTCAAGCGCTTCGACAATGCCTTCAACTTCGACATCGAGTTTTAACATGACTTTGAGTTTTAACTTAGGATCTATCGTAACATCACCGGCATCGTAGATATCATCAGAAAAAAACCTTATGACTAAATCTGCATAGTACATCTGTGGGTGAATATACTTTTCAGCGTCCACTTCTCGTAAATTGATTTGTTCCATAATTTTGTCAATAGAGTAACCCCTTAGGGAGACATCACGCTTAATTTTCCAGTGGCGTCTCAATTTTTCTTGTGTATCGAGATAGATTTTAACATCGATGAGCTTACGCGTCTGTGGTAAATAGAAAGGATGCAGACCCGCAACCAGTATGAAATCATTTGCATAGACCTTTTTAGGTGCCGTCAATTGACCCGTATGATGGTCGTATTCGACGCGTTCGATATTTGACCCGTTTTTAAGCGCTTTTAAATACTGAGCCTGACGATACAAATAATTTGCCTTAGGGTTAAGATGCGTGATAGATTCCCAGCTTTGGTCGCCACGCCCCCACTTGTGATCGCCATCAGATTCGATAGGCACGATGTTTTGTTCACCTAACAAATCGATTAAACTATTTTTTAAAGTGCTTTTGCCAACACCTGAATCGCCACCGATACCGATGATCGTCGCGTGCTCTTTTTTCCTATAGACACTGTTTGATTTGATGCCATATTTATACAGGACATAAACGACGAACATCAAAATGCCTTCAAACGTCGTAAATATGAGGTTTTTTAATGGCTCACTTTCAATAAATGGCGTCGCGACGAACGTAATCAAGTAGAAGATTGAAAAAAGTGCACTCAAAGCATAAGCGATCTTATGTTTGTCTAAAAGACTTATAAAGAGTACCGCACAGAGCACAAAACTCCACATATACCAATTTTCAGAAGGTGGAACGAGTATGACAAATACTGAATAGATGACTGCCAGAAAATTATGAAATAAATCTTTATTGAGCTTTTCATACATGAGAAATCTTGCATAGATCACTAAAATGCCAAGATACGCGATATAGAGCTTGTAAGTGCCCATCGGAAGCACAAGATCGTATAAAAGACTCTGCTTAGGGTTCAAAAACACCATTTGAATATAACTCGATTGAAACAGAAAGGGTGCAGAAATCAAAGCGACAACCGTTATAAAGGTCCCAATGAACTGGGCGATAACCTTGTATTTTTCCCTTTGAATATTTCTATAAAGAAAGACGATGGCCAGTGGTAATGCAAACAGCATCGGTAATTTCACACTAAATCCAAGCCCTAAACTCACTGCCATTAAGAGGTAGTTGCGTTTTTGAAGGTAATATAAGGACAACAACATAAAAAACAGTGCTATTAAATCAAGATGTCCCAAATAAAACGTCGCGTAGATCACAACAGGTGAAATGAAATAAAAATAGAGCGTCTTAAACGACTTATTCGGAAACATACGGTTTAAAATCCATAAACACCCTAAGTCAGCCGCTAAAAGTGGTAGGATATAAAGGGCATTTTTTAAGGTATCAGGAACATCACCTAAAATGGCCAAAGGCAATTGTACCAATTTATAGACATACAGCATAAGTGCAGGATAGGGAAACGCACTGAGGTCACCATTTGCAAAATAAACAGACCAAGGTGACGTCGATAGTGAAAATTTACCGACAAAATCAAACACCGCATCGACTTGCACTTGATTGATCCAAAAAATGCCTATGGTCAACTTTATGAGGATTGCGATAAATCCTAGGCTATTTATGTGATTTAACTTGTTGAAGCGTTGACTAGTATTAGTATTATTCATGTGTACGTTTCACCCGTTTTATTGAGACTTCAAAGATTAAGCATACTGCTGCAAAGTATGACCACAAAAGCGGTTCCACCATGTATCTTGCTTGAATTTCAAAAATGCTATGGAGCGCCATAAATGCAAAATAGATGGCAAATGGCACGATGGCAAGTGGGATTTTCAAAGGGCGCCATAATATAAGTGTGAGTGCAAGCATCACATAGACGAGACCTTTAAAACGGTTTACCCAAGTTTCTTCTATTTTTTCATAGGTTCTGACAATCGTCAGATCGGCCTCTGTAACCTTACGATGCTTGACGCCAAATGCCAAAAGTTCTCTAAAGGCAAACTCATCATATTTAAGCACATGATCAATTTTGCAGCCAATTATCGCTAAAATGTAACGCTTACTTTTAACGCTGAGATGTCTATGGATGACCTGTGAAAATGGTACATCAAGTTCTTCAAGCGTTTTATCAAAAGCAGCCTTGGTCCATCTGCCGCACATGGAACCTGTCTCCGTATAGAGAAGTCCCGTATAGAGTTGAAGTCTCCCCTGTCTCGCGACATCCTGTTTGCTCTCAGATTGACTGCGCAAAAGCACTTCGCTTACTGCAGCAAATCCAACGGACAGACAAATGACGAGAACAACCATCTGAATGGCGCGATCTCGCCTAAGTGCTTTAAAGTGAAAGCTCCCAATCATCAAAACGACGATGCCTAATGCAAGACCCGTTTTAACCCTTAATGCCACTGCGAAAAACAGCATGAAACCCGCAAAGAGCAACCAACTCTTTTTTTTACAGGTGCCATAAAGGCTAAATCCTCGTGTTGCCGCTATGAGGAGCGCCACATTGGGAAAATCAGCATTGACCATGCCCGAATAAGCGGCATTCCAAAGTCCGAACATCGCAAGCCCCGCAGTCATCAGCAACTGTCCAAGGATTCCAAGTGGGTGTTTGTATTTTTTGAATGTCAACCAAGTTGACAGATAAACGAGACCTAAAAAAAAGAGATTGACAGTAAGTGCCGACCAATATGGCGCAATGCCCATTGCTTTAAATGGCGCATAGATAAAGCCGATGATCCCACCTTTGTGATAGATGGACAAATCACTGGCCAAGTTCCAATAGTATTTAAAATCACTAGTCGGCATTGGCTTTACGGTACTCACGACATGAACACTCAAAATAGCAAAATAAGCCAATACAGCTGTATGTACAAAAAACAATATGATGTTGACTAAATGGTCGCTTATCGACCATTTACGAAGCTTCATCTGCCTGCGTTCCACAATTCACCTTCATCCATTTGTCCGTTTTTTAACACTTAATTATACCACATAACTACGTTTTTTGAGCCTTCCACTTATGATGCATCCGTTTCTATTTTTTCAGTTTTAGAACATTTGATAAGTACTTTACGATAACGATTGCAAGAAATCCCCCGATCAAAGCTGTATATAACTGTGGAATCGTAAATGCCGTGACCATTTTAGGCGGCACCTTTTCTATAAAATAAGTGACAAAATAACGAATCGAAATTGCAAGAAAGGCGAATTTTAGCAGAGCAGCGACGATAACGCCAATAATGTCGCCATACTTTCTAAACACGTTTCGCGTTAAATTGAAACTGAGGATCAATATGGCATTGCCTACCATGATAAATGGCACCACAGGCAGCAATGGCATGATGCCGAGTAAAAATGCCATAAGCGGCGTCAAGCATCCGATAATGATCGCAGGCGTCGAACCCACCACCACAGCAGCAATGAGTAATGTCATGTTCACAAGCGGGCCAACGGCCGGCTGTGCAAATTGAATGAATCCTATTTGAAATACAAGTGCAAGTGCTAACAAAACTGCAGTTCTTGTCAGTATTGTCATCGCCATATTGTGTTTGTTAGTTGGTATCATGTGCACCTCCGTGTTTCATTATAGATATATAGGATAATTATTCGCCAATGTGAACAAGGCCTTGGTCTATGATTTGCTTAACGTGATTATCGTCAAGGGAATAATAAACGACCTTCCCATCTTTTCTATTTTTAACAAGTCGCGCTTGCTTTAAAACCCTTAGTTGATGAGAAATTGCACTTTGTGTCATATTTAAAAGGTAGGCAATATCACAGACACACATTTCCGATTCTGCCAGTGACGATAAGATTTTTATGCGCGTCTGATCGCCAAACACTTTAAAAAAATCGGCTAAAAGCGAAAGATTTTCGGCACTTGGTAAAACGCCCCTTACTTTCTCGATTAAATCTTCATGAATGATGTTACAATCGCAACGCTCGTCATTAATTTTTAATGGTTTATTTTCATTTTCCATGGCCATCACCCTCTCCAATCTTTTTTAGTTTGCTTTGTTTTAAAACGAGGTACTGGGAATACGAAAAAAAGCCTAGGCCAATCCAAATTAGTGCAAATGCAAAGAAAGATCGCACATCAAAGGTTTCTTTGAATACAAAAATGGCGAGCAGTAGAGCAATCGTTGGCGACAGGTATTGTAAAAAACCGACGACGTTTAGTGGAAGCCGTTTAGTGCTTTCAGAATAAAGGAGCAAAGGCGTCGCAGTGAGGATGCCACTTAGTGAGATGAGGACCCAGTACATACTAGACAGATTGCCAGTTATCCCCTGCCCGTTCGATTCGACGAACAAAAGGTAAATTAAAGACGGAATTCCAATAATCAAGGTTTCAAATCCAAGACCCGATAGTGAATCGAGTTTCGATTTTTTCTTATAAAACCCATACATTGCAAAGCTCAAAGCTAAAACAAGTGAAATAATTGGCAACTTGCCATAGAGAATGGTCTTAATTACAACGCCTAAAGCAGCAAGTCCAATACCGATTTTTTGAAGACCGTTAAGACGTTCTTTATAAAAAATTCTGCCGAGAAGTGTTAAAATAAGTGGTGTGATGTAATACCCAAGGCTCGTTTCAATAATGTAATTGTTGTTCACGGCCCAAATGTATAGCATCCAGTTGACTGATATAAATAGCGTTGGAAGTATTATTTTTTTTAGTTGATCTAAACTGGTGATCACCTTGAAAAAGTGCTTGTGATTTTTCTTAAGTACCAAGAGGATCGTGATAAAGAAAAAGGACCAAACGACGCGTTGTGCAAATATTTGATAAGGTGAAATCGCACTGACAAGCTTCCAATAGAGTGGTAGCAATCCCCATAAGCAGTAAGCAAGCGATCCAAATATCAAACCTTCGATATATCTTTTTCTGTCCAAATCACCCTCCTGAGTTGTTGCATTACTTTAATAAATACATGGCATAATAGGCATCGTAAGTTACGCCTAGATTTTTTAACTGAGTGGCGGTTTCAACGCCTAAGAATCGATAATGCCATGGTTCATACATATAACCGGTCACATTTTCTTTACCAGCTGGGTATCTAAGCACATAGCCATATTCATGTGCGTGTTTGCCAAGCCATGTAAACTCTTGTGTGTTTTCAAAAGCTTGTGCGACATCGTTAATATCGATTGCAAGTCCCGTTTCGTGTTCAGAATGTCCGGGTCTTGCCGAAAATCTATCTGCTGCTTTCTGTCCATTGTTGTTTTTATACTTTTGATACAAATTGGCTTGATAACTATTTGTGCGATACGCGGAGATGATGCGTAGCGATAGACCTTCTTTTTTGGCTGCATTTGACATGGCAATAAAGGCATCTAGGGCATTTTGTTTGAGCTGATAAGATTTTCCATCTGCTACGAAATAACCTTCTGGAACATTTGTGAGATTTTCAGGTGTAAAATCGCTAGGTAATTGATAGTATTTATTGCAGATAACCAATAAAGCATTGGGGTCATCCACTTTTTCTATTTGTCCGTAAAAATTAAAATCCAAATTCATGTTTACATCTCTGACGATTTCCGAAGCAGACATGGCTTTATGCGTAAGGAAATAGGCTTGATATCGCGCATCTCGCGTCTGAATATAATAAGATACTACCGAAAAATCCATATTTATGACCTCCTTGCTCGTCGATTCTGTACTTGTTTCAGTCGATTCTGTTCTTGCTTCAGTCGATTCTGTATGCGCTTCGGATGCAGTCGCTTCAGTTGTTGCCACCGATGTATTGCCGGTTGAATCTGTTAGATCTGTTAGATCTGTTGGAACTGTTGAATTTGTTGTTTCATCAGATGGTTGCGTTTCTATCGCAACTTCCGTTTCAGTGATGTCAATTGAAGTTTGCGTCTCTGTAGCTTTTGAGTCTACTTGCTTATCATTTGAAAGCCCTTTTAAGCCTTTAAAAACCATCAAAATAACGAGCCATATAATCAAGAGACTCGCAGAAACAATGGCAATTCTTCTGAGTAGAAGTTTGACTTTTTTGCGCTTTTGCTTATTTTTTTTATTGTCTGTATTTTTTTTATTTGTCATCTTTAATGTCCTCTGAGTGTTTCTATACAGCAAGTTGTGTTGCTGCTGATGTCTGTTCTTATTATAGCCCATTCTCAGCATTTAAAAAACACATTTTATCGAGATTCTGGCTACTTTGACATAATCTTTCGGGTATGGTAATATTTTTATGAAAACCATTTTGTGCATTTGAGGAGCGCCTATGAAACGTCTGTTTCTTTATTTAAAGCCTTATCTACCGAAGATGACTCTCGGCCTTTTTATTAAATTTGTTGGTACAATCATGGATTTGCTGATTCCGTGGATACTGGCCTATATGATAGATACTGTTGTGCCAACAAAACAAATCCAAGATATTGTGCTCTGGGGTGGCGCCATGATCCTATGTGCGTCAGTCGCCGTCGTTGCTAACATTGTTGCCAATCGCATGGCAAGTCGCGTTGCTGCTGAAACCACAAGACGCATCAGGCATGATCTCTTTTCTAAGATTACGTATTTGTCGTGTGGTCAAATAGATACGTTTACTATCCCGTCACTCGTCTCACGTCTGACTTCCGACTCGTATCATGTGCATCACATGGTTGGTATGATGCAACGGCTTGGTGTGCGTGCGCCGATTCTACTACTCGGTGGCATTATAGTAACAGTTTCCCTTGATCCCGCACTTTCACTGGTCTTAATCGCCGTTCAGCCCTTTATATTTTTAACAGTGTACCTGGTTTCAAAACGCGGTATCCCGCTCTATAACAAACTACAACAGTCAATCGATGATATGGTACGGTCTATACGTGAAAATATAACCGGCATTCGCATCATCAAAGCACTTTCAAAAACGGCCTTTGAGAAGCAACGTTTTTCGCTTGTCAGTCAAGAAGTCGTCAATCGCGAGAAGCGTGTTGGTATGACGATGTCAATCACGAACCCAATGATGAACCTTTTTTTAAATGTCGGCTTAACCATCGTCATTTTGGTTGGCGCTTACCGTGTCAACGACGGTCTTTCTCAGCCAGGTGTCGTCATCGCCTTTCTGACTTACTTTACTATTATATTAAATGCCATGTTATCCATCAGTAGAATCTTCGTGCTTGCTTCTAAAGGGTTAGCTTCCTTTAACCGTATCGCCGAGGTTATCGATGCACCTGAGGCTCTCCACATCGAAGAGGATTCTTTCGATGAAACTGCTTTTATCGACAAAAGTATTCATATCGAGTTTGATAAAGTCACTTTTTCTTACCACAAAAATCAAGCAGATCTCAGCGATATTTCATTTAGACTCAAACAAGGCGAAACCCTTGGTATCATAGGACCCACAGGGAGTGGCAAATCAAGTATTGTCAAACTCCTCCTCAGATTTTATGACGCGGACGAGGGTGCAATACGCATCGGTGGACGCAATGTCAAATCCATTCCTAGTGAGGCACTCCATAAGATGTTTGGCATTGTCTTTCAAAATGACATTCTCTTTGCCGATACAATCGCAGAAAATATAGATTTTGGACGCGGATTGCCGATTGAAAAAATAATGTTTTCCACAGATCTCGCTCAGGCTGGCGAATTTATCGAGTCGCTATCTGAAGGTTGGAACCATAATTTGACCATCAAAGGGGCTAATCTAAGTGGTGGCCAGAAACAACGTATTCTCATTTCACGTGCTTTAGCAGCAGATCCTCAAATATTGATCTTAGACGATTCATCAAGCGCTTTAGATTATCGCACCGATGCAAAACTGAGAAGTACATTGACTCAACATTTTCAAGAAACCACAACCGTTATCATCGCTCAACGCATTAGTTCCATTATGTATGCAGACCACATTATCGTACTGGAAGACGGCAAAATCATAGGCAGTGGCAATCACGAAACCCTTATGAAGACATGTGAGGGATACCAAGAGATTGCGAAATCGCAAATGGGAGGTGACGTCAATGCATAAAATTCAAAAGCAAGGCGAAATCGCTCCTAAAAATCGAAAAAAAGTCCTTTTGAGACTTTGGATTTATTTATATCAGTATAAATTGTATTTGATTGTTGCCATGCTACTCACATTTAGCGCGAATATTTTGTCGCTCATTGGGCCAGCTCTTGCTGGATATGCCATTGACGCCTTTGGGACATCTAAAGGTCAAGTAGATTTTGGCAAAGTTTTCTATTATATTTCTTGGATGCTCGTCCTTTATCTTTTATCGTCCATTTTTGCCTATCTCCTTGCCATGCTCATGATTTCACTGAGTCAAAAGGTCGTCTATAAAATGAGAAAAGATGTCTTTGAACGGCTTGCTGATTTGCCTGTCGGCTATTTTGATCGCAATCAAACGGGTGATATCATTAGCCGCATCACTTATGATATTGACACAATCAATACCTCCCTCTCCAATGATGTCATCCAAATTTTCACGAGTATCATCACAGTACTGGGTTCGCTGGTGATGATGGTCATTATTTCGCCGTCATTGGTTCTCGTATTTGCAGTCACCATCCCAATCTCTATTACATTGACAAGATTTATGACCGGCAAAACCCGCCCCCTATTTCGGAAACGCTCGGCTAAACTCGGGGAACTAAACGGATTTGTAGAAGAAATCATCTCTGGACAAAAGGTCATAAAAGCCTATCATCAGGAAGACGTGATGATTGAACGCTTTGATGAAAAAAACAACGAATCTGTTGAAGCTTATTTTAATGCTGAATACTATAGCAGCATGGTTGGACCTTCTGTAAATTTTGTCAACAACCTATCCCTTTCTTTAGTCAGCGTCTTCGGGGCAATCCTATACCTTCTCGGAAACTTAACCATAGGAAATGTCTCTTCATTCGTCCTCTACTCACGTAAGTTTTCTGGACCGATCAACGAACTGGCAAACATATCAAGTGAGCTTCAATCGGCACTTGCAGCTGCCGAAAGAGTTTTTAGAGTAATTGATGAACCCTCTGAACCCAAAGACGATATAGATGCAATCGAATTGATTGAAAAGGATATTAAAGGCGATGTAAAGATGACTGCTTTGAAATTTGGGTATACACCGGATAAAATAATCATTAACGCCCTCAATTTGACTGCTAGAAGCGGAGATTTAGTCGCCATCGTCGGCCCAACGGGTGCTGGAAAAACGACTTTAATAAACCTTCTCATGCGGTTTTACGACCCACAAGGCGGTAGTATTACCATTGATGGCATCGACGTGTCTCATCTCACTCGAAAAAGTCTCAGAAAAGCTTTTGCCATGGTTCTGCAAGATACATGGCTATTTCAAGGGACGATTTTCGAGAATATCGCTTATGGCAAAAAAGATGCAACCTTAGAGGAAGTCATTGAAGTTGCCAAAGCTGCCAAAATTCACACTTATATCACGCATCTTCCCCTAGGTTATGATACGATCTTAAATGAAGATGGCATTAACATTTCACAGGGACAAAAGCAGCTTCTCACCATCGCACGCGCCATGTTACTCGATGCAAAAATGCTGATCTTGGATGAAGCTACTTCAAATGTAGATACCCGCACTGAACTGCAAATTCAGGACGCAATGCGCAATTTAATGAAAGGTAAAACCTGTTTTGTCATTGCCCATCGCCTTTCGACGATTCAAAATGCTGACACGATTCTCGTCGTCGACGGTGGCAATATCGTGGAACAAGGCAAACATCTCGAATTGTTAGATAAAAAAGGCCTTTACGCAGAAATGTACTACAGTCAGTTTCAAGATAAATTATAGTAAAACTGGTATTTGACATTAAAAGCACCAAGTCTTTGCTTAAATAGCATTGACTTGGTGCTTTTTAGATTGCATCAAATTGTAATATGACTTTGAATAAATCACCGTCGACATTAAGTAGAAAATCGCCACCACAAACCTGTGTAAAACTCTCTGCGATTGAAAGGCCTAAGCCATTGCCTTCTGTAGTACGCGCAGAATCACCCCTCGAAAATCTTTGTAGAATTTCATCCGCTGTGAAATCCATTTCATAGCCTGCTGTATTTTTAATCAAGACAGAGGCTTTATTGCCGGTGCTTTCAAGATCTATAAAAACCCTTGTGCCCTGCATCGCGTATTTCAAAGTGTTATCGATTAAATTTTGAAAGACCCTGTACATTTTTTGGCCATCTGATAGGACCATCACAGGTGACTCAGGCAATTTCACTTTGAACTGAAGCGTTGATTTTTCAATGTCATCCCCCATATCTGCTAGTGTCTGTTCGATTAGTTTTTTTAAATCGATGGTTTCAAGCTCTAGCTGTATGTCTCCTGACGTGCTTTTGGCAAGATCAAACAAATCTGCCACGATGTTTTTTAATCGATTGGACTTATCGATTAAGACATTCACATAATCTCTAGAAGATTCCGTCAATGTTTCATCTTTTGAAAGTAAGTCTGCGTAACTGATAATCGACGTCAGTGGCGTTTTGAGATCGTGTGAGACATTCGTGACGAGTTGAATTTTCATACGTTCTGCTTTCATCTGCTCTTCTAAACTGTCATTAAATCCCCGGTCGATTGCCTGGTATGTTTTTTTGTTGCCTTTGACGTACCAATAGATGATAAATAGTTCTGCAATAGGTGGTAAGAAGAAAAGTGGAGGCACTAAAACCAAAACGAAGGTCAAAAGCACTAAAATGAAACTTAAAGCGATAAATGCCGCTTGTCTTTGAAACAACTGACCCGTTAATTTGTTGCTTGAGAACATCCGACCATCAAAAAGGCTTTTGAAAAAGTCATAAATAACGTAGATGAATTTATAGAGGATGCTCCCCTTGATCAAGACTTTTGCTTTAATGCGGCGCACCAAGGAAAGATAGAAAAAACCTGAAATGACGATAAAAACAAAAGTAATGGTTCCCAAAGTGATCCTAGCGGCCATCATCTGACTGGCAATGAAGACTCTAGACATGGAAAGACCATTTAGACTAGCTGCCATTCCAGCTGCCCATAATAATCCAAATCCCAAATAAATTGCTATTAAAATATCTGTTGGCATTTTATCTATTGTGGCAAGCATTAATGGGCCGTTTTTATAAGGTCGACCAATGGTAACCGTCAGATAAACGAGCAACATGAGTGTACCTACAACAATTCCAATGAGCAATAAAGCCAGAGGAATGGTTTGAACGCGTTGTGCCTCCCATTTATTTTGTGCATTGTTCAAATAGTCCGTTGTGAAGGCAATGTAACCTATAACATTAGCATTCACAAACATATCTTGAGAAAGGAAATTCTCGTTGTGGTTATAAATCCATTGGCTGTCTTTTAATGTAAAGAGTTCACCTTTGTAGTTATCGAAAGAAGTAGCGTCACCAGATACCAGGTTCGTGGTGATTTTTACGCCGTCGGTGTAATAATAATAGTATCCATTGCCAATAGTCCCAGCGTTACCACTAATAGCATTTGAAACATCATTGATAACTGATCTTGCGTCACCTTCCAAAAATGAAGCACTATCCGTGTACTGCTCCGTTAATACCGTTTCCAGTTCAATACCTGAGAACGCGAGATATTGTACTAGTAAAACCGCCGTCGTTAAAGCGATTGAGATGATTAAAAATGCCATGATTTTAAAAATTAATGCATAACTAAATCTTTTCGATTTTGTATCCAATGCCCCACACCACCTTCAAATAATTTGGCTCTTTAGGATTGATTTCGATTTTTTCGCGGATTCTTCGAATATGAACCATCACTGTATTTTCCACAGCGTAGGGGGCTTCATTCCAAACACTTTCATATATTTTATCCGCCGAGAAGACGATGCCAGCATTGCGCATCAAAAATTCCAATATTTTCAGTTCTTTAGCCGTCAGCTTAACCGGTTCACCGTCTACAGTAAGCTGCATTGCATCAAGATCAAGCTTCAGTCCACCACTTACAAGTGTTCTCTCTTTGTTCGTGGTGCTACTGTCGCCAAGCTGCATATACCGCCTAAGTTGACTTTTCACACGGGCAACGAGTTCTTGTGAGCTAAATGGCTTTGTGACATAATCGTCTGCCCCCA
Organism: Peptostreptococcales bacterium; assembly: GCA_038246775.1. Taxonomy (GTDB): domain Bacteria; phylum Bacillota; class Clostridia; order Peptostreptococcales; family Acidaminobacteraceae; genus Fusibacter_C. The sequence goes on along the minus strand of JBBRVO010000029.1, from coordinate 3,163 downwards.
TAGATAAACCGAGTACTTTATCGGAATCCTCGGATTTGGCAGATAAAATGATAATTGGAATGTTCTTTTTTTCCCTTACTTTTAGAGTCGTCGATAAACCGTCAAGTTTTGGCATCATAACATCTAATAGAATTAGATGAATCTGTTCATTTCTCAGCACATCCAGCGCCTCATAACCATTATATGCCTTGATGACTTCATAACCTTCTATTGTCAGTAGTTTTTCAATCGCACGTGCGATTTCAAGGTCATCGTCTACTACTAAAATACGCGCTTGTTCCATCGAATAACCGTCCTTTCGAGTCCTTAATCCCAATTTATCGCATCCATCTTAAATGAAACCCAATATAAATCTTACAACTTTCTTAATTCGTCTCAATTAATTGGCTACACTGGTCAGTAAGCGATGCGTTCGTGCCAATTTTTATAAGTAAAACGCTGAACTTTGATATATACTAAAAGTGTCTACAGCTTTAAATTAAAATGGTAACTCTATTTAAAACAGGGGGGTTTTTATGTCGATCATAATCAATGACAACAACTTTGATGTTTATGAGAAACGCAGCAACACGGATTCTATTAAATTTGACTTTAGTGCAAAATTAGGGAAACCTGAAGGTCTGATTCCACTTTGGGTTGCCGATATGGATTTTATGTCACCAAAAGAAGTAAGGCAAGCGTTGATGGCACGTGTAGAACACGGCATCTATGGCTATAGCGATACCCGTGATGATTATTTTGAGGCTATAAAAAAATGGTTTTCTGAAGGTTTTGATTATAGAATCGAAAGCGACTGGATCGTCGAAACGCCGGGCATAGTATTTGCCCTTTCCACCGCTATAAAGGCCTTCACCGAAAATGGCGACGCCATCTTGATACAACCACCTGTCTACCCGCCTTTTTCTGAGTGCATTTCCAAAAATGATAGGCGCATCGTACTCAATCCGCTCAAATATAGCGATGGCAAGTATACCATCGATTTCTCGGACTTTGAACATAAAATTATTAATGAAGACGTCAAAATGTTCATACTCTGTAGCCCTCACAATCCAATAGGACGGGTCTGGACGTTTGAAGAGCTGATCAAAATAGTTGAAATCTGTGCAAAACACCACGTACTGATTCTTTCTGACGAAATCCATGCTGACTTTGTTTACCCACCAAATAAGCATTACGTTTTGGCCGCTATTGCACCACAGATGCAAGATAAAATCATCACTTGCACGTCGCCATCTAAGACCTTTAACTTGGCAGGGCTTCAAATTTCTAATGTCTTCCTATCAAGTGCCAAAATGAGAGCGCGTTTTGAAGCGGAACTTGAAAGAACTGGCTTCCATACAGCGGGGATCATGGGCATTGTAGCTTGCAAAGCTGCCTATACGCATGGCAGGCCATGGTTAAATGATTTGCTTCAGTATTTTAATGACAATATAGATTTCGTTCGCAGCGCACTCGTTGAAGAACTGCCAAAAGTCAAAATTGCCAATACTGAAGGCACTTATCTACTTTGGCTAGATTTTAACGCCTATAACCTTCATCCCTCCGAACTTGACCGCATGATACAAGACGATGCTAAATTATGGCTCAATTCAGGACCATCTTTCGGCTATGGCGGCGAGGGGTTCCAACGTCTTAATATTGCCACACATCGCAAGGTATTGAAGCAGGCTGTCACTCAGTTAATAGAGGCTTTCAAAGATCTCTAGCCACGTTTTTTGTGCTTAGTTGATGATTGGACGCTTTTCGATCGGTTTGTCATATAATAATTCAAAACAAACCCTAAAATCAACGCGATAATACATGCAGGTACGATATTTAAAATAAAACCTCGCACATAAATTGTAACAAACTTATCCCATAAAGTAGCATCATCGATTTTAACAAATATTGCTTGTCTTATATAACCAACGATAAAATATACCACCAAAAAAATACTCCAAAAAGATCTGACTATCATCTTCTGACTCATAGGTGCCTCCTCATTTGTGCGTTATACTCATGATATCATAAATGCTTTAAAAAATAAATTATACGGAGGGATTATGAAATTAGATGTTAAAAAGACCTTTCTGCTCGGTCTCGGTTTTTTTGCAGTGAGTCTAGTGTGGCCTCTTTACAACATTTATGTTCCGATTTATTTAAGAGATTTCCTCGACAGTCAATTTCAAATCAATGCCGTCATGACGCTGGACAATATACTTGCAGTGAGTATGATTCCTTTTATTGCATCGCTTAGTGACCGAACCCATACCCGCTTTGGTAGGCGCATGCCTTACCTAATGGTAGGCATACCGCTCGCTGCCATCGCCTTTATCCTTCTACCTAACTACACGAGTTTTCTTACATTCATGCTCATCATAACCGTTTTAAATTTTTCCATGGCCATCTTCAGAGCACCGACGGTCGCCTTAATGCCTGATATCACCCCTGCACCGCTTCGAAGTAAAGCCAACGGCATCATCAATTTTATGGGTGGTCTCGCCTCTGTTTTCGTACTCATCGGTGGCGCCGTGCTCTATAAAATCAATCCCAATTACCCGTTCGTTTTCACGGCAGTCATGATGTTCTTTGCGCTATTTATGCTGATGAAGTTCATCAAAGAACCGATGCTCGGAGAAACCTCTGCGGAGAAACGCATTAGCCTTAGAACATCTATAAAAGAAATTTGGACAGATAAAGACCGCACAACTCTATTTATATTATTTGCAATTTTCTTTTGGTTTGTCGGTTATCAAGGCGTTGAAGCCACATTTAGCAATTACTGTGTGCAGTTCTTAGGACTAGAAGTCTCAGATGCCTCTCTTATTTTAGGATTTTTCGCCTTGTCGTTCTTAATATTTTCAATTCCAGCTGGATTTATCGGGGCCAAATTTGGCAAAAGGAAGACGATACTCGTAGGACTTGCTGGCGATGCATGTGTCTTTATTCTATTAGCGCTAGTTGGCACTCTTATCCCATTTAACCAGCTATTAATGATGGGGCTCATGCTCATCGGCGGCTTCTTTTGGGCGCTGATTAATATCAACTCCTATCCGATGGTCGTCGAGCGAACCAGTGAAGATAAAATAGGAACCTTCACAGGTCTTTATTACTTTTCATCGTCCCTGGCCGCCATCTCAGGTCCTTTGATTTTAGGTGGACTCATTGATCTTACAAGCTTTGT